>CAMOKD010000127.1:0-2500 GCA_946617435.1 uncultured Clostridia bacterium | reverse complement strand
GTGCAAGCCGCAACCGCATCTTTCAAATGTTTTCAAATGGCAATTTGAAAACTCCGCCATTCTCCATTTTCCATTTTCAATTCTCAATTTTTATGCTTCCCCCTGCGGGCGGAGGGTGTTTTTTCCAAAGGAGTGACCCACATGACCACACTGTTTGTCAACGCCTGCGTGCGGGCGGAATCCAGAACCCTGCTGCTGGCCCGGGCGGTATTGGCCCGGCTGGACGGGCCCGTGGAGGAGGTTGTCCCCGGCCACAGGCCCCCGGCGGACGAGGCCTGGCTTCAGGCCCGGGACCGGCTTCTTGCCCGGGGCCGGACCGACCACCCCATGTTCTGCCCCGCCCGGCAGTTTGCCGCCGCAGAGCGGATCGTCATCGCCGCCCCCTATTGGGACCTGTCCTTCCCCGCGGCGCTCAAGGGCTATTTTGAGCAGATCAACGTGCCGGGCATCACCTTCCGCTACACCCCCCAGGGCACCCCCGAGAGCCTGTGCCGGGCCCGGGCGCTGTACTACGTGACCACCGCAGGGGGCGCCTTTGTGCCCACGGAATACGGCTTTGGCTATGTGAAGGCCCTGGCGCAGAGCTTTTACGGCATCCGGGAGGTGCGGCTGATCCAGGCCGCGGGCCTGGATCTGGACGGGGCTGACCCCGAGGCCATCCTGGCGCAGACCATCGCCGCGCTGGACCTGTAGGGCGGCTTCACAATGGCATAATACTGAATGCAATAAAACGATGAAATCGTTTTATTGCATTCTAGTATAAAAAATGTGCGGACAAAACGTCCGCACATTTTTTATATTCGGCTCAGCCCACGGCAGTTGCCTGGTCACGGAACAGGAAGGTGACCACGTGGGCGCGGGTGCAGGTGGCAGTGGGTGCAAAGGTGGTGTTGGTGGTGCCGTTGGTGATGCCGTTCTCCACCGCCCAGAGCACGGCGTTGTAGTAGAAGGCGTTGGACGGCACGTCGCTGAAGGCGTTGTAGCCGCTCATGGGCAGCTGCTGGCCCTCATACCGCCACAGGAAGGTGACCACCTGGCCGCGGGTGCAGATCACGTCGGGGGCAAAGGAGCTGGCGCTCATGCCGTTGGTGATGCCCTTCTCCACCGCCCAGAGCACGGGCTTGTAGTAGTAGGCCGTGGAGGCCACGTCCGTAAAGGGATTGTAGCTGCTGCCGGGCTCGGGGCTGCCGGCGGCACGCCACAGGAAGGTCACCACCTGGCCGCGGGTACAGCCCTTGTCAGGGGAGAAGGTGTTGTAGCTGGTGCCGTTGGTGATGCCGTTGAACACCGCCCAGTCGATGGGGTTGTGGGACCAGGAGCCCCGGGCAGGGGCGTCAATGAAGATCTCGCTGGAGCACAGGTCGCTCTCCTTGGTGCTGCCGCAGACGGTGCAGACGTAGAAGGCTCTGCCGTGGGTATCCTCGGTGGCGGGGCGGAGAATCTGCTTCACGCTCCAGCTGTGGCCCTTGGCAGGGACGGTCTGGGTGGTGGTGGTGTGGCAGTTGCGGCAGGTAATGGTCTTGACGCCGGGGTTGGTGCAGGTGGGCTGAGTGGTCACAACGCCGCCGTCCCAGCTGTGGGCGTTGGGGTTGACCGGGATGGTCTCGGTCTCCTGCTTGCCGCACATGGCGCAGGTGTAGGTCCGGACGCCGGTGCTGACGCAGGTGGGCTGTCTGGTGACCACGCCGTCATTCCAGGCGTGCCAGGTGTGGCGGTAGAACTTGGTGAAGCCCAGGTCCGTGATGTTCCACTTGTAGAGCTGGTAAAGGAGGGTGTTGGTGATATCCAGCAGCTCGTTGAGCTTCTCCTGGATGCCGCTGTACAGGCCGGAGAGGTTGGCGCCGGAGCTGTACTTGGTGATGTTGACGCGGGAGGAGGTGGTGTAGGTGGAGGGCTGCAGGGTGAAGTTGCACTTGCCGTAGGCGCTGAACCCGCCGAAGCCCTCATAGGGAGTAGCAGCGTTCTGGGGAATCCAGAGCTCAACGTCAAAGGTGTCGTTGGAGTCATAGTAGCAGATGGCCACAATGCCGTCTCTAGTGTCATAGACAAACTCCAGAATCTCGCTGCCGTTGTTGAGGGAATAGGCGTAGGAGTAGACGTTGCCGTTCTGGCTGCCCAGCATGGCCAGATCCTTCAGCCGGTTATAAGCCTGCTGGGGGGTTACGGCCTCGGCAGGCAGGGCCAGCAGACTGACTGCCAAAATCAGTACCAGAGCCAGGCTTATAATGCGTTTTTTCATGACAAATTGCATCCTTTCTGAATGAAGTATGGCAAAACTATTCGCCTGTTTTGATTATAACAGGACACTGCCGGAATTGCAAGGCTTAAAATCAGATATTTCCGCTCCCAAACATGTGCGAACAGAACACAAGGGGACGGTCCTTTTGTGTTCAGTATTTTCTTACAATCCCGAAGGGAAGCCCGGTTAGGCGGCAGATTTGACGGATGGACAGCCCCGCACGGCGCAGGACAGCGACGTACTGCTCCGGCTGTGCGGCAA
>CAMOKD010000126.1:0-2763 GCA_946617435.1 uncultured Clostridia bacterium | reverse complement strand
ATATGTTTGAATTCCTTACAGCTCCGCTGCGCTGTGGACCAGCCTGGCGTCTACCCAGGCGGCGCCCTGCACGTAGGGTGCCAGCTTCTCCGCCGTTTTCCCGATGCCGGACCCGCCGGAGGTGGCAAAGGCGTGGACGGTGATGCCCGTCCAGTCGTAGTCCTTGCAGAAGGTGTTCACCACGTTGGGGGCGCAGCCGTACCAGATGGGAAAGCCGATGTACACCGTGTCATATTGGGCCAATTCTTCCACCCGCCCGGCCACGGGCACGTCCTTCCGGCCCAGCTTCTCCCGGTTGCAGCGGGCCAGGGGGTTGGTCCATTTCAGGTCCGCCGCCGTGTAGGGCTGTTGGGGCCTGATCTCAAAGAGGTCCGCGCCCAGCTTTTGGGCAAGCTCCCGGGCAACCTCTGCGGTTCTGCCGCGCTCGGCGCTGAAATATGCGACTAAGGTACTCATCTCAGATCCTCCACTTCCAGAATCTCGCCCACAAACATCCAGTGCGGGCGCCAGTTTTCATAGATGCCGTGGTGGATGGTCTCTGCAAGCCCCTCCCGGCGGAACTCCCCCTGGTACAGCTTGCGGCAGACCAGGGTGAGGTTTGCCTGGGCAAAGGTGATGCCATCGCCCAGCTGTTTCGGGGTGAGGCCCACGGTGGCGATCTTGTCCTCGTCCCGGCCGGATTTTTCCCCCAGATAGGCCAGGGCCTGCCGGTACGCCGGCGGGAACCAGGACACGGTAAAGACGTCGCTGTCCTTTAAAAACGCCCAGGTGTAGCGGTCCGGGTTGATATAGACCGTGGCCACAGACCTGCCCCAGAGCGTCCCCAGGCTGCCCCAGGAGACCGTGCAGGTGTTGAACCGGGCCGGACTGCCCGCCGTGACCAGGGCCCACTGCTTGTTGAACTGCTCAAAAATCCTGTACTCCTTGCCGGCTTCTTCCCGTGTCATTTTACGCGCCTCCCATATCCCAACTGAAATTTTCCTTGCCTGCGCCCAGCTCAAAGTGGCACTTCACAATGCCGAGATCGATTTTCAGGCACACCCCGATCAGGCCCGCCTTTGCCGACACCCTGCCGCCCGCCTGGGTCAGGCTGAACTTTTGCTGATTGGTGGCGGTGGGGGCCAGCAGCGCCGCCTCCACCCCCTGCTTAAACCAGTCGGGGCTGCCGGCCGTGACATTGCTCACGGCGGCGGCCGGCTTGCTCCTTCTGGCCGAGCCCTGGGTTTTGCCGTAGCCCAGGGCAATGAGAATGACCTCCGTCTCGCCGGGCTTGATCTTGGCCCGGCTTTTGCCGTGGGTCAGGGCCACCCAGCAGGTGTTGAGCCCCAGCGCCTGGGCCTCCAGCACCAGCAGCTCGCCGTAGTAGCCGCAGCGCTCCTCCAGATCCGGCGCCCTCTCCCCTACCAGGGCAATGTAGTTTGCGCAGTTTTCAAACCTGCCGTACTTCGCCATCCGGGAGCGGAAGCACTCCGGCTCGTCATAGATCAGCTGCATATGCAGGCGGCCTTCCGCGTTCAGCCGGGCGGCGCAGGCGTCCAGCCTGGCGCGGACGTCCTCAGGAATTCTTTTGTCCAGATACTGCCGCACACTGTGGCGGGCGCGGATCAGCTCCATCGGGTGTTCCATTCTCTGCTCCTCCTGTTGTGTTGAACATTTTTTGCAGAAAGGCCCCGCGGGCCTCCAGCATCCTCCGGGTGGTCGGGGCGTTGACCTTGGCGTCAAAGCCGTGCATGGTCCCTGCTGATGGGCGGCGTGAACCTGCTGTAGGGAAAGAACTCCCGGGAAATGGGATAGCTTGTCCTTTTCATTGTCTCACCCCTGTGTCAATCTCCGTCATACGTCTCGCCGGTTGCCCAATGGGCCAGCCTGTGGAGGATCGGCCACAGGGCCCTGCCGTGGTCGGTGAGGGAGTACTCCACCCGGGGCGGGATCTCCGCATACTGGGTGCGGGAGACGATTTCATCCGTCTCCAGCTCCTTCAGGGATGCGGCGAGCATGGTGTTGGTGATCGGGCCGGTTTTTCTCAACAGGTCGTTGTATCTCTGGGGGCCGTCCACGTAGAGGGTGCAGATCAGCCGGAGCTTCCACTTTCCCCCCACGACGGACAGGGCCCTGCCCAGGGGACAAGACTCGTCGCACGGGCAGTTGGAGCCGTGGATTGTGTGCGCATCTGCAGCTTTCATGGTATCCTCCTTCGTTTGCAGCGGGATTGCGGCCTGTACACTTTCAATATACCAGATACGTTTTTCGGAGTCAATATCTTCCTTACCCGGAAAGAAGCAAGCGTGAAGCGGGACACGCTTTTCCGCGGCGGTATGGCACCCTCCGGGCTGAAGAGCATCTACCAGTCCTCCAGTCCCTCAAAATACTCCTCCGGGGCGCGGATCCGGTTGCGGTCATTCGCCGCCGGGGGCAGCTGATCCTCCCAGCGGCCTTGACTGAGCCAAGTGGCGGGGTTGGGGATATACTTCCCCCCCTCCCTGGTCCACTGGGCAGAGCGTTTTTGTGCCATGACTGCGTCAAGCAGAACTGCCGGGTCCGTCTGTACCCGGGCAAAGGCCTTCCGGGCTGCTGCCTTACCCACCTTTCGGGGATAAGCCTCCCAAAAGCGTCCGAACTCCGCCTCAGCCTGCGCAGCAGGTATCCCTGCTGCGGTTGCAGTTGCAGTTGCAGTTCCTGCTGCGGTTGCAGTTGCAGTTCCTGTTGCAGTTGCAGTTGCAGTTGTAGTTCCTGTTGTAGTTCCTGTTGTAGTTCCTTGTTCCT
>CAMOKD010000125.1:0-2773 GCA_946617435.1 uncultured Clostridia bacterium | reverse complement strand
CCGCCGGCAATGCCGGCGGGCGGATCGACGTGCCCGCCCCGGAGACGGCCCAGGCCCTGCCGGCGCCCGCCCAGACCCTGCCCCGGGCCGAGGCCCCGGCCGACCCCCTGCCCCCGGCAGAGACCTTGGCCCCGGCGGGGGTGGCGGAGTCCTCCGCCTTTACCGCCCGCTTTGCCGGCTGCACCGAAACGGTGCTGGCCTGCCTGTACAACGAGCCCTACGTTGCCGGGGAGCCCGTCCCCACCCTGGTGTGGAACCAGGGGGAGTATGACCGGCTGTGCATCATCCCCCGGTATGTGGGGGCCAGGGTGGAGGCCTTCCCCGTGACCATGAATGAGGACGGCAGCCTGGAGATTGCCGCCCAGAGCGCCTTCTCCGCCGTGGCGGAGGACGGCTGTATCATTGCCGCCGCCCTGGACCGGGGCGAGGGGATGCCCCTGTGGTATCTCAGCGTCACCGACCCCGAGGGAGAGGCCCACGGGATGTACCTGCAGTACAACGGCCGCTACGGCACCCCCTGCTATGAGTTTATCGAAAACCCCCTGGCCGCCCCGGACACCGATGCGCAGGCCGAGAAGGACCTGGCCCCGCTGCTGGAGCTCTTCCCCGCCGAGGAGATCTGGGCCTTCCGCCGGGCCGCCGCCCGGCAGGGGCTGGACATCTGGCAGGCGGGCAGCCGCTACGCCACCGAGTTCACCGAGATCGGCGACGGGGCCGCCTTTACCAAGCGCTGGGGGGAGGCGGAAAACGGGGTGTACACCCTGCAGGCCGCCCGGTTCCGGGACAGCTACTACCAGGAGCAGGACACCCTGGCCCAGGAGACGGAGGCCCAGTACCGGCGCTATCAGCAGATCGGCAACCAGGATGGCATCCTCGGCCCGGAGACCGAAGGGGAGGAGGACCTGTACTTCACCCTGACCGGGCTTGCGGTGTTCAACCCCTCCCTCCAGGCCAGCCGGGTGTCCGTCACCGTGAACGGAGAGGCAGCCGGGGAATTTGACCTGGACGGCAGCGACTTTTGCACCCTGCTGCCCCTGGAGCTGCCGCACCTGCCGGCGGACGTGCCCGTCAGCGTGGAGATCCGGGTGCTGGAAACCCGCTTCGGCACCCCGGCGCAGACCATTCTGGAGGTTCTGCCCGGCATCGGCGGCAATATCAGCGGCGGGCTGTAAGCGCGCTGCGGCAGGCTGCCCGGAAAATTCCGGGCAGCCTGCCGCTATTTTTACCTTGACAACCCCGGCCCAGCCCGGTATGATGGAAAGAGAATGAAACCGTTGCAACAGGAGGGATTTGCATGAAACCACGCGCCCTGGGGGCATTGCTGGCCCTGACGGCACTACTGCTGGCCGGCTGCGCCAAGAAGGCCGAGACCAGGCCGGTCCAGGCCATTGAGTCTATGCCTGCACAGACCGAGCCCGCCTACCGCTCCAGCGTCTACGAGTTTGTCTCAGACCCCTGCGCCTGGGATCAGGCCCGGCAGCGGGCCCTGGACCGGGGCGGACGGCTGGTCTGCTTTGAATCCGCGGCGGAGCTCACCGCCGTGACCAACACCCTGGAGGACCACGGCAAGCAGGACGTCCACTTCCGCATCGGCGCCCGGCGGGACGAGCAGGGAAATTACCGCTGGGTGGACGAAAACGACGTCCCCTTCGGCCAGGCGCTGAACGCCCCGGACAGCTGGTGCCAGCCCTACTGGCTCACCGGAGAGCCCAGCTTCACCTACAACGGCGAGGACGAGCCCTATGTGGAGCTCTACTTTGACCGGGGAGAGGGCCGCTGGGTGCTCAACGACGTGCGCAGCGTGCTGAATTCCCCCGCGGACCCGGCGCTGATCGGCTATATTGTGGAATACAACGCCGCAGACCCCGGGCAGGGCCAGCCCCCCGAGGGCGCCGGCACCGCCCTGCCCGAAGCCCCTGAAACCCATGCCGCCCCCGAGACCCAGGCTCCTGTGCCCGCAGACCCGTCGGTCTATCTGCCCATTCTGGACCGGATCCGGTCTGAGACGAACAACGGCAACGCCAGGGGCTTCCTCTACGATCTGGACGGCAACGGCGTGCAGGAGCTGATGGTGCTGTACATCGCCGACGCCCAGACCGACAACGGCTACACCGTGGAGCACTCCATCTGCAGCATCTACACCATCGAAAACGGCAGCGCCAAGGCCCTGATCGAGCGGGAGGCCCTGCGGCCCCAGGTGGCCGGCGGGGTGGACTCCCTGGGCGTGTACCGGCTGGATGGCCAGGTGGTGGCGGGCATCCACGTCAACGGCGCGGATGAGGACTCCTACCACCACTGGCGGATGCTCCGGCTGGAAAACGGCCAGCTGGTGACCCAGCTGGAGGTCTCGGCGGCCTATATCACCAGCTGGGAGGGCAACGACGGCCCCGCCTACGACCCGGAAAAGAGCTATTTCGACCCGGGCACCGGCAAGGAGCCCTATGAGCACTACAAAACCTGGGTGGACAGCCTGGACGTCCTGGAACAGACCAACGGCTATGACTTTATCCATGGCGAACATGAGTCCGGCCTGACCCTGGACCAGCTTGCCGCCCAGTGCGGCGGCTGACCGCCCAGGCAGCACCCCCGATCCCATATCATAAAAAGAGAGGATGTTTGGCCATGAAACAACTGCAATGGCGCCGGGCTGCCGCCCTGCTGCTGGTGCTGGCCCTGCTGCTGGCCCTTTCCCTGCAGGCCGCCGCCCTGGAGGATCCGGCGCCCGTCCAGACCGAGCCGGTGGAAACCGAGCCGGTGGAAACCGAGCCGGTGG
>CAMOKD010000124.1:0-2904 GCA_946617435.1 uncultured Clostridia bacterium | reverse complement strand
ACGACGCCAAGTGCAAGCACTACTACGACAACAAGTACGGCACCGGCCAGAGCGTTTGGGACGCCATTATGCACACCACCAATCTGCTGGTAGCGGGCAAGACCGTGGTGGTGGCCGGCTACGGCTACTGCGGCCGGGGTGTGGCCATGCGGGCCAAGGGTATGGGCGCCAATGTGATCGTCACCGAGATTGACCCCATCAAGGCCCTGGAGGCCTCTATGGAGGGTATGCGGGTGATGCCCATGGATCAGGCCGCCCCCCTGGGCGATCTGTTTGTCACCACCACCGGCTGCCGGGACGTGATTGTGGCCCGGCACTTTGCGGTGATGAAGGACAACGCCTTTTTGGCCAACGCAGGCCACTTCAACGTAGAGGTGAACGGAGAGGAGCTGGCAGCCATGGCTGTGCGGGTCTATCCCCGGCGGGCCGAGATTGTGGGCTATGAGCTGGCGGACGGCAGAACCCTGAACCTGCTGGCAGAGGGCAGGCTGGTAAACCTGGCCTCCGGCAACGGCCACCCGGCGGAGATTATGGACATGAGCTTTTCCATCCAGGCCCTGGCGCTGGAATACCTGAAAAACCACGGTGCCGCCATGGAAAAGCGGGTCTACGAGGTGCCCCGGGAGATTGACGACACCGTCTCCGCCCTGAAGCTGCAGGGCATCGGCATGGAGATTGACCGCCTGACCCCTGCGCAGGAGGCGTATCTCTCCGGCTGGGAAGTGTAACGCCGCATTTTCCACAAAAATTCATACCTGTTTTTGGTGAAATTATTTCTGTACATCCGCTGCAAGCTATGGTAAAATAAACTTGGATTGGTATGTATCCAACCATTTCGTCAGAAAGGATGAATGAATATGCAACATTTTACCCCTGCCACTATGGCAAAATACATTGACCACACCCTGCTGAAGCCCGAGGCCTCCCTGGAGGATATCCGCCGGGTCTGCGACGAGGCCAAGGAGTTCCACACCGCCTCTGTGTGCGTCAACCCCAGCTATATCCGTTTTGTCGCCCAGCAGCTGGAGGGCACCGACGTGACCCCCTGCTGCGTGATCGGCTTCCCTCTGGGCGCCACCACCCCTGAGGTCAAGGCCTTTGAGGCTGCCAACGCCGTGGAAAACGGCGCCCGTGAGGTAGATATGGTCATCAACGTGGGGGCCATCAAGTCCGGCGATTGGGCGCTGGTCCAAAGAGACATCGAAGCCGTGGTCAACGCCGTAAAGGGCAAGGCCCTGGTCAAGGTGATCCTGGAAACCTGCCTGCTGAACCACGAAGAAAAGGTCAAGGCCTGCCTGGCTGCCAAGGCCGCCGGGGCCGACTTTGTGAAGACCTCCACCGGCTTCTCCACCGGCGGCGCCACAGTAGAGGACGTGCGTCTGATGCGGGAGACCGTGGGCCCCGAGATGGGTGTGAAGGCCTCCGGCGGCGTGCGCACCTATGCCGACGCCGTGGCCATGATTGAGGCCGGCGCAAACCGCCTGGGCGCCTCCTCCGGCAAGAAGATCTGCACCGGCGCCCCCAGCGACGGCACCGGCTACTGATTTGTCATCCCAATATCCCAATCAAAGAACAGGAGAAAGAACACATGAGAAAGCCTATCATCGCAGGAAACTGGAAAATGAACAAGACCCCCGCCGAGACCCGTGCTCTGGTTGAGGATCTGAAAACCATCGAAAACCGCACCGGCGCCGAGGTCGTGATCTGCCCCATGGCAGTGAGCCTCTTTGCCGCCGCCGAGGCCCTGAAGGGCAGTGACATCAAGCTGGGCGCCCAGAACGTCCACTTTGCCGACAAGGGCGCCTACACCGGCGAGGCCAACGCCGCCTCTCTGAAGGAGCTGGGTGTGGAGTACGTCATCATCGGCCACTCCGAGCGCCGCCAGTATTTCGGCGAGACCGACGAGACCGTCAACAAGAGAACCCTGAAGGCCCTGGAGGCCGGGCTGAAGCCCATCGTCTGCGTGGGCGAGAGCCTGGAGCAGAAGCAGCAGGGCATCACCAATGAGGTGGTCTGCCTGCAGACCAAGGTCGCCCTGCTGAACGTGGGCGAGAAGATTGACGACGTGGTCATCGCCTATGAGCCTGTTTGGGCCATCGGCACCGGCCTGACTGCCACTCCCGAGGACGCAAACGCCACCATCCACGCCATCCGCGAGGCCATCCGGGAGGTCTACGGCGAGGCCGCAGATCGCATCCGCATCCTCTACGGCGGCTCTATGAACGGCGGCAATGCCCATGATCTCATGGCCCAGCCCGACATCGACGGCGGCCTGATCGGCGGCGCCAGCCTGGTGGCGGAGAAGTTCGCCGGCGTCATCAACTTCAACTGATCCACAGCCTGTATAAAACCCGCTCCCTCCGGCTAAGCTAAGCCGGAGGGAGTGATTTTTTATGGAGCTTTCCAACCGGGCTTACCAGCAGCTGGCAAAGCAGCTGGCGCCAAAGTCAAAAACCCCGCAAAACTGCGCCAAGGCCTTTGCCGTGGGGGGACTGATCTGTGCACTGGGCCAGGGCATTCAGACCGGTCTGCTGGCCCTGGGGCTGGAGGAGCAGGCCGCCGGGACCTGGACCTCGGTGACGCTGATCTTCCTCTCTGCCCTGCTGACAGGACTTGCGGTGTATGACGACATTGCCAAGCACGCCGGGGCCGGCACCCTGGTGCCCATCACAGGCTTTGCCAACGCCATCACGGCGCCGGCAGTGGAGTTCAAAACCGAGGGCTTTGTAACGGGCCTGGCGGTGAAGATGTTCACCATTGCGGGGCCGGTGCTGGTGTACGGCATAACTGCCTCGGTACTGTACGGGGTGATCTATTGGGCTGCCCTGTCCCTGGGGGCATAATACTGGACTGCAATAAAACGATGAAATCGTTTGATTGCCTGCGGCAAATGCCGCAGATGCC
>CAMOKD010000123.1:0-2941 GCA_946617435.1 uncultured Clostridia bacterium | reverse complement strand
CGCAGCTCGGTATCCTGAGCGACAGTGATGCCCTTGTAGTCAACAAAGACAACGGCAGTTGCCGCGTTGATGCGATCAGTCAGCTGATCCACAACCGCCTTTTTGCTTTCGAGTACCTGTGCGTTGGGCATGTTTGGTTGTCACCTCCGAATAAAATAAAGTGTCCTTGCGGCCAAAGAACGCAAGGACACCGTAGAAATGTCATGTTCGCGGAACCTCGGCAGGATTTACGGCAAAAGCCACCTGCTGTCTTTGGCAGCCTGTATATACTAACAGATAATCAGTGGTTTGTCAACTGTTTTTTTCAATATTTTGTGGGTTTTCCCGCAAAATTCCCGGGGTCTACAGCTTGACGCACACACCCTCAGTGATGCCGCTCTCGTTAAAGGCGTCCACCCGCAGGCAGTAGTCCCGGCCCTCAATCAGGGCGCCCACCCGGTGGGTGCCGGGGGCAAAGACCATGGCGCTGTGGTACAGGGTATCCGGGGTGCTGCCAAAGAGAATGTTGTAGCCCACGGTGTCCGGCTGGGGGGCAATGTCCACCAGCATGTCCAGCGCACCCTCCCGCCGGGCGGTGAACCCAGGCGCCTGGGGGGCCGGGCCGCTGCCCAGGCCGAACACCCGCAGCCCTGACACGCAGGGGGCCAGGCCGTAGGGCACCTCCATCCGGTCAAGGCGCAGGTAGCGGGCGGCAAAGCCCTCCTCCCGCACCACCAGGTCGTGGCTCAGGTCGGTGTCAACGCCGGTTTTGTCCTCCAGCACCGTCCAGGTCTCGCCGTCGGTGCTGGTCTGCAGCCGCCAGCGGGTGACCAGGTGGGCCTCTTCGATGTACCGGGCCTGGGAGCCGGGACGGATGGGCCCGGGGCAGGGCAGAGAGGGATGGTCGTCTGCGAAGTTCACCTGCACCGCCCGCACGTCGTACACCCGGCCCAGGTCCACCTGCAGCCACTGCTCCGGCCCGGGGGCGGCAGCCCGCCACCAGGTCTGCACATTCTCACAGGCGGCGTTTTCCGGCCCGCAGCCCTCTGCGGCGGAGCTGGCACAGGCGGCCTTGCCGGCGCTCAGCAGCATCCAGGGGGGATTGCGCCAGGGGTCCTGCCGCAGGCCGGACACGGCCATGGGCCAGTCGCCGTAGCGCTGGTTGCAGTACAGCTCGCCCTGGGCGTCAAAGCCCGCGGGCCACAGCCCCACCCGGCGCTCAAAGTCGTGGTTTTTGGAAATCCGCATGGTGGCGGCGTGCCACCAGTTGCCCTGCTCGTCCTGCATGGTGGAGCCGTGCCCCGCCCCGGGCATAAAGCCGCCGGGCTTGTAGGAGTAGGGGTTGTTCCCGGCCAGGCGGAAGGGCCCCAGGGGGCTTTCGCCCACATAGACCCCGTCGGAATAGGTGTTGTACTGGGTGCCCGGGGCGGCGTACTGCAGGTAGTATTTGCCGCAGTGCTTGTCCATCCAGGCCCCCTCGATATAGGGCCGGTTGGAGAACATCCCCCGGATCAGGGGAATGAGATGGGCCGGAATCATAGACTCGTCCACACCCTGGGCCCGGTGGAAGGCCTGGCACTTGGCGTCGATCTCCGCCTCGCTGGCGGGCAGCAGGCTGTTGTTCTCGCCCACCCGCTCATAGCCGATCTGGTGGGGATGGCCCTCAATCAGGGCCTTGGGCTCGGTGATGGGCTGCATGGTGGCGGGGTCCAGCTCCACGCCGTAGATGGGGGTGACGTTGGAGCAGCCCCAGTAGAAGTACACCCGGCCGTCGTCGTCGGCAAAGAGGTTGGGATCCCAGAAGGGGAAGCTGCCCTCAATCTTCTCATAGGGGCCGTGGAGGATGTCCCTGGTGCGCCAGCGGTGGCAGTTCTGATCCCGGTTGGAGGCGCACAGGTACACCCAGCCCCCCACCACCCGCACGTCGGGGGCGTAGTCGTACAGGGGCAGGTCCTTGGGCAGGGGATGGTTTTCCCAGTGCACCAGGTCGTCAGAGACCCACACCCCCAGGGTCATAGAGGCGAAGATGTAGTACCGGCCCTCATAGTAAATCATGGAGGGGTCCGCGGCCTCCCGGCAGATTTGCAGCCGGCCCTGCAGCCGGGGATCGGCGTTGAACTGATAGCGGTAATTGACGTTCAGGGGATTACAAAGATAGTTCATAATGAGAATCTCCTTTTTCAATCTGGCAGGACGTCCCGTCCGGCAGGCGCACTGTGGCCGGCACAGGGGTCGTAAAGTCAAAGCACAGCTTGTCACCGTGGTAAGCCCAGGCACTGCAGATCCGCCCCACCGGGGAGCGCCACTCTGCCCGGGCCCAGCCCAGGGAGGGGTCCGGCTTGGGCTGCAGGGTCAGATCGCCCGCGTGGAGGCGAATGCCGCACACCCCGTCAAAGAGCCAGCCGGTCACAGCGCCGTAGGAATAGTGGTTCAAAGAGTCGTGGACGGTGCCGTCGGGGCGGATACCGTCCCAGGTCTCCCAGATGGTGGTGGCCCCCCGCTGCACGGCGTAGAGCCAGCCCGGGCACTCCGGCTGCAGCAGCAGGCGGTAGGCAGTGCAGACGTGGCCGTGGTCGGCCAGCACCCGGCACAGGTCCGGGGTGGAGAGGAAGCCGGTGTTCAGATGAAAGCCGTTTTCCTCCACCAGGGTGTTCAGGGCATCCGCGGCGGCCTGGACTTCGTCGGGCTCCAGCAGGCCAAAGGCGATGGGCCGGACGTAATCACACTGCCGCTTGGAGCGGATCTGCCCCTGTTCGGTGCAGGTGTAGCGATAGGCCTTTTTGACCTTCTCGGCCAGGTCCCGGTACCGGGCGGCGTCCTCCGGCCGGCCCAGAATGGCGGCAATCTCTCCCAGCAGGGAGGCGGAGCGGTAATAATAGGCGGTGGCCACCTCGGGGCAGCCGGAGAGCATGGACTTTTTCATGGCGGCGCCGTTGTCCACGTCGGGCTGGCACCACTCGCC
>CAMOKD010000122.1:0-3174 GCA_946617435.1 uncultured Clostridia bacterium | reverse complement strand
ATCTGCACGTCAACGCCCAGGGCAAGGACGTCATCATCATCGTCCCCACCCAGGACCTGGAGGGCAGCTTCAACATCGGTGACAGTGTCCGCTTCTGCTTCAACGGCAACGTGGCCCACGTGTTCAGCAAGGAGACCGATAAGAACCTGGAGTTCTGATCCCTTCTTTGCAAAAAGTTTCCCCCGCCCGGGTGGATCGGGCCGGGTTGACTTACTCCCTTTTCACCCCTGTGCAGCTCCGGCTGCACAGGGGCCTTTGGGGGCAGTCGGCAGTTCAGAGCGCACAGGCGCTGTGGGTTCTGAACTGCCGATTTTCACAAGCACTGATATAAAAAATTTTCGCCTTATTCCGCAAAATGTGATATGATTTGCGCAAGAAGGCGAGTGCATGAATCGGCATCCGTTGCTCCGGACGCAGCTGCGCCGGAGTGGAGCATCCGCAAAACCAGCGGTGATCTTGCAGATCACCCACCGGCACCCTATGGTGCCGGGGCGGGCCCCCTTAGGGCTGCCGCCCCAATCACAACAAGAGGAGGAGCTGCTATGAACAAGAGAACTGCATTGCAAATGGCCCGGGATTTTGAGGCCAAGTATCTGCCCCACCTGCGCCGGGAGGAGCAGCCCCGTTTCCACGTCACCGCAGGGGTGGGCTGGATCAACGACCCCAACGGCTTCAGCCGTTATGGGGAGGAATACCACCTGTTTTATCAGTATTATCCCTATGACGTCAAGTGGGGCCCCATGCACTGGGGCCACGCCAAGACCAAGGACTTTATCCGCTGGGAGCGGCTGCCCTGCGCCCTGGCGCCGGACGCCCCCTATGACAAGGACGGCTGCTTCTCCGGCAGCGCCATTCAGCTGCCCGACGGGCGGCACCTGCTGGTCTACACCGGCGTGCGCAACGTCCGCCGGTCCAACGGCGTGGTGGACGGCTACCAGACCCAGTGCCTGGCCATCGGCGACGGGGTGGATTACAAAAAGTACGAGGGAAACCCCGTCCTGGACGCCAAGGACCTGCCCGAGGGGGGCGACCCCATCGACTTCCGGGATCCCAAGATCTGGCAGGAGGACGGCCTGTACTGGATGGTGGTGGGCAACCGTCCTGCCGACGGCAGCGGCTCCATCCTGCTGTACAAGAGCGAGGACGCCCTGCACTGGCAGTTTGCCTCGGTGCTGGCCTCCTGCCACAACCAGTTCGGCAAGATGTGGGAGTGCCCGGACTTCTTCCCCCTGGACGGCAAGCACGTGCTGCTCACCAGCCCCCAGGATATGACCTCCATGGGTCTGGAGTTCCACCCCGGCAACTCCACCCTGTGCATCATCGGCGAGTACGACCGCAAGGCCCTGCACCTGCTGCGGGAGAACATCCAGGCCATTGACTACGGCACCGACTTTTACGCCACCCAGACCCTGCTGACCCCCGACGGCCGCCGGGTGATGATCGCCTGGATGCAGAGCTGGGAGTCCGCCGGCTGTAAGGTGAAGGAGCTGCCCTTCTTCGGCCAGATGACCATTCCCAGAGAGCTGCGGGTGGTGAACGGCCGGCTGATCCAGAACCCGGTGCGGGAGCTGGAGGCCTACCGCAGCGTCAAGGTCAGCTACCAGAACGTGATGATCTCCGATGAGACCAATCTCCAGGGCATCAACGGCCGGTATCTGGATATGACCGTCAAGGTCCGTCCGGTGAACAAGAGCAAGGTATACCGGTACTTTAAAATCAACGTGGCCAAGGACGGCGAGCGGGCCACCATGATCCGGCACAAGCCGGAAAACAGCACCATTCGGGTGGACCGCAGCCGCTCCGGCTTCCCCCACGACATTGTGAACGTCCGGGACTTCCCCGTGGCGGCCCACGACGAGCTGAAGCTGCGGATCATTCTGGACCGCTACAGCCTGGAGGTCTTTGTCAACGACGGCGAGCAGGCCGCCAGCTTTGTGCTCTACACCCCGCTGGGCGCAGACTCCATCTCCTTCTCCGCCGACGGCTCCGCGGTCATCGACGTGGAGAAATACGACCTGGTGCTTTAAGCCCACACTGGAGGAATCAACCATGGCAAACACCCCAACAGTACCCACCATGAAGGAGGTGGCCCGGGAGGCGGGAGTCTCCCTGGGCACGGTATCCAAGGTGGTCAACGGTCTGCCCGTGGGGGAGAACTACCGCATCCGGGTGGAGGCGGCCATTGAAAAGCTGGACTATCGGGTCAACAGCTATGCCAAGGGCCTGCGCAGCGGCCGCAGCGCCACCATCGCGGTGATTCTGCCCAACCTGACCAACCCCTATTTCTGCCTGCTGGCAGACGGCATCAACCGGGCTCTGGCGGCCCGGCGGCACCAGATGCTGCTGTTCAGCACGGACTACTGCCCGGCCGGGGAGTATCTGCGCATGGCCCGGCAGCAGAAGGTGGACGGGGTGATTTGCCTGAGCTATGACCCGGAGCTCCAGCCCGGGGGAGAGATCCCCTTTGTGTCCATTGACCGGGCCTTCGGCCCCCGGATCCCCTGCGTGTCCAGCGACAACTACGGCGGCGGCTGGCTGGCGGCCCAAAAGCTGGCGGAGCTGGGCTGCAAACGGGTGGCCATGCTGGCCATCGGCACCTCCATTCAGAACGAGCCGGCCAAGCGCCGGGACGGCTTCAGCGCCGCCTGCGAGGCCCTGGGCCTGCCCTGTGAGATGAAGCTGCTGACGGACGGGGATGACTATCAGGGCTTTGAGACCTTCCTGGCCGAGCATATCCGGGACGGCGTGCCGGAGTTTGACGGCCTGTTCTGCGGCACCGACGCCCTGGCCCACCGGGTGCTGGGCACCCTGCAGACCCTTGGGGTAAAGGTGCCGGAGCAGGTGCAGCTCATCGGCTTTGACGGCTGCCGGGCCTTTGGCGACCTGGAGCTGACCTGCTCCACGGTGGTTCAGCCCGTGCGGGAGATTGCCACCACCTGCGTGGGCATGGTCCTGCATGAGACCGACCACCTGCTGCCCTCGCTGATCTGCCTGCCGGTCCGGTTTGCCCCCGGCGGCACCACCAAATAGAGACAAACAAACCCCCGGCGGAAGCGAAAAAGGCCTCCGCCGGGGAAATTTTTCGGTGCGTCGGAAAAATTTCTCCGGCCTCATACTGGTACTAAGATTCCATAATGGAGCTTGTGAAAAGGATAAGACTTTCAACAGATGCCT
>CAMOKD010000121.1:0-3191 GCA_946617435.1 uncultured Clostridia bacterium | reverse complement strand
GCATCCGCCCCTACGGGTGCAAATGCGCAACCGCAGCTTTCAAATGTTTTCAAATGGCAATTTGAAAACTCCACCATTCTCCATTCTCAATTTTCAATTTTCAATTCCCCGCCGCCTGGCTTTTTGCCCCCTGCAGTCAATGACCGCAACCGGATCCGCGCCCCGGAGGAGTATTTTGAGGGACTGGAGGATTGGTAGGCCCGGGGCAGGGGGCATTTCCGCCCTTGCGGCTTGCATTTTCCGGTGGGATGTGCTATAGTAAACATATCGAATCAGGCTGCGTCTGTCAGCCTGCTCCGGGCCCCGGGGGCGGCGAAACAGCGCCTGCCGGAGCATTCCACTGCAAAAGGAGATACGACCATGAAAGCACGCATTGTTTCCCTGCTGGCGGTGCTGGCCCTGGTGCTGGCCCTGCTGCCGGTGCCGGCGGCCCGGGCCGAGACGGCGGTCATCGACGGCAACACCCTGGAGGTGTACGCCTCCCGCAGCCGGGAGGAGATCGGCCTGCACTACGGCCAGGCCCTGGCCGTGGGCGAGACCTACACAGACCGCCAGGCGGACACCTACTACCAGGTCCCCGCGTCCATGACGGCCCCCTACGATGCAGGCGTCCTCACCCCGGACACCCACGCGGCCATGACCGCCATGACCAACTACTATCGCTGGCTGGTGGGCGCCCAGCCCCTGCAGAGCGCTTCGGCCCACAGCGACGGGCTCCAGGCCGGCGCCCTGGTGCGCAACTGGAGCTGGGGCCACCAGGTGGACGACAGCAAAAAGCCGGAGGATATGTCCCAGGAGCTCTGGGATCTGGGCGCAGGGGTCTGGCACAACATTCTGGCCTGGGGTATGACGCCCCGGGGCGCTATCACCGGCTGGCTGGACGAGGGCTACGATCTCAACTCCCAGGAGTGGGACACCATCGGCCACCGCCAGTCCCTCATCGGCGCCGAGGTCTCCGACCTGCAGTTCGGCTACGCCGGCCACATTGCCATCGGCGTCATCAACGGCAGCAAAAATGCCCTCCAGGCCCCCTTTGCGGCCTTCCCGGCCCCGGGCTGGATGCCCCTGCAGGCCCTGAGCGCCCCCTACAGCGCCTGGACCCTGGAGCTCAACTCCGCCGCCCTGAAGGCCACCGACCAAGTGGCTGTCACCGTGACCGACCTGGCCACCGGGGCGTCCTACCAGTGTACCGAGGCCAACGGCAAGCTGACGGGCAGCGGCACCCTGGCCTTTGTCCAGCCGGGCAACGGCGAGCAGAGCAGGTATGCCGACGGCCAGTCCTTCCGGGTGGACGTCACCGGCCTGCAGGATGCGGTGACCGACGAGGACACCGGCATCACCTACACCGTCAACTTCTTTGACGTGCGGGACTACACCCCCACCTTTGCCACCGGCTACAACGTGGGCGGGTGGAAAACCGTCCTGCTGACCGAAGACTACACCACCCCGGAGGAGCTGCGCAACATCGGGCTGTGCATCCCCAGGACGGTGCAGGTGCAGACCGACGCCGGCAGGACGGTCTCCGTGCCGGTGCTGGGCAGCTGGCAGCTGGACGAGTCGGCCCAGTGCTGGCGGGCGGCGGCGGACGTGTCCAAGCTGCCGGCGGACGTGACCGACAGAAACGGCGTTTTGGCCCAGTTGGAGGTGGGCTACCAGGTGGAGGACTACACCGGCAGCCTGCAGCTGCCCTACGGCGAGCTCCACACGGGGGACTCCGCCACCATCCGGGTCTGGCAGTACACCGGGGGCTCTCAAATGGATCTGTACCAGGTGGTCTCCACCGGCGACACCTCCCAGGCCCTGCTGCGCTTTGACAACCAGTCCCCCAACCACAGCCAGGACAGCACCGGCTATGACCTTTTCACCATCGACAGCCTGGCCCTGAGCGACAGCGGCCGGTGGTACGCCTTCTACTACTATCCCGACGGGTCCTGGGGCGGCGAGGCCTACCTGGCCGGCGGCGGCACCCTGGCGGTGGACTGCCCCCACGCCGAGACCCGGACCGTCACCCTGCCCCCCACCTGCACCGAGCCGGGATATGCCGAGGAGGTCTGCGCCCTCTGCGGCCTGACCCTGTCCTTTGAGGGGCTGCCTGCCCTGGGCCACGACTATGCCGAAACCCTGACCCCTGCCACCTGCACCCAGGCGGGCCTGCGGCAGCAGGTCTGCACCCGCTGCGGCGACACCCTTACCGAGACCCTGGAGGCCCTGGGCCACGACTGGAGCAGTACCGTCACCCAGGCGCCCACCCTGACCCAGGCGGGGGAGCGGACCTATACCTGCAGCCGCTGCGACGAGACCTATACCGAGACCATTGCGCCCCTGACCCTGCCCTGCCAGCCGGACTACTGCCCGGGCAGCCGGTTTACGGATATGCCGGCCCGGGGCAACTGGGCCCACGACCCCATTGACTGGGCCCTGGTCACCGGCGTCACCAACGGCAAGACCGCCGACACCTTTGCCCCTGCCGAGGGCTGCACCCGGGCCCAGGTGGTCACCTTCCTGTGGCGGGCGGCGGGGAGCCCTGCCCCGACAGCCCAGACCAATCCCTTTGCCGACGTCACCTCCGGCTACTATTACCGGGCGGTGCTCTGGGCGGTGGAGAAGGGCATCACCACGGGCATGAGCCCCACCTCCTTCGGGCCGGACCTGGTCTGCACCCGGGGGCAGATTGTGACCTTCCTGTGGCGGTACGTCCGCACCGTCCGGCCGGAGGCGCTGCCCACCGCGCCCACAGAGCCTGCGCCCGTCGCCATGCCCTTTACGGACGTGCAGCCCGGCAGCTACTATGAGGCGGCGGTGCGATGGGCGGCAAGCACCGGCGTGACCACAGGCATGAGCCCCACCACCTTCGTCCCCAACGGCACCTGCACCCGGGCCCAGGTGGTCACCTTCCTGTACCGCGCCCAACGCTGACCCAGCCCGCCGCAGGGGTGACGGGAACGCAGGCACCTCTCCGTAGGGGCGGATGCCTTTCATCCGCCCTAAGGCCGCCTTAACCACCGGGGTACCGGGAAACGCACCCGCTCCCCCCGTAGGGGCGGATGCCTTTCATCCGCCCTGAAGCCGCCCGCTACCACCGGGGCTGCTGATTGTGTACGCGCTCTTCCGTAGCGGCCGCTCAGTGAGCGGCCATAAAAGGTCGCCCATACCACCGGGGTTGCGGGATACGCAAACACCTTCCCGTTACA
>CAMOKD010000120.1:0-3198 GCA_946617435.1 uncultured Clostridia bacterium | reverse complement strand
CACTGCGGTATGGCCGCTCAATGAGCGGCCGCTAGGTCGAAGCTTTCCCAAATCGGAACCCCCCGTAGGGATCAATCATGCCGGCGAAGCCGGACGATCGATCCGATCCAACCCAGGCGCGGCCCCCAGCCCCGTGCCGTCAAATTCCGGGACAAATTCCAGGCTGGCGGCCTCGTAGCCCTGGGTGAACCCCCTGTTGAGCCCGTACAGCCACAGCCAGGACAGCACCGTGTCGTACTCGTCCCGGGTGATTCGCCGGTCAAAGGGCGGCATGGATGCCGCCGGGCCCATGGGTACGTACTGACTCATCAGGGACACCATCACCGCCCCCTTGGGGAAGCTCCGGGCAATCCAGTCCAGCACCCCGATGGAGTTGTCCACCTGCCCCGGCAGGATCAGATGCCGGATCAGCACCCCCCGCTTCAGCAGCCCGTCCTCCACCACACAGGGGCCGGTCTGGCGGTACATCTCCAAAATGGCGGCCTGGGCGACTTCCACGTAGTCCGCCGCCCCGGACAGCCGCCGGGCCAGATCCGGGTCCGCGTATTTCAGATCCGGCAGCCAGACGTCCACCTTTCCCTCCAGGGCCCGCAGGGTCTGAACCCGTTCGTAGCCCCCGCAGTTGTACACCACCGGCACCGGCAGCTTCGGCTCCAGGGCCGGCAGGATGTCCGGCAGAAAGTGGGTGGGGGTGACCAGGTTCAGATTGTGGCAGCCCCGGGCCACCAGAGACTCAAAAATCCCCCGCAGCCGGGCAGAATCCAGGCCGAAGCCCTGCCTCTGGGCGGAGATCTCATAATTCTGGCAGAACTTGCAGCCCAGGGTGCAGCCGGAGAAGAACACCGCCCCGGAGCCCCGATCCCCGGAGATCACCGGCTCCTCCCAGTAGTGGGGGGCGGCCCGGGCGGCCAGCAGCCGGCCCGGCATCCCGCAAAAGCCGGTCTGGCCCCGGGTGCGGTCCACGCCGCACTGCCTGGGGCAGAGCTGACAGGGTTGATAGCTGAGGGAAAAGTCTGACATACGCGCCTCCAAAAAGGGTTTTCTTTATTTTATCAAAAACGGGCCCCAATCGCAAGCTTTACGAATGAAATCGGCTGTGGTATAATAGAGCAAAAGAAAATGTTTCACGTGAAACAAAAAGGAGCGTCCCATGCTGAACAAACATCAAACCGCCGAGGTGGAGATCACCGGCTATACCTCTGAGGGCGACGGCGTCTGCCGGATCGACGGCTGCGCGGTCTTTGTGCCCAACGCCCTGCGGGGGGAGCGTGCCCTGGTCACCGTGACCCACGTGGGCAAGACCCAGGCCTGGGGCCGGCTGGACCGGCTGCTGGAGAAGTCTCCCCACCGCACCAATCGGGACTGTCCCTACGCCAAGCGCTGCGGGGGCTGCCAGCTCTGGCACATGGACTACGGCGAGGAGCTGCGCTTCAAGGCCCAAAAGGTCCTGGATGCGTTGAACCGTCTGGGGGGCCAGCACCTGGAGAACCTGCCCATCACCGGCGGCGACGGGGGGCGCACCACGCTCTCCGCCCTGAAGACGGAGACCCAGCCCCGGCCGGTGCCCCTGGCGTACCGGAACAAGGCCCAGTTTCCCGTGCAGACCCAGGGGGGCGGGGCAGTGGCGGGCTTTTTCCAGCAGCGGAGCCACACGGTGGTGCCCATTGACCGCTGTCTGATCCAGGACCCCATTGCGGACAAGGCGAAGGCGGTGGTCCTGGACTGGGCCCGGGGCCAGGGGATCCCGGCCTATGACGAGGTGGAGCACAGGGGTCTGCTGCGGCATATATTTGTCCGCAAGGGCTTTGCCACGGGCCAGGTGATGGTATGCCTGGTGGTGAACGGGGACAGACTGCCCCGGCAGGAGGTGCTGATGGAACGGCTGCGGCGGGAGATCCCGGGGCTGACCTCGGTGGTGCTGTCGGAGAACCGGCAGCGGACCAACGTGGTGCTGGGGGAGCGCTTCAAGACGCTGTGGGGCCGGGAGGAGATTGAGGACGAGCTCTGCGGCTTCCGGTTCCGGCTCTCGCCCCGGTCCTTTTACCAGGTAAACCGGGACCAGGCCCAGCGGCTGTACAGCTGTGGGCTGGAGCTGGCGGCGCTGCGTGGGACGGAGACGGTGCTGGATTTATACTGCGGCACGGGGACGATCACCCTGGCCCTGTCCCGGGCTGCGGGGAAGGTGATCGGGGTAGAGGTGGTGCCCCAGGCGATCCGGGACGCCAAGGGCAACGCCCGGTGCAACGGGGTGGAGAACGTGGAATTCCTGTGTGCAGACGCAGGGGAGGCGGCCCGGCAATTTGAACAATCGGGAATCAAGCCGGAGGTGATCGTGGTAGATCCGCCCCGGAAGGGTCTGAGCCGGGAGGTGATCGACGCCATGCTGCAGATGGCGCCGGAGCGGATCGTGTACATTTCCTGCAATCCTGCGACCCTGGCCCGGGATCTTGCCGAACTCACCACCCGCGGCTACCCCCTCACCCACGCCGAGGCCTTTGACCTGTTCCCAAGAACGGAACATGTGGAGACGGTTGTTCAATTGGTCAGAAAAAATCCGGACATGACCGTCAGCGTGACCCTCAACCTGGAGGACGCCGACCTGACCGCTTCCGAGGCAAAGGCCACCTATGAACAGATCAAGGCCTACGTTCTGGAAACCTTTGGCCTTCGGGTCACCAGCCTCCAGATTGCCCAAACCAAACGCAAACTCGGCCTCCCCACCGGCGAGCATTATAACCTCTCCCAAAAGGAAAACCAGGTCATTCCCAACTGCCCACCCGAGAAAGAATCCGCCATCCAAGAAGCCCTGCGGCACTTCCACATGGTATAACAAATAATAATAGACGCAGAATCAGATATATTTGTCCCGCACATTCGACAAGCTCGCCTCCCTCGGCTACAATAAGGCCGAAGGAGGCGAGCTTTGTTTTTAACAAGCCCCCACCGTAGCGGCGCACGTCGTGTGCCAAGCCCAAATCCCACTGTAGCGGCGCACAGTGTGCGCCACAATGAGAAGAACCAAAACGAATTCAACGATTGGAGGTATGCAAAATGCTGGAATTGACTTACCATTGGGAAGGTGACTATCTGATCCCGGACCTTGACCCACCGGAGGCGCCGCGGATCGGCAAATACGGAGCCATGCGGCACAACTATCTGCGGGACTATCACCGGGGCGTCTTCGACGGAATGCTGCTG
>CAMOKD010000119.1:0-3310 GCA_946617435.1 uncultured Clostridia bacterium | reverse complement strand
CCGGCGGCGGATCGGATCGATCGTCCGGCTGCGCCGGCATGATCGATCCCTACGGTGTGTGCGCCTCCGTAACCCCGGCGGTTAAGGCGACCTTCAGGGCGGATGTGGGCATCCGCCCCTACGGAGAGGTGCGTATGTATCCCGCCGCCCCGGCGGTGTGGGCGACCTTCAGGGCGGATGAAAGGCATCCGCCCCTACGGCGCGGCTGTCTGCCGCCTCATCCCTCGCCCTTGGGCTTGCGGTGGTAATACCGGCGGCGATTCTTGGGCTTGGGGGCCTCCACGGGCTCCGGCTCGGGCAGACGCTGGGGCTTCTCCGCCTTGGGCGGCTGCTTTTTCTTTTGCTCGGGATACTTTTTCTTGTTCTCGGGCCGGGCCTTCTTGCCCTCTGCCCGGAAGGGCTTTTCCACCCTGGGCTCGGGCTTGGGCTCTGCCTTGGCCGGCTTTTCCGGCCGGGGGGCCTTCTCGGGCCGGGGCTCCGCGGCCTCCGCCTTGGGCCGCTCCCGACGGTTCTGCCGGCGGCTGCGCCGGGGCTCCGCCGGCTCCTCGGGCATCTCCGGCTCCTCCGCCGGGGCAAGGAGCTCGCTCTGCTCCGCCGTGAGCCGCTGCTCATACCGCCGGATGGGAGAGGCGGTCTCCCGCCCGCCGGAGATGGGGGCCAGATCCTCCGGGATGGGGGGGTCCGTCTTCTTCGCCTTGCCGCTGCGCAGCACGCAGATCTCGCAGTTGCGGTAGCAGTGGACCTCCTCCGGGTCCTTCTCCATGCGCACGTTCACGCTCTGGCGCATCAGGTTCACCCCGGTCACCGTGCCCCGGCCGTCGGGGGTGTCCACAAAGGACTCCGCCTTGGGGCTGGTTTTCAGCAGGTCCTCATAGGCCTCCTGCTCGTACTTCAGGCAGCACATCAGCCGGCCGCAGGTGCCGGAGATCTTGGTGGGGTTCAGGCTGAGATTCTGGGTCTTGGCCATCTTGATGGACACCGGCTGGAAGTCGGTGAGGAACTGGGCGCAGCAGAAGGGCCGGCCGCAGATGCCCAGGCCGCCCACCATCTTGGCCTTGTCCCGCACGCCGATCTGCCGCAGCTCGATCCGGGTGTGGAAGTTGGAGGCCAGGATCTTGACCAGCTCCCGGAAATCCACCCGCCCGTCGGCGGTGAAGAAGAACAGCAGCTTGCTGCCGTCAAAGGCGGTCTCGGCGGAGACCAGCTGCATCTCCAGCCCCAGCTCCCGGATCTTTTTCAGGCAGAAGTCAAAGGCGACCTTCTCCTTGCGCTGGTTTTCCCGGTGGATGTTCTCGTCGGCCTCGGTGGCCAGGCGCAGCACCCGGCGCAGGGGCTGCACCACCTGGGCTGCGGGGATCCGGTGGTTGCCGGCGGTGATCAGCCCGTACTCAATGCCCCGGGCGGTGTCGGTGATGACGTGGTCCCCCAGCTTGAGATTCAGCTCGCCGGGGTCGAAGAAATAGACCTTGCTGGCACTGGGGAAGCGGACGTCCACCACGGTGACCCGTTCCGGCTCCTGGGGCTGCAGGGGCAGTTCGTTGGTTTCGTTCATAGGTTACAATCTCCTGTTCATGTAGGGGTTTGGCTCTGCTCCAGCCAGACCTGGAGCCCTCCGCACACCGCGGCGGGGCTGACGTTGGCGCTGAGCAGGTTGATGGCTCGTTTCAGGGCCCCGGCGGCGGCAAGGAGCTCTGCAGATCTGCAGTGCTCTGCAATGGTCCGGGCCTGGGGCAGGGGGGCCGGGCTGCCGCTGCGGTGGGCCAGGGCCTGGCCCGTCAGCTCCAGCCACTGGCTGAAAAGGGGCAGCAGCTGCTCCCGCTTGGACTTTTCCAGCCCGATCAGCAGCCGCGTCATGCCCATGGGGTCCTGCCAGGCAAAAACCCGGACGAATTCCTCGGTCTGGGGGGGCAGGGAGGGGTCGGCCAGCAGGGCCTTGGCCGGGCCCAGATAGCCCCCGGCCCTGCGCCAGGCGTCCTCCAGCCGGTCGGTGGGCAGGGGGAACTCCCGCTCCAGGGCCCGGAGGGCCTCCTCCCGGTCCAGGGGGGACAGGTGCAGACACACGCATCGGGAGCGGATGGTGGGCAGCAGCTGCTCCTCGCCCTGGGCCAGCAGCAGGAAGGCCCCGTAGGCGGGGGGCTCCTCCATGACCTTGAGCAGGGCGTTTTGGGCGCTGGGGTTCATGTCGCCGGCCCGGGGGATCACCAGGACCTTGCGCCGGCCCTCGTTGGGCAGCACGGCCAAGGTCTCCCTGGCCCGGCGGATCAGGTCCACCCCCACAAAGCGCTTGTCCGGCTCGTCCACGGTGATCACGTCCGGGTGGGTGCCGGCGTTCACCTTGCGGCACTGGGCGCACACCCCGCAGGGGCGGCTGCTGCCGGCGGTGCACTCCATGGCGGCGGCCAGCACCGCGGCCAGGGTGTGCCGCCCGCTGCCCTCCGGGCCGCAGAGCAGATAGCTGTGGCTGATCCGGTCCTGCCGAAAGGCGGGGCGCAGGCTCTGTTTGAGTTGTGTGTTGCCGAGTAGCCGGTCCATGTTCTCACCGCCCGGAGGGAAAAATAATTGAAAATTGAAAATGGAAAATGGAAAATTGCGGAGTTTTCAAATTGCCATTTGAAAACATTTGGAAATTGCGGTTGCAGGGACGCGCCGATCCCACCGGGGTGACGGGATGCGTACACGCCCCATCCGTAGGGGCGGATGCCCACATCCGCCCGTGCCAAGGATGCCCGTCCCACCGGGGCAGCGGGATGCGCACGCACCGCCCCCCGTAGGGGCGGATGCCCACATCCGCCCATGCCCAGCCCGCCGTTCCCACCGGGGGTGCAGTGTGCGCACACGCCCGTAGGGGCGGATGCCCACATCCGCCCGTGCCAAGGTTGCCGATCCCACCGGGGTGATGGAATGCGTACACGCCCCGTAGGGAACGCTCATGCCCGCGTAGCGGGACGAGCGTTCAGGCCGGCCAGAGGAAGGAGAATTGAAAATTGAAAATTGAAAATTGAGAATTGAGAATGGTGGAGTTTTCAAATTGCCATTTGAAAACATTTGAAAGATGCGGTTGCGGCTTGCACCCGTAGGGGCGGATGCCCACATCCGCCCGTGCCCAGGCCGCCCGTCCCACCGGGGTGACGGGATGCGTACACGCCCGTAGGGGCGGATGCCCACATCCGCCCGTGCCCAGGCCGCCGTTCCCACCGGGGTGACGGGATGCGTACACGCTCTATCCGTAGTGGCCGCTGACCTCAGCGGCCATGCCCGGCCCGGGGCCGGCTGGTTGCGTGCAGTTCGTATTGCGCAATATGATTCGATT
>CAMOKD010000118.1:0-3411 GCA_946617435.1 uncultured Clostridia bacterium | reverse complement strand
GTTCCAGGTGCAGGCCAGGGCCGTGCCGCAGGGCAGCAGGGCGCAGTATTTTTTCAGCCGCAGGCCGGCAGGGCCGTCGGCGGTGATGATGGGGGCCACGCCCTTTTCCCGCAGGCTCTCGATCACGCCGCCAAAGGCGCCGGCGTTGCCCGCCACCCCCAGGCTGCTGCCCATCATGCCGTGGCCCCGGGTCAGGGCCTCCAGCTCTTGATCCGACAGGCCGCCGATGAACTGCTCCAGGCTGACCTCTCCCCGGCGCACCCGGTCCAGGGTGCTGGGGGCGGCGGCGGGCAGGGGCCGGGGCAGCTGCTCCAAAATCCGGCTGCGCAGGGCCGGGCTGGTCTTGCACAGGGGGATGCACTGCTCCACGGTGATTTCATGGGCCAGGGTGAAGCTGCCCAGGGCTGTTTCCCCGGCGGTGAAGCGGTAGTCCCCGGGCTCCAGCACAAAGCGGCTGCTGTCCTCGTCGTAGGAGGCCAGGCACTTGTCGTCGCAGCGGAGGGTCAGGGTCTCGCCCTCGCCGGGGGCCAGGGTTTTGGTCTTGCCAAAGGCCGCCAGCACCCGCAGGGGCTTGTCCAGCCTGCCCTTGGGGGCATAGCACCACAGGGGGACCACCTCCTTGCCGGGGCGGCTGCCGGTGTTGGTCACGGTGACCGTCGCCTCCACCCCGGTCTGCGTATGGGTCAGGCCGAGGGCCTTGGTCTCAAAGGTCGTATAGCTCAGCCCGAAGCCGAAGGGGTAGAGCAGCTTCTCCCGGTGCAGATCAAAGTACCGGTAGCCCATGTAAATGCCCTCGGCGTAGTCGTTGTAGGCCTTGCCGCCGAAGTTGGCGCTGCTGGGGTAGTCCTCGTAGCGCCGGGCGATGCTGTCGCTGAGCCTGCCGCAGGGGCTGACCCTGCCCGTCAGCACGTCCGCCACCCCGTTGCCGCTCTCCATGCCCCCCTGCCAGACCAGCAGGATGGCAGAGAGCCTGTCGCCGTATTCCTCGGTCCAGGCCATGTCCAAAATGCTGCCCACGTTCAGCAGCACCACCACCCTGGAAAAGGCCCCGGTCACCGCGTCCAGCATGGCCCGCTCGGCGTCTGTCAGATAGTAGCTGCCCTGGGTGAGGGTGTTCTCCCGGTCCTCCCCGGCGGCCCGGCCCAGAACCACCAGGGCGGTGCCGGCCCTCTTGGCGGCAGCCTGCACCAGGGCTTCGTCCAGGGGCATCTCCGGGTGGCTGTAGGGCCAGTGGCCCCACCAGCCGTGGTCGGCCCTGTTCTCCTCCCGGGCGGTCCAGAGGGCATAGGCCTTTTGCACCATCTTGTCCACCGGCACCCCGGCGCCCTCCAGGCCCTCGATCAGATTGACGTGGTAGGGGGCGCTCACGTCCCCGCCGCTGCCGTAGCCCACGTAAAACCAGTCCAGCTGGCACCGCCCGAAAACCGCCACCTCTTCTCCCTCCGCCAGGGGCAGGGCGCCGTTGTTTTTCAGCAGCACGCAGCTCTCCGCCCCGGCCTGCCGGATCAGCGCCCCGATGCCGGGGGTGACGTACCGCGCCCCGTCGGCGGTGGTCTCGTCCTGCATCAGGCCGTTGCCCATGGCCAGGTCAATCATCCGCTGGGCCAGCCTGCCCAGTTGTTTTTTCAGCTTTTTCATCAGAATGCTCCTTTGTCGATTTGTGCCCGCCCATCCGGGCAGCGGTCTGTTCTTGCTACAGCATAGCAAAGTGTTGCGGGTTTTGATATCATGGTTGTTGCGTTTTTTGTTTGTATGTTATATAATCATGCTGTCACACCGGGTTACCCCCAAGGGTGACAAGCCGGGGAGGTGGGCGTCATGGAGGATCCGCGCAGCAGGTGCCGGACGATTTGCGATTTGTTTTATGCGGCACTGCATATCCCGATGTACGTGTACGAAAACGGGCAGCTGCAGTATACCCCGGTGGCGGAGGCCTTTGCCCGGCCGCCCCGGCAGTATCTGGCGCAGCTGCTGGGCCGGCAGGCGCCCATCTATTTCACGGAGTACGGCGCCTGCTTTGCCCGGCTGGACGTAGAGGACGCGGCGGCGCTCCATCTGATTTTGGGCCCGGTCTCCGCCCTTCCGCCCCAGAGCGGCGTCCTGCCGGAGATGTACCGGGATTACGGCGTGCCGGCAGCAGACCGGGCGGCCTTCCGGGCCTTTCAGCTGCAGCTGCCCACCATGACCCATCTGGATTTCTTCCACCATCTGCTGCCGATTTCCTACGCCCTGAACCGCCGCGTCCTGCCCCTGGCGGAGCTGACCCCGGCCCCCAGCCCGGAGGACACCGTGCGCACCCGGCAGAAGCAGGCGGAGACCATGTTCCGGCAGCGGGAGACGGCATCGACCAACAACTCCCTGGCCCTGGAGCGGGTGCTGCTGGCCATTGTCCGGGCCGGAAACGTGGAGGAGCTGCGGCGCTTCGCCGCCGCCACCCCCAGCTATCAGGCCGGGGTGATTGCCGAAACCCCCCTGCGGCTGCAAAAAAACTACTTTATCTCCACCATCACCCTGACGACCCGGGCCGCCATTGAGGGCGGCCTGCCGGAGGAGCAGGCCTTTCGCTTCTCTGACCTGTACATCACAAAGGCGGAGACCCTGTCTGATCTGCAGGCGGTGAACACCCTGTTTTTGCAGGCCCTCCAGGACCTGACCATGCAGGTGCACGCCAGGCGACAGGAGCAGCTCCGGCTGGAGCGCCGGGAGGTGGGCCGGATCGGGCAGCTGTGCATGGACTATGTGCAAAAGCACACCCACAGCCCCCTGACGGTGCAGGGGATTGCGGATGCGCTGGGGTATCACCGGTCCTATCTGTCCGCGGCCTTCAGCCGGGCCGCAGGGGTATCGCTGCGGGAATACATCTACCGCTGCAAGCTGGAGGAGAGCGTCCGCCTGCTGCAATACACCTCCAAGTCCATCAGCGAAATCAGCAGCGCCCTCTACTTTTCCAACCAGAGCCACTTTGTGCAGCGGTTTAAAAAGCGCTACGGCCTCCCCCCTGCCCAGTTCCGCGCAGAGCACCGGGCGTAAGACCGCGCAGGCAACCGGCCCGCAGATTTCCCAGGGAGGTTGTACTGCCGTCATCCCTGCGGGGGCGGTGCGTACGCATCCCGGCGCCCCGGTGGGGCGGGCGGCCTGGGCACGGGCGGATGTGGGCATCCGCCCTAACGCCGCCCGCTGCCACCGGGGCTGCTGATTGAGTACACGCTCTTCCGTAGCGGCCGCTCAGTGAGCGGCCATAAAAGGTCACCCATACCACCGGGGTTACGAAACACGTATGCACCCCCTTCGTAGGGGGCGGCGTCCCCGACGCCCTCTACCGCAGTATCGACAACCACCGGGGCCGCGGGAAACGAACACGCTGCCCCCGTAGGGGCGGATGCCTTTCATCCGCCCTAACGCCGCCCGCTA
>CAMOKD010000117.1:0-3411 GCA_946617435.1 uncultured Clostridia bacterium | reverse complement strand
TGATATGCTCAACTGCGACAACGGCACCTACGACGCCTGGTACTGGGCCCACCCGCCCATCTATATGCCGGAAAACTGCAACCTGGAGGACGTGGCCCACATCCGCAAGTTTGTGGACATCCCCGTGGTCTGCGCCGGCCGGATGGATCCCTTTGTGGCCGCCGAGGCCGTGCGGGAGGGCAAGATCGACGGCGCCGGCTTCGCCCGTCCCTTCCTGGCCGACCAGGCCTGGTTCACCAAGCTGCTCCAGGACCGGCCCGAGGACATCCGCCCCTGCATCCTGTGCCACAACGGCTGCTTCAACATGTGCCACTACCAGGGCGTGCCCAATGACCAGGACCTGTCCGACTCCCTGCACCTGGCCCGCTGCGCCGTCAACGCCGAAACCATGCAGTGGAACAAGCACAAGATCAAGCCCACCAAGACCCCCAAGACCGTCCACATCGTGGGCGGCGGCATCGGCGGCATGGAGGCCGCCCGGGTGCTGAAGCTCCGGGGCCACAAGCCTGTGATCTACGAAAAGAACGACCATCTGGGCGGCGTGTTCGTGGCCGCCTCCAGCGAATCCTACAAGGGCAAGCTCCGGGACCTGCTGGAGTGGTACAAGCGCCAGATGGAGGTGCTGGAGATCCCCGTCAAGCTCAATGAAGAGGTCAAGGAGCTGGAGCGCTTCGGCGCCGACCCCGTGATCATCGCCACCGGCGCCACCCCCAGGCTGCTCCGGTTCATCCCCGGCTACGAAAAGATGATCGAGGCCGTGGACTTCCTGGGCGGCAGAGAGGTCGGCCAGAAGGTCGTGGTGGTGGGCGGCGGTCTCACCGGCAGCGAAATCGCCTATGAGCTGGCGCTCCACGGCAAGGACGTCTCCATTGTGGAGATGAAGTCCGACCTGGTGGCCCAAAAGGGCGTGTGCCTGGCCAACTCCTCCTACCTGCGGGAGTGGTTCGCCCTGCACAAGGTACCCGTCTACCTGAACACCACCCTCAAAGAGGTGAAGGACGGCTCCATCGTCTGCAAGACCAAGGACGGCAAGGACCTGGAGCTGGCCTGCGACAGCGTCATCAGCTCCGCCGGCTACATCCCCACCCCCCTGGCCACCGGCAAGAAGAAGGCCCCCCTGGTGGGCGACTGCGACCATGTGGGCAACCTGCGCTCGGTGATCTGGCAGGCCTACGAGACCGCCATGAAGATCTGACCCGGGAGGCCCCACCGTGAACGAAGTGAAGATGCGGCTTACCCCGGAGCAGGAGGCCCTGCTCCACGGCAGCCGGGGCCCGGTGGTGTCCAAGGTGATGCAAACCCTGGTCCGCTACGGCGAGCTCTTCGGCGCCGAGACCATGGTGCCGGTGACCGGGCAGTACAACCACTTGGTCACCTCCTTCGGGCTCAAGGCCCTGGGCCCGGTGTACCAGCTGATGGACCAGCTCATCGGCGCCGGGGCCCTGTCGGGGCAGAAGTTCACCGCCGACCCCCGGCCCCTGGATCCCAACGTCCCCAGCAGCTTCCTGCAGGACGTGGTCTTCAAGCATTTTATGTACTCCAAGCAGGCCCAGTATGAGGCCCAGCTGCAAAAGCTGGGTCTGCTGGACAAGGACGCCTTCTCCTGCACCTGCTATATGCCCGAGATGGGCAACATTCCCCGGCAGGGGGACGTGCTCAGCTGGTCGGAATCCTCGGCGGTGGTCTATGCCAACTCCGTGCTGGGGGCCCGGTGCAACCGCAACTCGGGCATCATCGATCTGATGGGCTCGGTGGCGGGGTACGTGCCCTGCTTCGGCCTGCTGACCGACCAGGGCCGCAAGGCCGACTGGCTGGTGGAGATCCGCACCACCGCCCTGCCCGAGGCCCAGCTGCTGGGCTCCTGCATCGGCATGAAGGTGATGGAGGACGTGCCCTACATTGTGGGCCTGGACAAATACCTGGGCAGCCTGGACGACGCCGCCCGGGCCTATCTCAAGGACTTCGGCGCGGCCACGGCCTCCAACGGGGCGGTGGGCCTGTACCACGTAGAGGGCATCACCCCCGAGGCGGTGGAGCAGGGCCGGGCCCTGCTCAAAGAGGGCTGCCGCACCCTGGTCATTGACGACGCCATGCTCCGCCACACCTACGAGAGCTATCCCGTCATCTGGAAGAAGAAAACCGCAACCCCCAAGCTCTGCTTTATGGGCTGTCCCCATATGAGCCTGCACCAGCTCATCGACTGGACCAAGCGCATCGAGGGGGCCCTGACCCGGGCGGGGAACGAAAAGGTGCAGATCCCCACGGTGTTCACCGCCAGCCCCGCGGTGATCGAGCGCTTCCGCCAGACGCCCTATGCCGCCCGGCTGGAGGAGACCGGGGTGATTCTCAGCTACATCTGCCCCTTGATGTACATGAACAATCCTCTGTCCACCAAGCTGCCGGTGATCACCTCCAGCAACAAGCTGCGCACCTACACCAGCGCCCGGTACTACACTGACGCCGAGATTCTGGACCAGATCACCAAGGGAGGGAAGGCGGAATGAAGCAATTTCAAGGACGAGTGGTATCCCCCGGCACGGTGATTGCCCCTGCGGTGGTGAGCCACGGGGGGCTGAACACCCTGGCCTCCTTCCAAAAGGCCCTGCAGTTCGGCGACAAGAAGGCCACCTGCGGCGACCAGAACAACCCCGACCTGTACGGCAAGGCCCTGGCGGGCAAGGCCCTGTGTCTGCCCCGGACCATCGGGTCCACCACGGGGGGACTGGTGCTGTACTGTGCCTGCTCCATGGGGCGGAACCCGGCGTGTATGCTCTTTTCCGAGCCCATTGACTCACTTGCGGCGGCGGGGGCGATCCTGGCGGACGTCTGGCTGGAAAACGCCCACATGCCGGTGGTAGACAGTCTGGGCCAGGAATTCCTGGCCTGGGTAAAGGACGGCATGACCGTCACCGTCAAGCCCGGCGGCCTGGTAGAGGTGGAGTAACCCGCCGATACACAACCATATCATAAAGCACAGCAAAGCCCGGCGGCAACGCCGGGCTTTGCTGCGCAGACGGAAATTGAGAATTGAGAATTGAGAATGGCGGAGTTTTCAAATTGCCATTTGAAAACATTTGAAAGATGCGGTTGCGGGTTTGCACCCGTAGGGGCCGATGCCTTACATCGGCCCGCGGGAGTCTCCCCGGGAATACGCAAGGGGTGGCTGCGTCGGCACAGACCCACTCCGCCGAGGGATATCCGCCTGGAGGTTGGATCGGATCGATCGTCCGGCTGCGCCGGCATGATCGATCCCTACGGGGGTTACCGGTATGTAACGGCTTCTCCGTAGCGGCCGCTCAGTGAGCGGCCATGCCCAGCCCGCTGTTCCCACCGGGGGTGCAGTGTGCGCACACGCCCTATCCGTAGTGGCCGCTGCGACGCGAAGCTAGTGCAGCGGCCATAAAAGCCCGC
>CAMOKD010000116.1:0-3466 GCA_946617435.1 uncultured Clostridia bacterium | reverse complement strand
GCATCCGCCCCTACGGGCGTGTGCGTATCCCGTCACCCCGGTGGGATCGGCGGCCCGGGCACGGGCGGATGTGGGCATCCGCCCCTACGGGGGTGTGCGTATCCCGTCACCCCGGTGGGATCGGCGGGCTTTTATGGCCGCTGCACTAGCTTCGCGTCGCAGCGGCCACTACGGATAGCGCGTGTGCGCACACTGCACCCCCGGAAGGAACGGCGGGCTGGGCACGGGCGGATGTGGGCATCCGCCCCTACGGGTGCAAATGAGCAGCCGGCATCTTTCAAAATGTTTTCAAATGGCAATTTGAAAACTCCGCCATTTTCCATTCTCCATTCTCAATTTTCCATTTTCAATTCTCCCCCCCTCTTCCCTCTATCCCCCCAAGGAGGCACATATGTACATCATCGGCGTCACCGGGCCCTCGGGGGCCGGGAAAACCACCCTGCTCCGGGCCCTGGAGGGCCGGGGCGGCCGGGTGTTCGACTGCGACGCGGTCTACCACCGGATGCTCCGCACCGACCGGGAGCTGCTGGCCGCCATTGAGGCGGCCTTCCCCGGCAGCGTCCCGGACGGCAGCCTGGACCGGAAGGCCCTGGGCGCCCGGGTCTTTGCCGACCCCGAGGGCCTTCGCCGGCTCACCGCCCTGACCCAGCCCCGGGTGGCCCGGGCGGTGCTGGACCGCATCTGCGCCCTGGACGCCGCCCCGGACCCCCCGGCCTTTGCCGTGATCGACGCCATCGGCCTGTTTGAGAGCGGCCTGGCCCGGCACTGTAACCTGACCCTGGCGGTAACCGCCGCCCCGGAGACCCGCCTGGCCCGGCTGATGGCCCGGGACGGCATCTCCCGGGACTACGCCCTGGCCCGGATCGCCGCCCAAAAGCCCGCCCAATGGTTCTGCGACCGGGCGGATTACACCCTGGAAAACAACGGGACGGAGGCGCAGCTGCGCGCCGCCCTGAGACAAATCCCAATCCCAATCTTTACCAAGGAGGCAACACCCATGAGTGAACAAACCGAAGAACTGAGAAAAACCCTGCTGCGGGCCCCGAAAAACGGGTATGACCGCATGGACCCCGCCGAGCGCGCCGAGATGGAGCGCTACTGCAAGGACTACATGAAATTTATGGACGCGGCCAAAACCGAGCGGGAGGCGGTGTCCTATACCCTGGAGCTGGCCGAGGACGCCGGCTTTGTCCCTCTGGAGCCCGGCATGGAGCTGAAGCCCGGCATGCGGGTGTACCGCAACAACCGGGGCAAGAGCATCCTCTACGCCGTCATCGGCCGGGAGCACATCGACAACGGCGCCCAGATCGTGGCCTCCCACATCGACTCCCCCCGGATGGACATCAAGCCCAACCCCCTGTATGAGGAGGCCGGCATGGCCTACCTGAAGACCCACTACTACGGCGGCATCAAAAAGTACCAGTGGACCACCATCCCCCTGTCCATCCACGGCATTGTGGCCAAGAAGGACGGCTCGGTGGTCACGGTGCGCATCGGCGACGACCCCTCCGACCCCTGCTTTATCGTGACGGACCTGCTGATCCACCTGTCCGCCGACCAGATGAAAAAGACCCTGGCCGAGGGCGTCACCGGCGAGGCGCTGAACATCCTTATCGGCTCTGAGCCCATTGCCGACGACGACGGTGCCGACCGGGTGAAGCTGGCGGTGATGCAGCTGCTGAACGAGAAGTACGGCATTGTGGAGGAGGACTTCCTCTCCGCCGAGCTCACCATGGTGCCCGCCTCTCCCGCCCGGGAGATCGGCCTGGACCGCTCTCTGATCGGCGCCTACGGCCACGACGACCGGGTGTGCGCCTGGGCCTCCTTTGAGCCCCTGCTGACCATGGGCGTGCCCGAGCACACCGCAGTCTGCGTGCTGGCGGACAAGGAGGAGATCGGCTCGGTGGGCGTGTCCGGTATGCAGAGCCGGTTCTTTGAGACCTTTATGGCGGACATCTGCGAGAGCCAGCAGGGCAGCCTGCGCCGCTGCCTGGAGCGCTCCTTCTGCCTGAGCTGCGACGTGTCCAACGCCTTTGACCCCATCTACGCCGAGACCTGCGACAAGCGCAACAACTCCCAGGTGAACTACGGCATTGCCCTGTGCAAGTACACCGGCTCCAGGGGCAAGGGCGGCTGCTCTGACGCCTCCGGCGAGGTGATGGGCCGGATCCGCCGGCTGTTTGACGACAACGGCGTGCTCTGGCAGACGGCGGAGCTGGGCAAGGTGGACCAGGGCGGCGGCGGCACCGTGGCGGCCTACATGGCCAACCGGAACATTGACACCCTGGACGCCGGCGTGCCGGTGCTGAGCATGCATGCCCCCATGGAGGTGGTATCCAAGCTGGACTGCTACATGACCATGAAGGGCATGCGGGCGGTGTACCATGACTGAGGTGGAGCGGAAGCCGGCGCCCAAGCCGGTGCCCGTGCCCGACCGGGCCGACCGGCGGGAGGCGTCCCTGCTGCGGTGGATCCGTTTGCAGACGGTGCTGACCGGGGTGATCGTGCTGCTGCTGGCGGCGGCGGTGGTGTTTATCAGCGTGGAGCTGAGCAGCGTCCACCGCAGCCTGGAGCTGGTGGAGGAGGATCTGCAGCAGCTGCAGATGGACACCGTGAACCAGGCGATTTCGGCCATGAACGACGCGGCCAACCGCCTTGCCCAGATCGACACCGACGAGGTGAACCGGACGGTGACGTCCCTGCGCCAGGCGGCGGACGGTCTGGGCCAGGTGGACATGGACAGTCTGAACCGGGCGATTGTGTCCTTGAAGGACGCGGCAGACACCTTGAAGAAGCTGGACATGGACAGTCTGAACGAGGTGGTGGCGTCATTGGAATCCGCCAGCGCCAACCTGGAGAAGATCACCGGCCCCCTGGCCAAGCTCTTCGGCGGCAAAAGCTGACCCAGCGGGATACGCACACCCCACCCCCGTAGGGGCGGATGCCTTTCATCCGCCCTGAAGCCTGACCCGGCGGGATACGCACACCCACCCCGTAGGGGCGGATGCCCACATCCGCCCTGAAGCCGCCCGCCACCGCCGGGGCTGCTGATTGTGTACACGCTCTTCCGTAGCGGCCCCCGTAGGGGCGGATGCCCACATCCGCCCTGAAGGTCGCCCGCCCCACCGGGGTCTCTGATTGTGTACACGCTCTTCCGTAGCGGCCCCCGTAGGGGCGGATGCCTTACATCCGCCCTAACGCCGCCCGCTACCACCGGGGTTGCCGATTGTGTACACGCTCTTCCGTAGCGGCCGATCAGCGATCGGCCACAAAAGGCTGCCCATACCGCCGGGGCTGCGGGATACGCAGGTACCTTCCCGTGATAAATCGCGTAAAACGAAACCCGTTGCGGAATTCCTGCCGCGGTATGGCCGCTCAATGAGCGGCCGCTACGGAGAAGCCGGTCCATACCGGAACCCCCCGTAGGGATCGATCATGCCGGCGAAGCCGGACGATCGATCCGATC
>CAMOKD010000115.1:0-3584 GCA_946617435.1 uncultured Clostridia bacterium | reverse complement strand
TCATGCCGTGGTAGGCGTGGCCCAGCTCATGGGCCAGGGTGACGATGTCGCCGAAGGCCCCGTCAAAGTTGGTCAGCACCCGGCTCTGGCGGATCATGGGCAGGTTGTCGCAGAAGGCGCCGCCCACCTTGCCCGGCCGGGGGAAGAAGTCGATCCACCCGTCGTCAAAGGCGTGCTCCATCATTTCGGCCATATCCGGGGCGAAGGGGCGGAAGTGGTCCAGCAGATAGGTCTTGGCCTGCTCCACGGTGTAGGTGGCGGTATTCTTGCCCATGGGGGCAAACATATCCCACCATTTCAGGCCGCCCTCATAGCCCAGGGCCTTGGCCTTGGCCCGCAGATACTTCCAGAACACGGGCAGATATTCCTCAATGGCCGCAATCATGGCGTCCAGGGTGGATTTCTGCATCCGGCTCTGGCGCAGGGTCATCTCCAGGGGGGAGCCGCCCTTGCGCAGCTCGCACTCGGTGTTCACCTGCTGCTTCAGAGAGTTCAGGGCAAAGCAGACCCCGTCCTTGATCTTCTCGTAGCAGGCCAGCTCCGCGTCATAGGCGTCCTTGCGCACGGCGGGGTCGGCGTCGTAGGCCAGGTTCCGCACGGCGCTCAGGGTCAGCTGCCGGCCCCGGTAATCCACCGTGACGGTGGAGGTCAGGTAGGACTGCAGGTTGGACCAGGCGGTGCCGCCGGAGAGATCCATCTTGGCCAGGGCCTCCTCCACCTTTTCGTCCAGGGTGTAGCGGGCGTCATCGGCCATGGTGCGCAGCAGATAGGCGTACTGGCCCAGGAAGGGATCGGCGGCAATCAGCGCCTCCAGATCCTCGGTTTTGCCCACATAGGCCAGCAGGGCGGCCCGGGCGGCGCTGGTGTCGGAAAGCAGCTTCATCAGCCCGGCCTCGGCGTTGATGGCCTCCTCGTCGCCGGTGTTTACCGCGCTGCGCAGGCCGGTGTAGTGCAGCAGGGGGGCAATGGTCTGCTCCAGGGCCTCCTGGAGCTCCAGGGCCCGGTGGAGCACCGCGCCCCGATCCTCCTGGGGCAGGTGGGCGGCAAAGTCGTTCAGCTGCGTTACCAGCTCCCGGCTCCGGGCCAGATCCGCCTGGAATTTCTCGTCGTCAATGCCCTGGTACAGGGGGGAAAGATCCCATTCCTTATTCATGTGGATACCTCCTTGATATGATTCGCGGCCGGGGCCGCAATGATTATTGTTTCAGCCGGGCGGCCACCGCCTGGGCGGCAAGGCCCGTGAACAGGCCGGTGACCATTCCGCTCAGCAGCAGCACCGGCAGATAGGCCAGCAGCCCCGGGGTGCCGGTGATGACCAGGGCGGAGAGCAGCTGGCCCAGGTTGTGGAGCATGGCGCCCAGCACGCTGGCGGCCCACAGCTGGCCGGGGGCAATCCACCTGCGCAGCAGGCACATGCCCCCCAGACTGAGCAGGCCCCCCGCGGCGGAGTAGGCCAGGGCCCCCAGGTTGCCGGTGAGCACCGCGCTCAGCACCAGCTTGACCGCCAGCACCCCCAGGGCCTCCTTGGGCCCGTAGAGGAACAGCACGCACACCACAATGATGTTGCCCAGCCCCAGCTTCACCCCGGGCACGGGGATGGGGGCGGGGATCTGGTTTTCCACCAGAAAGAGGATCATGGACACCCCGGCCAGCAGCGACAGGCGCAAAAGCTTTCGGGTGTTCACAGGCAGCCCTCCTCTCGCAGCACCCGGCGGGAGACCAGGGTCAGGGTCTGCCCGGTCATGGGGTGGGGCAGGACGATCTGCCGGGCCACCAGCTGCTGGCCGCCGGTCCCGCCGCCGTATTGGGGATCCCCCAGGATGGGAAAGCCCATATAGCTGCAGTGGACCCGCAGCTGGTGGGTCCGGCCGGTGACGGGCTCCAGGGCCAGCAGGGAGATCTCACCCCGGCGCAGCACCCGCACCCGGGTGACGGCCCGCTTGCCCCCCTCCCGGACGCAGCGCAGCAGGCTCTCCGGGGCCAGGCGGTCGATGGGCAGGTCAATGACCCCCTCGTCCCAGGGCGGGGCGCCCAGGGTCAGGGCCTCGTAGGTTTTATGGAAGCAGCCCCGGGCCATATCCTGCATCAGCAGGGTGTGGACGTGGGCGCACTTGGCAAAGATCACCACCCCCATGGTGTCCCGGTCCAGCCGGGTGAGGATGTGCACCCCGGCCTGCTGGCCGGTGCGGCGGTAGTAGCCCAGCAGATGGTTGGCCAGGGTGCCCTCCTGGCGGTGGAAGGTGGGGTGGACGATGCACCCGGCGGGCTTGTCCACGGCGATCAGGGCCTCGTCCTCGTAGAGGATGTCCAAAGGCCCGTCCTGGGCAGGGAAGTCCGGCGCCGGCTCGTCCATGTCCACGGTGACCAGGTCTCCGGGCAGGATGGGGTGGTTGGTGTGGACCCTCACCCCGTTGACGGAGAAGGCGTCCAGGGGCTTCAGCCGGCGGACCAGCCCGTCCGCCATGCGCATTTCCCGCCGCAGCACAGACAGCAGCTTTGTCTTCCGCCCGGCCGTGCAGCACAGCACCATGGGCTCACCTCCCCTCGCCCCTATTATACAGGGCGGGCGGGGAAAAAGCAATCCGGATTTGCCCGGCCTTTGGCCCAAAAAAGTTGGATTTTTGCGGGAAAAATCCAAGATTTCCCCTTGACAAACGGGCCCCGGGCCTGTATAATTACATGGCAAAAACAAAGAAGGCTGGCTGCTCCGCCTCACCTTACGCCGCAGGCAAAAAGGTTCACACAGTTTTTCCGGGGGGTTACTCCGGCTATGTGCGGGTGCAGTCGGCATCCGCTTTTGTTGTATCAGGAGGTGTTTTCCATCGCTAAATTTACCCATCAGCTCAACGAAGACATTCAGGATCAGGAGCTTCGTGTCATCGGCCCCGACGGCGCACAGCTGGGCATCATGTCCAGTGCGGCTGCCCTGGAGCTGGCCGCTCAGCAGGATCTCGACCTGGTAAAAATCTCCCCCACCGCCAAGCCCCCCGTGTGCAAAATCATGGACTACGGCAAATTCCGCTTTGACCAGATGAAAAAGGAAAAAGAAAACCGGAAGAACCAGCGGGTGGTAGAGATCAAAGAGATCCGTATGTCCCCCGGCATCGACACCAACGACCTTAACACCAAGATGAAAAACGCGATCAAATTCCTCAAGGAAGGCAACCGCGTCAAGGTCAGTGTGCGCTTCCGCGGCCGCGAGATGGCCCACACCAACATCGGTGAGCAGCTGTTGATCAGTTTTGCCGAGGGCTGTGCCGAGGTAGCCAACATGGAAAAGAACCCCAAGCTGGAGGGACGGTTCATGTTTATGTTCCTGTCTCCCAAGGCCGAGAACAAAAAGTGATGCACTTTTCGTCAGAATACGTAAAAAGGAGAACCAACTATGCCGAAACTGAAGACCCATAGCGGTGCCAAGAAGAGATTCAATCTCACCAAGACCGGCAAGGTCAAGAGAGCGCACGCGTTCAAGAGCCATATCCTCACCAAGAAGGACACCAAGCGCGGCCGCCGGCTGAGAAGCACCACCTACGCCGATGTCACCAACCAGGAAGCCATCAAAAAGATGATTCCTTACAAGTAAG
>CAMOKD010000114.1:0-3607 GCA_946617435.1 uncultured Clostridia bacterium | reverse complement strand
TCAGGCGCAGCTAGTAAGAAAGGGCTATGCCCGAAAATGAAAAGCCCCCGGCTTAACCGGGGGATAATTACTCAAAAAATTTTTAAAATTTTTTTGAAAATCGTGTAAAATTTGCCTGTTTCCGGTGTCTTTATTATTAGAGGGGTATAAGCCAAGGAATCAAGACGGCTGTATCCCCTGGGACTACAGTTCGATTTGACTTAAAGAAGGCGTCTTTGTCAAAGCTGCGGAAAAAACAGAAATCTGTATGTCGAAAATTATGCAATCTTCTGCAAAACTGCCCTTGCAATTGTCAAGCCTGTATGATACAATTCGACTGTAGACCAAACGAATCCAATGGCAGCAATCCCTTATATGCTTTGCTGCTTGTGTTTCCTGGAGGGAATATGGAAAACGAAGGAAGAGTGCGTCTGCTCCGACTGCTGGAGCTGCTGAAAACGCAAAGTGATGCAAAACACCCCATCTCTACCCCGGAGCTGATCCGCCTGCTGAAGGAAAAATGGGGGCTGGATGCCTACCGAATCACGGTGCAGCGTGACATTGAAGCCCTGACTGCGGCTGGATATGACGTCCGCACCATCCACTCAAAACAGAACAAATACTATCTGGCCGGCCGTACCTTTGAGGAGCCCGAGCTGAAGCTCCTGCTGGACGCCGTGGCTTCGGCCAGGTTTATCACCCACTCCAACAGCAAGCTCCTGGCGGCCAAGCTGTTGTCCCTCACCAACGTCCAGCGGGCCGCCGTGCTGCAGCGGCATGTGTCTCTCACGGACCGGATCAAGCCCAAAAACGAATCCATCTATGCCGTTGTGGATACCGTCAACCGCGCCATCAACGAAAAGCGGAAGATCTCCTTCCTCTACTTTTACTTCACAGCGGCCAAGCGCAAGCGCCTGCGCAACAACGGCGATCCCTACCGCTTCAGCCCCTACACTCTCATCTGGAACGGTGACAGGTACTACATGGTGGGCTGGTCCGACAAGCACCAAAAGCTGGCCGCCTTTCGGCTGGACCGGGTGCTGGAGCCCCCCATGCTGCTGCAGGAGGATGCCGTGCCCAAGCCAAAGGATTTCAGCATCGGGGAATACTCCGAAAAGGCCTTCCAGCTTTTTGACGGTACCCGGGCAGAGGTGGAGCTGCTGTGCCATGAGTGCGCCATGAACTCTGTGCTGGACCACTTTGGCGACCGGGCAAAAACCAGGGCCGTAGATGACACCCATTTCCGCCTGACCACTGAGGTCTCGCTCAGCCCAACCTTCTATGCCTGGGTCTGCCAGTTTGGCGGTAAGGTGATTCTGCAGGGGCCGGAGCAGGCAGTGCAGGAGTACAAGCTGCTGCTGCACAGGGCCCTGCGGCAGAGCGAGGAGCCGGTATAAAGGCCTGCATTTTCCTCCCCCGGGCGGCACGGAAAAGACCGCGCCGCCCGGGGAAAAAGGGATTGACAAGGCACTGCATTTCCTGTAAAATATACGCGCTTCCTGACATGAGGACTCCGGTCCGGGGGAAAGGTGCGCACAACAGCCTGTACTGCACCTGGCGGGTGCAGTATCTTTATTTTATGAGGGAGGAACTATGGAAGAACGTGTTGCTGTCATCAGCATTATTGTAGAGGATGCAGAGCTGGCGGAGCCGCTGAACCGTCTGCTGCACGCCTATGGAGAATATATCATCGGGCGGATGGGTCTGCCCTATCGCAAACGCAACATCAACATCATCAGCGTGGCCATCGACGCGCCCCAGGACACCATTGCTGCCCTGGCCGGTAAAATCGGCGGCCTGGGCGCCGGGATCAGCGTGAAAACCGCTTATTCCAGCGTAAAGCATGACTGAATTTGAACACCTGGCGGAACGGCTGGAATGTGCGCACAGCCTGACGCCTGATGAATACCAGCAGCTGGTGTGTCTTTGCACCCCGGCACATGCCGATGCCCTGGCCCGGCGGGCCGACGCGGTACGCCGCAGGGTCTACGGCACGGACGTCTACGTCCGGGGGCTGATTGAGCTGAGCAGCTGGTGCAAAAACGACTGTCTCTACTGCGGGCTGCGGCGGAGCAATCACAGCGCCCGGCGCTACCGTTTGACGCCGGAGGAGATCCTGTCCTGCTGCCGGGAGGGCTACCGCCTGGGCTTCCGCACCTTTGTGCTCCAGGGCGGCGAGGACCCCTGGTTTACAGATGCGCGTCTGTGCCCCCTGCTGGAGCAGATCAAGAGGGAGTTCCCCGACTGCGCCGTGACCCTTTCCCTGGGGGAACGCAGCCGGGAGAGCTATCAGCGCCTGTATGACGCCGGGGCAGACCGGTATCTGCTGCGCCACGAGACCGCCACTGAGGCCCATTACAACCGCCTGCATCCTGCGGAAATGTCCTTTGCCCACAGGATGGAATGCCTGCAGGTGCTGCGGCAGATCGGCTACCAGGTGGGCTGCGGGTTTATGGTGGGCTCCCCCGGCCAGGGGGCCAAGGAGCTGGCTGCGGACCTGAAATTTGTAGAGACCTTCCGGCCGGAGATGTGCGGCATTGGACCGTTTCTGCCCCAGAAGGACACGCCCTTTGGCACCCAGCCCGGCGGAAGCGCGCTGCTGACCTGCTATCTGCTGTCTATCTTGCGGCTGATGCAGCCCAATCTGCTGCTGCCTGCCACCACTGCCCTGGGTACCGCTGACCCCCGGGGGCGGGAAAAAGGCATCCTGGCCGGGGCCAACGTGGTGATGCCGAACCTCTCCCCGGTGGCGGTGCGCAAGGATTACCTGCTGTACGACAATAAGATCTGCACCGGCGAGGAGTCCGCCCAGTGCAGAGGCTGCCTGGAGCAGCGCATGAAGGCCATCGGCTATCAGGTGGTCACCCACCGGGGCGACCCGGCACAAATTTGAAAGGATTGATGATCATGGCACAATATAATCCAAAATCTATGCTCCCGGACGAGTTCATCAACGATGAGGAGATCCGGGCAACACTGGCTTATGCCGATGAGAACAAGAACAATCTGCCCCTGATCCGGGAGATTCTGCAAAAGGCCCGTCCGGTCAAAACCGGCAACGGCTGCACCTGCCGGGGGCTGACCCACCGGGAGGCCTCCGTACTGCTGGCCTGTGAGGACCCGGAGATTCTGGAGGAGATCTATGCCATTGCCGAGGAGATCAAGCTGGCCTTCTACGGCAACCGGATCGTCCTGTTTGCCCCGCTGTATCTGTCCAATTACTGTGTCAACGGCTGTGTGTACTGCCCCTACCACCTGAAAAACAAGCACATCGCCCGCAAAAAGCTGACCCAGGAGGAGGTCAGGCAGGAGGTTATCGCCCTGCAGGATCTGGGCCACAAGCGCCTGGCCATTGAGGCCGGCGAGGACCCCAAGAACAACCCCATTGAGTACATCCTGGAGTGCATCAACACCATTTACTCTGTCCACCATAAGAACGGGGACATCCGCCGGGTGAATGTAAACATTGCCGCCACCACCGTGGAAAACTACCGCAAGCTGAAGCAGGCTGGGATCGGCACCTACATCCTCTTCCAGGAGACCTATCACAAGCAGAGCTATCTGAAGCTCCACCCCACCGGACCCAAGCACGACTATGACTACCACACCACGGCCCACGACCGGGCCA
>CAMOKD010000113.1:0-3626 GCA_946617435.1 uncultured Clostridia bacterium | reverse complement strand
AATTCTCCTCCCCCCGGCCCGGGCACGGGCGGATGTGGGCATCCGCCCCTACGGGCGTGTGCGTATCCCGCCGCCCCGGTGGGAACAGCGGGCCAGCACGTCCCGCAGCAGGGTCTGCAGCAGGTCTGCGTGGCGGGCGCACTCCGCCCCCAGCTGCTCCAGCCGGCCCCGGGCGTCCTCCATCTGTCCGGCCAGACGCCGGGCTTCTCTGCCTGCCTCCTCCAGGGCCAGACACAGGGTCCGCAGCTGCCCGGCGGTCTCCTGCCCGGGGGCGGGGGCCGGGGGGCGCAGCTGCAGCCGTCTGCCGGTCTGCAGATAATACAGGGTCTCCAGCTTCCGCACCCGGCTGTCGCACCGGGCCGCCAGACGCAGCGCTAGCTGCCGCTCCCGGCCCCGCAGATCCCCCGCCAGGGCCCGCAGCCCCACCCCCACGGCCTGCTGGGCCTGCACCAGATTCTCCAGCTGCGCCGGCACCAGGGCCCGGGGGGCCGCAGGCTCCCGGCCGTACACCCGATCCAGCACCGCCCGTTGGGTTTCCAGGTCCATGGAATCACCACCTTTCCCTCCAGTGTATGCCGCAGCGCCCCGCCGGGTGCGGAAATATTTTGTCGAACCCCCTTGACAGGGGCCGGAAAATATGCTATAAGGAAACCACAAAGGAATATTGCTCTTGAGGGAGTAGTTCCCCCCACCGGGGAGATGGCGCCGTCAACACGCTGCATGCAGCCGGCCCACCTTGAAAAACGAGACTCATGTTCAGGCCACTGGGGTCTGCGCATGGGCCTTTTCTTTTGGAGCAATGTCCCCGTCCGTATCCGCCCTGTCATACACACAAAAGGAGGTATCCCCATGTTTGCATTTGTCGCAGTGGATCTCGCCGGGCTGCTGCCCTTTCTCCCCTTTGTCATTCTGGCGGTGGTTTTGATCATCATCCTGGCCACCGGCTACGTCAAGGCCCCGCCCGACCAGGCCTACATCATCTCCGGCATGAAGCGTGAAGGCCGGATCCTGGTGGGCCGGGCCGGCATCAAGGTCCCGTTCTTTGAGCGGATGGACAAGCTGTACCTGGGCCAGATGACCGTGGACATCAAGACCGAGCAGTCCGTCCCCACCAACGATTTCATCAACGTCAACGTGGACGCCGTGGCCAAGGTCCGCATCACCCCCAACCCCGAGGGCATCAAGCTGGCCGCCAAGAACTTTTTGAATATGCGGCCCGAGCGCATCGCCGCCGAGCTGCAGGATACCCTCCAGGGCAATATGCGTGAAATCATCGGCACCCTGTCCCTGAAGGACATCAACACCGACCGGGATTCCTTCTCCGACCAGGTGATGATGAAGGCCGCCCGGGACATGGACAAGCTGGGCATTGAGATTCTGTCCTGCAACATCCAGAACGTCACCGACGAAAACGGCCTGATCCGCGACCTGGGTGCGGACAACACCTCTCTCATCAAGAAGAACGCGGCCATTGCCAAGGCCCAGGCGGACCGGGACGTGGCCATTGCCAAGGCCCAGGCGGACAAGGCCGCCAACGACGCCCGGGTGGAGGCCGACACCGTCATCGCCCAGCGGCAGAACGAGCTGGCCATCCGCCAGGCCGAGCTGAAGGTGGAGGCCGACACCAAGAAGGCCGAGGCCGACGCCGCCTACGAGATCCAGAAGCAGGAGCAGCAGAAGTCCATCCAGACCGCCACCGTCAACGCCCAGATCGCCAAGGCCGAGCGTGACGCCGAGCTGAAGAAGCAGAACGTGGAGGTCACCAAGCAGACCCTGGACGCCGAAATCCGCGCCAAGGCGGACGCCGAGCTCTACCGGCAGAAGCAGGAGGCCGAGGCCGATCTCTTCCGCCGGCAGAAGGACGCCGAGGCCCGCCGGTACGAGCAGGAGCAGGCCGCCGCCGCCCAAAAGGTGGCCGCAGACGCGGTGAAGTACGCCAAGGAGCAGGAGGCCGAGGGCATCAAGGCCGTGGGCGAGGCGGAGGCCGCCGCCATCCGGGCCAAGGCCGTGGCCGAGGCCGAGGGCATTGACAAGAAGGCCGAGGCCATGAAGAAGTACGGCGAGGCCGCCGTGATCGAGATGGTCATGAACGCCCTGCCCGAGATTGCCAAAAACGTGGCCGAGCCCCTAAGCAAGGTGGACCGGATCACCATGTACGGCGAGGGCAACTCCGCCAAGCTGATTTCCGACATCGTGGGCTCCACCACCCAGATCACCGAGGGCTTTGCCTCGGGCATGGGCATTGACATCAAGTCTCTGCTGATCGGGGCCCTGGGCGGCAAGCTCGCTGCCCCGGAGGACCGGACCCAGCCCTTTGAGGTAGACCAGGCATAATCCCGCCCCCCCTGCGGCAGCTGCCGCAGGGGGGCTTTGTATCCCCGGGGGCAGACAAAACCCCCCGCTGCCCTCAGGCAGCGGGGGGTTGGTGTGTGATAATACTGAACTGCAATAAAACGATTGAATCGTTTTATTGCCTGCGGCGAACGCCGCAGATGCCAAGCCAAGTGGGCTTGGCATGTTCAGCTATTGTACGTACGAATGCCTCCGCATTTCATGCGGAGCGTCGAACACTTTCCGTGTTCGACGAATAAAACCATTATAAATGGTTTTATTGCATTCTAGTATAAGGGGGAATCAGTCTTCCTCTTCCTTGGCGTCCTCGATGATCTTGGCCTGGTTCATCTGGGGGACTTCCTCGTAGCGGACGAACTTCATGCTGTAGGAGCCGCGGCCCTGGGTCATAGACCGCAGGTCGATGGCGTAGGAGCTCATCTCGCCGATGGGCACCTCAGCCTCAATGACGCCGCCGCCCATACCCATCACGCGGCCGCGGCGCTTGTTCAGGTCGCCGATGACGTCGCCGGTGTAGGTGTCGGGCACAAAGACCTTCAGCTCAGCAATGGGCTCCAGGATGGTGGGGCCGGCCTGGGGCAGGCCTTCCTTGTAGGCGATGCCGGCAGCGGTCTGGAATGCCATATCGGAGGAGTCCACAGGGTGGGAGGAGCCGAAGTACAGGGTAGCCTTCAGGTTTACCACGGGGTAGCCGGCCAGCACGCCCTTGGTGACGCAGTTGCGCAGGCCCTTTTCCACGGAGGGGATGAAGTTCTTGGGCACGCAGCCGCCCACGGTCTCGTCCACAAAGATCATATCATCCTGCTCGTCCTGATGCTCAAAGCGGATGTAGACGTCGCCGAACTGGCCGTGACCGCCGGACTGCTTCTTGTGGCGGCCGTGCTGCTCTACCTTCCGCTTGATGGTCTCGCGGTAGGCAATCTTGGCGGGCCGGAGCTCGGCCTCGACCTTATACTTGGAGGCCAGCTTGGCGATGATCACGCTCAGGTGAATGTCGCACACGCCGGCGATGATCATTTCCTTGGTCTCGGGGTCGTTGCCGTAGGTGAAGGAGGCGTCCTCTTCGTTCAGCTTCGCCAGGCCGGCGGCGACCTTGTCCTCCTGGCCCTTGGTCTTGGCGTAGATGGCCATGCGGTAGCAGGGCTCGTCGTACTCCATGGGCTTCAGGTTGACCACCTTGCCGGCCAGACCCAGGGTGTCGCCGGTGCGGACGGAGGCCAGCTTGGTGAACACGCCGATGTCGCCGCAGCAGACCTTGGCGGTCTTGGTGTTGT
>CAMOKD010000112.1:0-3645 GCA_946617435.1 uncultured Clostridia bacterium | reverse complement strand
AGGAACAAGGAACTACAACAGGAACTACAACAGGAACTACAACTGCAACTGCAACAGGAACTGCAACTGCAACCGCAGCAGGGATGCCTGCTGCGCAGGCTGAGGCGGAGTTTGGACGCTTTTGGGAGGCATATCCCCGAAAGGTGGGCAAGGCAGCAGCCCGAAAGGCCTTTGCCCGGGTACAGACGGACCCGGCAGTTCTGCTGGACGCAGTCATGGCACAAAGACGCTCTGCCCAGTGGACCAAGGATGGGGGGAAGTATATCCCAAACCCTGCCACCTGGCTCAATCAAGGCCGCTGGGAGGATCAGCTGCCCCCGGCAGTCAATGACCGCAACCGGATCCGCGCCCCGGAGGAGTATTTTGAGGGACTGGAGGATTGGTAATGGAGACAATTGCAAGCACCGCCCTGCAGACCCTGGCGGCCCGGGCCGGACAGGGTGGGGGTGAAAAGAAAGCCTGCCTGGGCCCGGACGGTCTGCGCCGCTGCCCCAAGTGCGGCTCGCCCCTGGAGTGCCTGGTGGCGGGTCTTGGCAAGATGCCGGTGATGTGCCGCTGCGCCAAGGAGCGGGACCAGGCTGAGCGCAGGGCCCGGGCCCTCCGGCAGCGGGTGGAGGCCGCCCGGGAGATGGCCTGCTCCAGCCCCTTTTACGACCCCGGCTATGACCGGTTTACCTTTGCCGCGGACCGGTACCGGGACGATGCCCGTCTGCGCCAGGCGGGAGACAAGTGTCGGGGCTTTGTGGAGCACTTTGAGGCGCTGAAGGCCATCCCTGCCGGGATCCTGCTTACCGGCCCTGTGGGCACGGGAAAGAGCTTCTACGCCTCGGCCACGGTGAACGCCCTGCGGGAAACCGGGGTGCCGGCCATCATTGTGTCCACCGCCCGGCTGCTGAACGTGCTGCGCTCCAGCGCCAACCGCCAGGCCGTGATGGACGAGCTCAACCGCTTTGAGGTGGTGGCCCTGGACGACCTGGGAGCGGAGCGGGACACGGAATACGCCCTGGAGCTGCTGGAGGCTTTTGTGGACGCCAGGGCCCTGGGGGAAAAGCCGCTGATTGTGACCACCAACCTGACCCCGGCGGACATCCGCCGGCCCGCGGATATGCGGTATATGCGCCTGTTTGACCGGGTGAACTCCCTGTGTACCATTGTGGTGCCCCTGGTGCAGGACAGTCTCCGGGCCGCCCAGGCCAGAACCCGGTCCGCCAGGGCCAGAGAGATCCTCTCCCGCCCCCGGGGCGCGATGTGAAGGATGTACCGGGGCCGGTTGGCCCCGGACCGTCAGTCGCAGAGGGTGTCCTTGGCCATCTCCACGGCGGACTCGATGCCGTCGGCGGCCTTGGTCACCGCCTGGCGGACCTGCGGGTTTTTGCCCAGGCACTTGGCTGCCACAGCGCCGGCGGCCATGCCCAGGCCAAGGGTTGCCACAAAGCTCTTGATCTGCATACCTTTCACCCCCGTGACAGCTTGCCCGGATTTTCACGGATTATCCGGAAAAAATGGGGAAACCCTCTTTTCTCCCGGGGAAATTTTTGATATAATAACAAAAAAACGAAGGAAGTGTTTTGCATGTCTGTTGACGTACTCCAGGCCAAGATCCGCAAATGCAAAAACCCCACCATGCTGGGCTTGGACCCCACGGCTGAGGTCGTTCCTCCCCACCTGATTGCCAAGGCCGAAGCCCGCTTTGGCCACACCCCCAAGGCCCTGGCGGAGGCCTACCGCACCTTTTGCGTGGAGCTGATGCGCCAGCTGAAGGGCTTTGTGCCCGCGGTGAAGCTGCAAAGCGCCTGTTTTACCGTCCTGGGCTGGGAGGGCGTGCAGGTGCTGCAGGAGCTGCTGGTCCAGGCCAAAAAACTGGGCTACTACGTGCTGCTGGACACCATGCGGGGAGATGTGGACAACATTGCCGCCCTGCGGGCCCAGAGCGTCTTTGGCGGCCTGCAGCCGGGTGAGGAGACCTACTGCCCCTACCCTGCCGACGGCATCACTGTCAGCGGCTATCTGGGCAGCGACAGCATCAAGCCCTTCCTCCCCTATCTGAAGGGCGACGACCCCAAAAACCTGTTCCTCATCGTCCGCTCCTCCAACCGCTCGGCCCCGGAGGTGCAGGATCTGATCTCCGGCGACCGGCTGGTCCACACCGCCATGGCGGACCTGGCCATGCGCTGGAGCACCGAATGCTTCGGCAAAAACGGCTATTCCCAAATCATTGCCGTGGTGGGCACCAGCCACTCCTGCGACATTGCATCCCTGCGGCGGAAGTATGACCGGCTGTTCTTTATGGTGCCCGGCTACGGCGCCCAGGGGGGCAACGGCAAGCAGGCCTCCTACGCCTTTGACCGGCTGGGCCATGGGGCCATCGTATGCGCCGCCAGAAGCATCATCGGGGCCTGGCGTGAGGTGGAGGGCTCTGACGGCACAGATTACCTGGAGGCTGCCCAGGCCGCTGCTGAGCGGATGAAGCGGAACCTGGCCACCTACGTGACGGTGCTGTGATGACCCAGGTCTACATTGTCCGCCACGCCGAGGCGGAGGGCAACATCTACCGGGTGATGCACGGCAGATACAACTCCCTGCTCACCCCCAACGGCCGCAGGCAGCTGCCCGCCCTGGCGGCCCGGTTTGCCGGGATCCCGCTGGACGCGGTGTATTCCAGCCCCCTGTACCGGGCTATGGAGACCGCCCGGGCCGTCGCCGCGCCCAAGGGCCTCTCCCCCATCCCGGACAGCCGCTTTTTGGAGACCGATATGGGCCCCTGGGACGGCCTGCCCTTTGGCGCGCTGGAACACCGCTGGCCCGAGCAGATGCGGCGCTTCAACCAATCCCCGGAGCAGTGGCACATTCCCGGGGGCGAGACCTTTGCCCAATACACCGGTCGGTTCTGGGCCGGCATCCTGGACCTGGCTGCCCGGCATGAGGGCGGCACCATTGCCGTGTTTACCCATGGGTACGTCAGTGCCGGCAGCTTTCGCCGGCAGTTTGGGGCGCAGATGCACAACGCCGCCCGGTGCGACAACACCGGCGTCAGCCTGCTGCGCTGCACAGACGGCACCCCGGAGCTGATTTGGTGCTATGACAACAGCCATCTCAGCCCGGAGATTTCCACCCTGGCCCGACAGCGCTGGTGGCGGCAGACCGGCAAAAAATTCAATCTGCGCTACCGGGATCTCACGGATTCGGACGCCGCCTGGACAGACCCTGCCTTTTGCCCGGACCCCGCACACCGGGTGCGCGTTGCCCTGCTGGGCGACGAGGCCGTGGGCTGGGTCAGCTTTGCCGGGGGCACCCTCACCGGCATCTGGCTGCGGCCGGAGCACCGGCACATCCGCCTGGGAGACCAGCTGCTGGGCCAGGCGGTGCTGGAGAGCCGGGAGAACGGTCTGCGGCAGCTGACCACCGGCGTGCCCACCGCCAACGTGGAGGCCCTGTGCTTCTTCTCCCGCCACGGCTTTGCCCCGGTGCAGATGGACGACGCCTACACCGTGCTGGAGGCGCCCATTGCGCCACCGGCCATTGATACTGAGCTCCCATAATTGGACTTGTGTAAAGGATAAGATTTTCACGAGATGCATCGACGAAAGCCGGGCAGTGGACGGAAGCTGGTCATGCCTGCCGGCGGCCATACTTTCTGTTTGCGCA
>CAMOKD010000111.1:0-3788 GCA_946617435.1 uncultured Clostridia bacterium | reverse complement strand
TGCTTCCGTTCGAGGCATCTGTTGAAAGTCTTATCCTTTTCACAAGCTCCATTATTGGAGTTCAGTATAAAAACCCCCGCCGAGCCGCTTGTGACGGCGGCCCGGTGGGGGTGAAAATGGGGTGGTATGGGGCTGTAGGGCGGATGTGGGCATCCGCCCCTACGGGGGGAGGGTGTTCCGTGGGAGACTCCCGCGGGGCGTCGAGGACGCCGCCCCCTACGGGGGGTGCGTATTTCGTGGCCCCGGGGGTTTGGGCGGATGTGGGCATCCGCCCCTACGGGGGGCGCGTGTTCCGCGGGTGACTCCCGCGGGGCGTCGAGGACGCCGCCCCCTACGGAGGGGGGTGCAAACGTTTGGCGGTAGCACGGTGGGATGGGGGGCTTTATGGCCGCTGGGGTCAGCGGCCACTACGGAGGGGGGTGGGTACGTTTGCAGGTGGCAGGGTGGTAAAGGGAGCCCGGGAGTTTGGGCGGATGTGGGCATCCGCCCCTACGGGCGGGTGCGGATGCGGGCAACCCGGTGGTATGAGGGTCTCAGGGCGGATGTGGGCATCCGCCCCTACGGGCGGGTGCGGATGCCGGCAGCCCGGTGGTATGAGGCTGTAGGGCGGATGTGGGCATCCGCCCCTACGGGCGGGTGCGGATGCCGGCAGCCCGGTGGTATGAGGGTCTCAGGGCGGATGTGGGCATCCGCCCCTACGGGCGACCGAATCAATATGAGCGGGCAATCAAGGGAGCTTGGGAAGCATGGCCAGGCTGCGGGCCAGCTGGTCGTCGGTGGGGATCTGGTCGGTCATCTCGCCGTCGTGGAAGCGCTGATAGGCCACCAGGTCAAAATACCCGGTGCCGGTGAGGCCGAAGAGGATGGTCTTCTCCTCCCCTGTCTGCTTGCAGCGCAGGGCCTCATCCATGGCGGCCTTGATGGCGTGGGCGCTCTCCGGGGCGGGGAGAATGCCCTCTACCCGGGCGAATTCCTCCGCCGCCTTGAAGACCTCCAGCTGGGGCACGGCAACGGCCTCCAGATAGCCGTCGTGATAGAGCTGGGAGAGGATGCCGCTCATGCCGTGATACCGCAGGCCCCCGGCGTGGTTGGGCGCCGGGATGAAGCCGCTGCCCAGGGTGTACATCTTCGCCATGGGGCAGACCTTGCCGGTATCGGCAAAGTCATAGGCAAACACGCCCCGGGTCAGGCTGGGACAGGAGGCGGGCTCCACCGCCAGGAAGCGGTAATCCGCCTCGCCCCGCAGCTTTTCGCCCATAAAGGGGGCAATGAGGCCGCCCAGATTGGAGCCGCCGCCGGCACAGCCGATGATCAAATCCGGCTTGATGCCGTATTGGTCCATGGCCGCCTTGGTCTCCAGGCCGATGACGGACTGGTGCAGCAGCACCTGGTTGAGCACTGAGCCCAACACATACCGGTAGCCGGGGTTGGAGACCGCGGTCTCCACCGCCTCGGAGATGGCGCAGCCCAGAGAGCCCGTGGTGCCCGGGTGCTCGGCCAGGATCTGCCGGCCCACCCGGGTGGTCTCGGAGGGCGAGGGGGTGACGGAGGCGCCGTAGGTGCGCATCACCTCGCGCCGGAAGGGCTTTTGTTCATAGCTGACCTTGACCATATACACCTTGCAATCCAGGCCAAAGTAGGAGCAGGCCATGGACAGCGCCGTGCCCCACTGGCCGGCGCCGGTCTCGGTGGTGACGCCCTTGAGCCCCTGCTGCTTGGCGTAATAGGCCTGGGCAATGGCGGAGTTCAGCTTGTGGCTGCCGCTGGTGTTGTTGCCCTCAAACTTGTAGTAAATCCTGGCAGGGGTCTGCAGCTTCTGCTCCAGGCAGTAGGCCCGGACCAGAGGCGAGGGGCGATACATCTTATAAAAAGCGCGGATCTCCTCCGGGATGGGATAATACGCAGTGTCGTCGTCCAGCTCCTGGCGGACCAGCTCCTGGCAGAAGACGCCGGACAGCTCCTGGGCGGTCATGGGTTTGCCGGTGCCGGGGTTCAGCAGCGGGGCGGGCTTTTGCTTCATATCGGCGCGGAGATTGTACCAGGCGGTGGGCATCTGGGATTCTTCGAGATAAATCTTGTAGGGGATCTGGTTCATAGCGGTGACTTCCTTTCTGTTTGTTTTTTGGACTTGGCTGCTGAGGAAGGCCGGGGAATAAAAAAACTGCCCCAGCATTCATCAGAATGCTGGGACAGGATTGTCTCCTGCGGTGCCACCCGGCTTGACGTGAAATCACGCCCACTTTTTGGCGTACCAACATACGCCGGCCTTTGATGACGGAGGGTCCGGCTCCGGCTTGCATACTCGGGCAGGTGCCCTTTCCGCGCGCCCTCAGAAGTCCATTCGGCCGAGACCTCCCTGCCGCGATTCCACCGGCCGCGGCTCTCTGCAAGGGAAGGAAGACGGCTTACTCACTCTTCCTCAACGGTTTATGAGAATTCTACCACACCGGGGTGGGATTGTCAACAGGAAATGTGGATTTTTATGTATCCGGTGAATCTTTTTCCTCCGGCGTGTCGTCGGGCACGGCGTTGGGATCCCCCTGGACGGACTGCCACAGGGCCTCGGTAAAGGTGGGGTCCTTCTGGCCGGGCTCCTTCCGCTTCAGGCTGTTGCGCATGAAGAGATAGACCAGGGCCACCACCGGGATGCCCAGGTTCAGCGTGGTGCCGGAGGCGCTCTGCAGCAGGTTGGTCTGGCTGAGCAGGCCCGCAGAGAAGTTCACCCCGAAGCCGCTGCCGATCCGGACGGCCACCGTTACAAACAGGAAGCTGCAGATCAGCCAGGCCCAGAAGTACATGGGCCGGCGGCGGATCACGTCAATCACCACAAACACCACCAGGCCAACGCTTGCCGCCCACAGGGCCAGCACCGCCCACTGCAGGGGAGTGTTTTTGCCCGCCGTGGACAGGGTACCGGTGACCTCCGTGGCGGCAGCCAGCTCCTCCTGGGTGACAACGTTCAGATTGGTGAAGCCCTGGCCGTTTTCGTCCCGGGTGTAGGTGGTGGTGAGCTGGTAGGTCCCCTGCTCGGTTTCAATGGTATGGATCTCGTCGATCCGGGTGGTCTGGCTGCTGCGGGTGACGTGCCAGCTGGTGCGGGTCAGTCGGTAGGCCCCGGGCTCCAGGGGGCAGTAGTCCCGCAGCTGGGGGATCAGGTCCTGCTCCACCTGCTCCTGCCGGATGGAATCGGGGTAGAACAGGGCGGTAAGGGCCTGGGCATCCCCGGCGGCAAGGGCCTCTACCAGGGCGGGGGCCCGGTCGTCCCCCAGGTCCTCCCGGCTGCAGCCGGCCAGGGCCAGCAGCAGCACCAAAGCCAGGGCCAGAGCCAGAATGCGGTGCTTCATAGACAGGTGCTCCTTTCAGAAAACAGGCGGGCGGCCGGACCGCCCGCCTGGGAGTGGTAGTTTAGTCTTTGACGATCTCCTTCAGGCCGCCGGCCAGACCGGCAAGACCCTGCAGGTCGCTGGGGATGATGAGCTTGGTTGCCTGACCGTCGGCCACCTTCTGCATGGCCTCCAGGGCCTTGAGCTTGATGACCTGGTCGTTGGGATGGGCCTCGTTCAAGAGCTTCAGGGCGTCGGCAGTGGCCTTCTGCACGGCCAGGATGGCCTGGGCCTGGCCCTCGGCCTTGAGGATGGCAGCCTGCTTTTCGGCCTCGGCCTTCAGAATGGCAGCCTCCTTTTCGGCGCTGGCCTTCAGAATGGCGGACTCCTTCTGGCCCTCGGCCACCAGAATGGCGGAGTGCTTCTGGCCCTCGGCCTGGAGGATGGCCTGGCGGCGGTCACGCT
>CAMOKD010000110.1:0-3807 GCA_946617435.1 uncultured Clostridia bacterium | reverse complement strand
AATCGGTGCCGATGGTGCGGTAGATGGTCATGGCGTCAGACTTTTTGATCTGGTAATTGATGGTGTAGATCAGGTTGACCTCCTGGATGTCAGAGGAGAAGCAGGGCATCTCCACGGTGTTTTTCTGCACCCGGTTGTCCAGCTTCACCACACTCTGCCAGGGGAGCTTGGCGTGGACGCCGGAATCCAGGGTGAAGTTTTCCACCCGGCCGAAGGTGGTGACCACGCCGGTGTGGCCGGTGGGGACGGTGACGATGGAGGACAGCCCCAGGCCGCCCAGGGTAATCAGCAGGGCAACCACCAGGACCAGGTTGGCCGCAGCCTTCTTCCCCTGCCCCTTCAGGGCAACAAAGGTGACCAGGCCGGCCAGGAGGGCGATGAGGGATACTGCAATTGTGAGCATTGTGATTCTCCTTTCAGATTCGGGAAGGTGGATGTGTACCAAAAAGAAAAACCCATGCGCAGACCACGCGGCCTGTACATGAGTCTTGTTCCAAAGATGGCACCGGCTGCAAGCAGCGTGATGACGACACCATCTCCCCTTGCGGGGAACTACTCCCTCACGAGAAGTATTTCTTTTTGTAGCCTCATTATAGCACCTTTTGGTCCCTTGTCAAGAGGGGGCGAAAAATATTTTTTCCGCCCGGACTCCCGGGGGTTTTGTCGTCCCGGGGATTGCATTCGGGGGGAAAATGAAGTACAATATAATATCATGAAAAGAATTTACGGAGTGATGCAAGAATGCTGGAACAAATCGCTGCCGTGGTGCGTCAAGCAGGTGACCTCCTGCAGGGGGCCCACGCCAGCCGGGACGAGATCCGCGAGAAGACCGGGCCCAGAGACCTGGTCACCAAATACGACGTGCAGCTGCAGGCCCTGCTGCAGACCCGGCTGACGGCCCTGCTGCCCGGGGCGGGCTTCCTGGGCGAGGAGGGCTTTGCCGCCGGCCGTTGGCAGGACTATGAGTGGCTGTTTGTGGTGGACCCCATTGACGGCACCACCAATTTTATCCAGGGCTACCACAACAGCTGCGTCAGCGTGGGGCTGCTGCATTGGGGCCGGCCGGAGTACGCCGTGGTGTACAACCCCTTTGACGGGGAGCTCTACACCGCCCGGCGGGGCTGTGGCGCCTGGCTGAACGGCCGGCCGCTGCAGGCGCCGGACCGGGATCTGGAGCACAGTCTGCTGCTCTTTGGCAGCGGGTCCTACTACCGGGAGCTGGTGCCGGAGAGCCTGCGGATCTTCAACGCCGCCTTCCCCCTGGTGCAGGACGTGCGGCGCTTCGGGTCCGCGGCGCTGGATCTGTGCTATCTGGCTGCGGGGCGGGCAGGGGTGTTTTATGAGTGCAGGCTCTGCCCCTGGGACTACGCCGCCGGCAGCCTGATTGCCGAGCAGGCCGGGGTGCTTGTCACCCAGCTGGACGGTTCCGCCCTGAACCTGTACGACAAGGGTTCCGTATTGGCCGGCGTGCCCACCGCATACCGGGCCTTGAAAGCGTGTATCGAGAAAGGAGCTGACCGATGAAGAAGAAAGTGCTGGCATTGGTGGCCCTGCTGCTGGCAGCCTGTCTGGGGCTGCAGGGCTGCATGGCAATCACCCTGGGCTATCTGCTGGGCAAGGCGGCCAAGAGCGACGATTATGACGACGAGTTCTACTGGGATCCCGACCTGGATCTGGACGACGACTTTGTCTGGGACGACGGCCTGGACTTGGATGAAGACCTGGACTGGGGCGAAGACTCTGACGCCGCCCTCTCCGCCGGAGACGAGGCCCTGATCCGTATCCAGAGCTACGGCATCCGGGATTACCTGGAGGACGTTCCGGTGGAGATGGTCCCCTTTGACCAGATGGAGTATACCCACCCGGATATGGACGCCCTGCGCCAGGCCTTCGGGCAGGTGGTAGACCTGGCCGAGACCGGCGACACCGGCGAGATCCTGGAGGCCTACTACCGGGCCTATGACCTGTATATCGACTTTTACACCATGGACACCCTGTCCAACATCCGCTATACCATCGACGTCACCGACGCCTTCTACCAGGAGGAGTACGACTACTGCGAGGCCCAGAGCCCCGAGGTGGAGGAGCTGCTGGAGCAGTGCTACAAGGCCATGGCCGCCAGCCCCAAGCGCAACGCCCTGGAGCTGCGCTACTTCGGCCCGGGCTATTTTGAGACCTACGACGACTATGAGGTCTACACCAACGAGGCTTATCTGGCCCTGGCCCAGCAGGAGCAGGAGCTGATAACCCAGTACCACACCCTGCTGGAGGACCCCACTGTGGAGTTCAAGGGCAAGGAGGAATCCTTCTGGGAGCTGGAGGAGTCCGTTTCCAACCACAGCGACTACATCGCCCTGCTCCAGTCCTATTACAACAAGTACAACCCCCTGATTGCCGAGGTTTATCTCCAGCTGGTCCGGGTGCGGCAGAAAATGGCCGCAGAGCTGGGCTACGATTCCTATGCCGACTACGCCTACGACTACGAATACGGCCGGGACTACACCCCCGCCCAGGGGCAGGACTTTGCCCGCCGGATCCAGGAGGAGCTGGGACCGGTGTATGAAGAGCTGGCAAGCTCTTCGCTGTACTACTCGCTGAGCCACAGCCCTGTGGGCGAGGCGACCACCCGGCGCTTTGTAAAGAGCGCCGCTGCCAACCTGGGGGGCACCGTGGCGGATGCCTACGCCTTTATGGAGGCCTATGCGCTGTCTGACATCACCCAGGCCGCCCAGAAGATGGACACCTCTTACCAGACCTACATCTACGGCTACGAGTCCCCCTTTGTGATGGTAAACTCCGCCGGGGACACCACAGATCTCACCACCTTTGCCCATGAGTTCGGCCATTTCACCGACGCGTATTACAACTACGGCGCCAACGAGGACCTGGAAACTGCGGAGACCTTCTCCCAGGCCATGGAGTTCCTGGCCCTGTGCTATGCCGACACCCTTGACGACGAGACCCGGCAGGAGCTGCTGCAGCTGAAGCTCATCGACATTGTGGAGACCTTTGTCTACCAGGCAGCCTACGCCAGCTTTGAGGACCAGGTCTACGCCCAGGACGCCGACACCCTGACGGTGGAGGATCTGAACGCCATTTACCAGTCCGTGTGCAAGGACTTCGGCATCTACGACCGGGACTACGACTTCTACTACACCCTTGGGTGGGTGGATATCCCCCACTTTTTTGAATCGCCGCTGTACATCATCAGCTACTGCGTCTCGGCGGACACCTCTTTGCAGGTCTATCGGCTGGAGGCCCAGCAGGCCGGCGACGGCAAGGACGCCTACTTCCGTCTGCTGGACCGGCCCTACGGCGTGGGCGTGCAGACCGTGATGGACGAGGCCGGGCTGGACAACCCCTTCCGGGACGGCAGCCTGGAGGAGGTCGGCGATTTCATCCGTCAGGAGCTGGATCTGCGTTAACCCCTCTCCCAGGCCAGGCAACGGGCCCGACGTTCCAAGCAGGAACGCCGGGTCCGGTTTTTTTCGGCAGCGGAGCCTGCGCGCCGCAGGGGCCGAACTCGAAGCGTCACGAAGTATGCCTTTCATCGGCCCTAAGGTCGCCCACCCCACCGGGGTTACGGAAAACGCACACACCACCCCCGTAGGGGCCGATGCCTTTCATCGGCCCTAAGCCCGCCCCCACCACCAGGGTCACGGAAAACGTACGCACCGCTCCGTAGTGGCCGCTCACCCGAGCGGCCATAAAGCCCGCCCCCACCACCGGGGTCACGGGAAACGCACACACCACCCCCGTAGGGGCGGATGCCTTTCATCCGCCCTAACGCCGCCCGCTACCACCGGG
>CAMOKD010000109.1:0-3837 GCA_946617435.1 uncultured Clostridia bacterium | reverse complement strand
GCTCACTGAGCGGCCGCTACGGAAGAGCGTGTACACAATCAGCAGCCCCGGCGGTGTGGGCGACCTTCAGGGCGGATGAAAGGCATCCGCCCCTACGGAGAGGTGCCTGCGCATCCCGTAACTCCGGCGGCGCGCTCCGATTGCCCATTGCTTATGCAACCGTTGCCGAAAGGAAACATACACTTTTCTAATATAATATCATACCACAAAATCCGGCGGTTGAAAAGTGGAAAATACAAAAAGTTTCCCCTTTCCCGGGCCCCGGCCCCGGGGAGAAAGAAAATACTTGCCCTGCAGGGGATTTCATGGTACAATATATTTTGCTGTACTATATGTTGCACGATTTTCCCCAATTGAGGTGAACCATAATGAAGCAATCCAACGGCAAGCGCCTTGCCGCCCCCGCCATGCACCAGCTGGCCAGACTGGGCGGCGCCGTCAACCGGTCCCGCCCGGTGTGGATGGTCTACGGCCTGGCGTTTTTCCTGCCCTTTGTCATTGTGGGCCTGCTGTGGGCCCTGCACGGGGTGTGGCCCTTCGGGTCCAAGATGATCCTGGCCCACGACCAGTGGCACCAGTACTACCCCTTCTTTTTGGATCTGCGCCGCCGCCTGCAGGAGGGCCACAGCCTGACCCACTCCTGGACCACCGGCCTGGGCACCAGCTATCTGCCCCTGTTTGCCTACTATCTGGCCAGCCCCATGAATCTGCTCGCGGCCCTGCTGCCCGACAGCCTGGTGCTGCCCTACTACACCCTGACGGTGCTGGTCAAGATCTCCCTGTGCGGCCTGTTTTACGCCGTCTTTCTGAAGAACACCTTCCACCGCTGCGACTTCACCGTGTCCGTGTTCTCCACCATGTTTGCCCTGTGCGCCTTTGTCATGGGCTACTACTGGAACGCCATCTGGCTGGACACCGTGGCCCTGGTGCCCCTGGTGGCCCTGGGCACCGTCCAGCTGCTGCGGGACGGCCGGTGCGTGCTGTACGTGTTCTCCCTGGCCCTGGCGGTGTACTGCAGCTACTACATGGGCTTCTTTGTGTGCGTGTTTGTGCTGCTGCTGTTCATCTGCTGGCACATTGTCAACTGGGACGACCTGGGCGGCTTCTGGGCCCGGTTCTTCCGCATCGGCCTGTGCACCCTGCTGGCCCTGGGGCTCACCGCGGCCCTGACCCTGCCCACCCTGATGGCCATGCGCTCCACCTCCTCGGCGGTGAACAAGTTCCCCCAGGGCTTCCAGATCAACATGGGCAGCTCCAAGGACTGGGCCGGGGTGCTGGACGCCCTGCGCCAGACCTTTTCCAACACCGGCGCACTGGTGGCCCCCACCACCATGGAGGGCCGGCCCAACCTGTACTGCGGCGTGGCCACCCTGGTCATGGCGGCCCTGTACTGCTTCTGCCGGCGCATCCCCCTGCGGGAGCGGCTGTGCTGCGTGGGCCTGCTGCTGTTCTTCGCCGCGGGCTTCATCTTCCGCCAGCTGGACTATGTGCTCCACGGCTTCCACTTCCCCAACATGCTGCCCTACCGGTTCAGCTTTTTGTGGAGCTTTGTGGTGATCTTCATGGCCTACCGGGCCTTCAACCAGCTCAGCCGGCTGCGCTGGTGGCACTGCGCCCTGGCGCTGCTGCCCCTGGGGGCCATCTTCTGGTGCGTGCTCCGGGTGCAGGGGCTGCGGACCATCCTGGCCACCGGGGTGCTCATGGCCCTGGTGCTGGGCGGGGTGCTGCTCTACACCCGCCGGCGGCTGACCCGCAACGTCTTTACCCTGGGCCTGTGCTGCCTGCTGCTGCTGGAATCCGTCTGCGGGGCCATGCTGGGGGTGCACAAGGTCAGCGTCACCGACGGCGCCACCTACCCCGTGAAAAAAGAGGACACCGCCGCCGTGGTGCAGACCATGCAGACCCTGGAGGCCGACACCGTGGATCTCTGGCGGGCAGAGGTGGCCACCAAGCAGTCCCTCAACGACAGCACCCTGCTGGGCTTCAACGGGGTGAGCACCTTCTCCTCGGCGGCCAACAGCCGGGTCTCTGCCTTTGCCCAGCGGCTGGGCATCGCCGCCAGCGTGGCGGGCAACCGGTATATCTACCAGGAGGCCGACCCCTTCACCAATCTGCTGCTGGGGGTCAAGTACCTGATCGACCGGGACGGCCGATACGTGGACCCCACCTATTTCTCCCTGGCGGACCAGTCCGGGGACGTGATGCTGCTGAAGAACTCCGCCTACCTGCCCCAGGGCTTCCTGGTGCGGGAGACCACCCTGGAGTACGACGGCGAGAACACCGAGGGCACCTGCTTTGACCGGCTCAACCGCCTGCACCGGCTGATGACCGGCGACGAGACCAGTCTCTTTGAGCCTCTGCCCATGACCTCCATGGAGCCCACCGGCACCGCGGAGCTCACCTCCTCGGCGGGCTACACCTTCCACGGCCGGGTACAGACCGAGGAAGAGGAGAGCGCCCTGGTGGCGACCTTTGAGATCCCCTATGACGGCAGCCAGCTGTGCGTCTACTCCATCACCCAAAACTGCAACGACGTGGTGCTGTATCTCAACGGCCAGCGGCAGTACGCCTATTCCGACAAGTACGGCTACAACCGGTACTTCGGCAGCTTTGCCTCCGGCGACCGGGTGGAGCTGTGGTACCGGCCCAAGGCGGACAAGGACGCCACCGTCACCGTGAACGCCGCCCTGTTCCAGGACGAGGTGTTCCGGCGGATGTACGACCAGTTTGCCCAGCACCAGATGATCACCACCCTGGTCACCGACACGGAGATCGAGGGGGTCATCCGGGCGGAGGAGGCGGGGGTGCTGTACACCTCCATCCCCAACGACGACGGCTGGCAGCTCACCGTAGACGGCGAGCCCCAGCGGCTGACCTCCCTGGACGAGGCCCTGCTGGCGGTGCGGCTGGAGCCGGGCCTGCACACGGTGAACCTGAAGTTTGAGGCCCCGGGCCTGGACCTGGGCATGAAGATCAGCTTTGTCTGCCTGGGACTGTTCCTGGTGCTGGTGGTGCTGGCGCTGCTGCGCCGGGTGGCCACCCGGCCCATGGAGCGGATCACCCTGTCCATGGTGGACCCGGAGGGGGCCTATCCCCAGGGGCAGACCGAGGACGAGGAGGATTCCTGGACCGAGGAGGACTGGATGGAGCCCGGCGAGGACGCCGGCAGCCTGGAGGACACCCAGGTGATCCCTGCCCCCAGGGACGACGATCCCCCGGGCGGCCTGGAGGATACCCAGGTGGTTCCCGCCCCCGCAGAGGAAGAGGCCTATCGGGGCCGCTTTGCCCGCCCGGCGCCGGAGGAGGCCCCGGCGGAGGACCCGGCGGAGGACGTACAGCCCTACGTGCCCAAGTTCGGCGGAGCCCCGGCGGAGGACCCGGCCGAGGACGTCCAGCCCTACGTGCCAAAGTACGGCGGAGCCCCGGCGGAGGACCCGGCCGAGGACGTCCAGCCCTACGTGCCCAAGTTCGGCGGAGCTCCCGCGGAGGACCCGGCGGATGCGCCCACCCCGGAGATGCCGGCCTTCCACAGCCCCGGCGATTTGAAATAAGCACCCCTTCGCGGGCGGCCCTCCCGGCCGCCCGCGTTTTTTCCCCGAAGGGGGAAAATAATTGAAAATTGAAAATGGAAAATGGAGAATGGCGAGGCGTGCCGTAGGGGCGGATGCCCACATCCGCCCATGCCCAGGCCGCCGATCCCACCGGGGTGACGGGATACGCACACGCCCCGTAGGGGCGGATGCCCACATCCGCCCGTGCCCAGACCGCCGTTCCCACCGGGGTGACGGAATGCGTACACGCCCCGTAGGGAACGCTCATGCCCACGCAGTGGGACGA
>CAMOKD010000108.1:0-3868 GCA_946617435.1 uncultured Clostridia bacterium | reverse complement strand
ACCGCCGGAAATCGAAACATATTGCGCAATACGAACTGCACACAACCAGCCGGCCTCTGGCCGGCCGGAACGCTCGTCCCACTGCGTGGGCATGAGCGTTCCCTACGGGGGTGTGCGTATTCCGTCACCCCGGTGGGATCGGCGGCCTGGGCACGGGCGGATGTGGGCATCCGCCCCTACGGTGGGTGGTGCGTGCGCATCCCGTCACCCCGGTGGGACGGGCGGGCTGGGCATGGCCGCTCACTGAGCGGCCGCTAGGTCGAAGATTGTGCAAGACGCAACCGCATCTTTCAAAATGTTTTCAAATGGCAATTTGAAAACTCCGCCATTCTCCATTTTCCATTTTCCATTTTCAATTATGTTTCCCTCCGGCCTGGGCGGCGGCGTCCCGGGCCGCCTCAAACTCGGCAAAGGTGACGTCCAGGATCTCGTAGTTGTCCCGGTTGGGGCCGTCAAAGTGCCACCACTCCAGCACCGAGCGCTGAAAGCCCGCCTGGCTCATATACTTGTTCAGCAGGGCCCGGTTGGCGGCCTGGAGCTCGGTGCAGTTGGCATCGTCGCTGTTGGCCCGGGTGGAGAAGTCGTCAAAGCCCGTGGGCATATCCAGCTCGTTGCCCTGGCTGTCGCACAGGGTCACGTCCACGGTGATGCCCCGGGCGTGCATGGAGTAGGGGCCGGGGGCGGGCACGTAGGGGGCCAGCTCCGCCGGGGCGGAGTCGTGGAGGGCCTGCTGCACCGAGATGGGCCGGTAGGCGTCCCAGATCTTGATGCGGTAGCCGTCGGCCTTGGCGGCGTTGTTGGCGGCAATCAGCATGGGGGCGATGTCCTTCTGCACCAGGCAGAGGGTACGGTCATAGTGGACCCTGCCGGTGAAGTTGTTGGTGGTGGCGTAGCGCTGGTCCAGGATAAAGCTGTCGTCTATGGCCAGCAGATCCACCAGCCCCTTGTAGGAGAAGTCCGGGTCCGCCTCCGCCGGGGCGGGCTGGGCAGAGGGCTGGGTGTCCGCGGGCCGGTTGGGGGCCGGCTGGGCCGCGGGCTGGTTGGGGGCGGGCTGGGGATCCGCCGGGGTCGGATCGGAGGCGGGCACCTGGGGGCCCATGGGGACCTGGTTGGGGGCGGTGGCCATGGGCACCAGCTGGGCGGTCTCGGTCTGGACGGTCTGGGTCTCGGGGGCGGGGGCGGAAGGGACCGGGTCCTGCGCCCGGGTGTCGGCCGGGCCGGTGACGTCGCTCAGCGCCGGGGGGAGAAAGGTCTCCGAGGGGACCTGGATGGTGGTGTCGCCGCAGGCTGCAAGCAGCAGCAGGCAAAGCACCAGGGGCAGCAGACGTTTGCGCATGGAAAGGACTCCTCTCAAGAAAAATTGGAAAAAGCTGCCGCTTGTAAAACAGGCGGCAGCGTGGTATACTGTGGGTACAGAAAGAACCCGCAAGCACCGCTGGCGCGCCGCAAAGGCGCGCCCTTTTTATGCCGCGGGGGCGGCGGTTTCGGTCTCGGCGGTTTCGGTCCCGGGGGCTTCGGTTCCGGCGGGCGTCCCGGCGCTGCCGGAATCTCCGGCGCTGCCGGTGCGCTGCCAGGCGGTGGCGGTGCCCCGGACGATGGACTGGTACAGGGCCTGCAGTTCGGCCACAGAGGTGTTTTCCACATAGTGGTTGGCGGCCATCTGGTCGGTGTAGTCCCACAGGCGCATGCCGTAGAACTCCCACTTGCCGGTCACCTGGGTGCCGTAGGTCACGGTGGGGATCAGCTGGCAGGAGGTGACCACCGCCCGGCCGTCCTCCATGCCGATGTGCAGGCTGGCCATGCCACCCAGCATATTCTGGTTAAAGCTCATATGGGAGATGAAGTTGCCCATGGACCAGAACACGGGCATCTGGTTGCCGTCCTTGCCGGTGAGGATTTCCATAGGCTGCAGGGTGTGGGGGTGGCAGCCGATCACCGCGCCCACCCCCAGGTCGGCAAAGAACTGGCCCAGCTGGCGCTGGTCCTCGTTGGGCACAAAGCTGTTCTCCGTGCCCCAGTGGGGGAAGACCAGCACGATGTCCGCCTGGTCCTTGGCCGCCAGGATGTCCCGCTCCATCTTGTCCCGATCCAGAAAATCGATCATATAGGGCTCCTCGGGGTCGCCCATGTTGGTGCCGTAGGTGTAGTTCAGCAGGGCGATGCGGATGCCCTTGCACTCCACCACCCGCAGGGTGTCGGCGTCGGCCTGGCTGTCGTGGATGCCCAGCACGGTGATCTGGGGGTACTGCCGCCAGAAGGCCAGGGTGTCCTGGATGCCGGTGAAGAACTTGTCGTAGCAGTGGTTGGTGGCGTGGGTGATGATGTCAAAGCCGGTGTCCACCAGGGCCTCGCCCACGGCAGTGGGCCCGCCGAAGACCGGGTAGTTGGAATACTGGGCGGGGTCGTTGATGAAGATGGTCTCCTGGTTGATGCAGGCCAGGTCCGCGGCCTGGATCACGGGCTTGATGTACTGATACATGGGGCGGAAGTCGTAGCTGCCGTCGTCCTGCAGCCCGGCCTCCAGCACGCTGGTGTGCATCAGGTTGTCGCCCAGGCACAGCAGGGTGACGGTGGTGTCCGGGTCCTCGGGCAGCTCGCCTGTGCGGGCCACGGCCTCGGTGGTCTGGGGGGGCGCCTGGGTTTCGGCGGCGGGCGCCTGGGGCGCCTTGGCGCAGCTGCGGCTGAGCAGCACAATGCCCAGAATCACCAGCCCCAGCAGCAGAATCAGGCCGGCCAGCCGCAGCAGGGCAGCCCGAAGCAGCCGCTTGCGGCGCAGCTCATAGCTGCGTCTGCGGCGGGCGCGGATCTGGGCCCGCTGGCGGGCCTCCTCCTCCAGCCGGGCCTGCTCGGCCTGCAGGGCGGTCTGCCGGGTGTGCCGCCGGGGCAGGTCCGCCCGGACCTGGGGGCGGTTTTCGGGATGGTTGGGTCGTCTGTGCTGTGCCATTGCATATCACCTCGCATAGCCCAGTATACCAGCAAAACCGACCAATTGCAAGCCTACAGGCCCAAAATCTCCACGCCGAAGCTGCGGAGCATCCCGGTCAGCCGGCACAGGGGCAGGCCCATCACGTTAAAGTAGTCTCCGTTCAGGTGGCTGACCAGGCAGGAGCCCATGCCCTGGATGCCGTAGGCCCCGGCCTTGTCCATGGGCTCGCCGGTTTGGACGTAGGCCAGGATCTCCCGCCGGTCCAGGGGGCGGAAGGTGACCTCGGTGCACTCCACCTGGGTGTCGGTGCGCAGGCCGTCGGTGAGGGTGACGGCGGTGTAGACGTGGTGGGTCCGGCCGGAGAGGGCCGAGAGCATGGCAAAGGCCTGCTCCGGGCTGTGGGGCTTGCCCATGATCCGGTCGTCCAGGACCACGATGGTGTCGGCGGTGAGGATCAGGGCGTCCCCGGGGACCCGGGCCCGGATGGCCAGGGCCTTGGCGGCGCTGACCCGGGCCACCTCCTGCCGGGGGGGCAGGTGGGGGTCCATGGTTTCGTCGATGTCGGCGGTGCGGACGTCAAAGTGCAGGCCCAGCCGGCCCAGCAGCTCCCGCCGCCTGGGGGACTGAGAGCCCAGCACAAGAGGGGTGGATGCTTCCATAGTATCTCCTTGGCAGTCGTCAGTAGTCAGTCATTGGTCACGAGTCATCAGGGCACAGGGTTGCGGAAAACGCAGCCGCCTGTCCGTAGTGGCCGCGCACCCGAGCGGCCATAAAGCCCGCCGTTTTCCACCGGGGGAAAATGGGAATTGAAAATTGAAAATTGAAAATTGAAAATGGCGGAGTTTTCAAATTGCCATTTGAAAACATTTGAAAGATGCCGGCTGCGGCTTGCACAATCTTCCCCGTAGCGGCCGCTCACTGAGCGGCCATGCCCAGCCCGCC
>CAMOKD010000107.1:0-3921 GCA_946617435.1 uncultured Clostridia bacterium | reverse complement strand
CACAGACGTTCCAACAGAATGTGGAAGCCCAATGTCAAGCGCGTGAAGGCGATTGTCAATGGTACTCCGCGCCATGTATACGTTTGTACAAGATGTCTCCGTTCCAACAAGGTTGAGCGCGCCATCTGATATGCACGATACAACAAATCAGCAGTGTGTCCGCACACTGCTTTTTTGCTGCCCAAAGCAAAGCTCCCCCGGCCCGGCCGGGGGAGCTTTTGCGTGATGTTATACTGAACTCCCATAGAAAGATTGAAGAATGTTCCGTGCAGGAATTGCGCCAGACGAGGCGGAGGACGCAGGCGGGCTTGACGCCCGGCAAGGACGACAACGAAGTATGGCACAATTCCTGCCGGAACAGATTTAAGGTTTCTATGGGAGCTCAGTATCAAGGCACGTCGTGCTGGATTTCCTCGGGCGGGGTCTCCAGCAGCTTGGGGTGCTGCAGGAAGCGGCGGAAGTACTTAAACGCCGTGGCGTAGTAGAAGCCGTCGCAGATCCGCTCGTCCAGGGTGAAGGCGTAGTCTACGTATTTGCGGTCCACCGGGTTGCCGTCGGCGTCCAACTCCTTCACCCGGCGCTTCATGCCGAAGGCGCCGAAGATGGGCAGGTTGCCGAAGTTGTACAGGTGGTGGTAAATGGCCGGGATGCCCAGCGAGCCCATGGAGGTGAAAAACACCGACCCGTGGAAGGGGCTGACCTCCAGCAGGAAGCCCGGCAGCAGGCCGAAATAGTCCAGCAGCTTCAGCAGCCACACCACAAACTTCAGCACCACCCCGGGGATCATGCCCAGGATCTTGGCCGCGCCGTCAAAGTCAGAGTCCAGCTCGCTGGTGGCGTGCACCTCCAGCACAGCCTTGTGGAACTTCTGGTAGACGTCCTCAATGGTGTCGCGGGGGTTCAGGTGGAGCTTGATGATGGTATCCGGCGCCTCGGTGGACATTTCCTTTTTGATGGTCATGCAGAACTGGATGTCCTCGTCCCGGGAGTAGATCTTCTGGCCGGAGATAAACCGGTTGGCCGCGGGGAACTTGGCAATGGTGCGCACGTAGGCCGCCAGGAACACCTCGGTGATGCCGAAGCCCTCATAACCCGAGAGCTTTTTGGCCCGGATGTAGCGCTCCATCTCGGTGATCTCCACCGAGCCCTTGTACTGGTTGCTGGCCTGGTTGCGCTCGGGCATGATGTAGACGCCCACGTTGGTGATGGGGCTCAGGCTCCGCACCCGGCGGCCGTCGGTCCGGTCACCCCAGGTTTTGTAGTAGGTGCCGTCCTCTTCCCGCCGGCCGGCGGCAAAGGTCAGCACCAAAAAGCCCAGCAGGAAGGCCAGGTCCGGCAAAAAGCCCAGCCACACGCCCAGGTCAAAGCCGGCGTGGAGCTCGGCGTTCCGGACAAAGACGATGCCCGCCATGGGGATGCCCGCCAGGATGATCTGCAGCCAGTCCAGTCCCAGGGTGCCGGAGACGGTTTTGTGCATCAGCACCGCCAGGAGCAGATCCGCCAGAATCAGCAGCACCTTGTAGTACCAGGCAAGCTCCAGGCCCAGGGTAGCCGCCATAAAGCTGAGCAGCAGCCCGGCATAGGCCACGCTGACCCGGTAATACCGGTCCTCACCGTGCAGGAGAATTTGATAGCTGAAATAGACCGCGGCCAGAACCGGCAGCACCACCCGGAGCCATACCATTGCGCCGCTGACCCCTGCGCCTTTCCCGCAGGTCACATTGGCGATATAGCCCACCGCTGCACACAGCCCCAGCAGGGCCGCAAGCCACGTCAGCAGATTGCGCCTGCTGACGTAATAATTCACTCTTCTTTTCATAATACCGATTATAGCATACCCGGTAAAAAAAGCAAGATATTTTTCAGCCCGCCCGGGGGCCGGCTGGCTGCGTGCAGGACGTATTTTGCACCATGTATCGATTTCCGGCGGTAGGGGACGGCGTCTTCGACGTCCCGCGGGAGTCTCCCACAGAAATGTGCAGGCATTGCATGAAGCAGGATATATGCTCTGCGCCGGGGGTATCCGCCTGGGGGTTGGATCGGATCGATCGTCCGGCTGTAACCGCATGATCGATCCCTACGGGGGCCTGCGTTTCCCGTGACCCCGGTGGGATGGGCGGCTTTTATGGCCGCTGAGGTCAGCGGCCACTACGGAGGAGCGTCTACGCATCCCGTCACCCCGGTGGAGTGGGCAGGCCTGGCGCGGGGCGTCGGGGACGCCGCCCCCTACGGGGGGTGCATACGTATCCCGTGACCCCGGTGGGGTGGGCGGGCTTTATGGCCGCTCGGGTGAGCGGCCACTACGGAGCGGTGCGTACGTTTTCCGTGACCCCGGTGGTATGGGGGACGTTTAGGGCCGATGAAAGGCATCGGCCCCTACGGGGGGGGTGCATACGTATCCCGCGACCCCGGTGGAGTGGGCGGCCCGGGCACGGGTCGATGAAAGGCATCGACCCCTACGGGGGTAGCGTGTACGTATCCCGCGACCCCGGTGGAGTGGGCAGGCCTGGCGCGGGGCGTCGAGTAGAGCAGCCCAGTGGGCTGCGAGATTTTATCGCCGGTTGCCGGAGCTATGCTCCGGGAAATGGCACCTATCAATACGCCGCCCCCTACGGGGGTAGCGTGTACGCATCCCGTCACCCCGGCGGGATGGGCAGCTTTTATGGCCGCTCACTGAGCGGCCGCTACGGAGCGATGCGTACGCAGTTCGGCAGACCGGACAGAGAAATCCCCCGGGGGGAAACCCCCGGGGGACCCAACCGTTGTTCGCTCTTGTCTTTACGGCGCTTAGAACGCGCCCTGCTCGTACATGGCGGTGGCCACCTTCTTGAAGCCCGCAATGTTGGCGCCTGCCACCAGGTCGTAGCCCAGGCCGTACTCCTCGGCGGCCTCGGCGCTCACCCGGTGGATGGTCTCCATCATCCGGTGCAGCTGATGGTCCACTTCCTCCTCGGTCCACACCAGGCGCTCGCTGTTCTGCGCCATCTCCAGGGCGGACACGCCCACGCCGCCGGCGTTCACCGCCTTGGACGGCGCCACGATCATGCCCTCCTGGTGCCGCAGGAAGTCCAGCGCGTCGTTGGTGGTGGGCATATTGGCAACCTCAATGTAGTACTTGATGTGGTTGGCCGCAATCTTCTCCGCAGAGTCCATCTTCACGTCGTTCTGCATGGCAGAGGGCATGATGATGTCCACCTTCCGGCCCCAGGGCTTCTCCCCCGGGAAGAACTCGCAGCCGAACTTGTCGGAGTAGTCCTGCACCCGGTTGCGGTTGGAGGCGCGCATCTGGAGCAGATAGCCGATCTTCTCCGGGGTGGTCACGCCCTCGGGATCGTAGATGTAGCCGTCCGGTCCGGACAGGGTCACCACCTTGGCGCCCAGCTGGGCCGCCTTCTTGCAGATGCCCCAGGTCACGTTGCCAAAGCCGGAGCAGGCAATGGTCTTGCCCTTGATGTCGTCGCCCTCGTGCTTGAGCACCTCGTTAAGATAATACACCGCGCCGAAGCCTGTGGCCTCGGGCCGGATCAGAGAGCCGCCGTAGCTCTGGCCCTTGCCGGTGAGCACCCCGTTTTCAAAGGCGCCCTTCAGCCGCCGGTACTGGCCGAACAGATAGCCGATCTCCCGGCCGCCCACGCCCATATCGCCGGCGGGCACGTCCACGTCCGGCCCGATGTAGCGGTACAGAGCGGTCATAAAGCTCTGGCAGAAGCGCATGATCTCCGCGTCGGACTTGCCGGTGGGGTCAAAGTCGGAGCCGCCCTTGCCGCCGCCGATGGGCAGGCCGGTCAGCGCGTTCTTGAAGATCTGCTCAAAGCCCAGGAACTTGATGATGCCGGGGTACACGTTCTTCTGGAACCGCAGGCCGCCCTTGTAGGGGCCGATGGCGCCGTTGAACTGGCAGCGGTAGCCGGTGTTGGTGTG
>CAMOKD010000106.1:0-3955 GCA_946617435.1 uncultured Clostridia bacterium | reverse complement strand
ATGGCGGAGTGCTTCTGGCCCTCGGCCTGGAGGATGGCCTGGCGGCGGTCACGCTCGGCCTTCATCTGCTTTTCCATGGAGTTCTGGATGTCGGCAGGAGGCAGAATGTTCTTCAGCTCTACGCGGTTGACCTTGATGCCCCAGGGGTCGGTGACCTCGTCCAGGATGGCGCGCATTTTGGTGTTGATGACGTCGCGGGAGGTCAGGGTCTGGTCCAGCTCCAGGTCGCCAATGATGTTACGCAGGGTGGTGGCGGTAAGGGTCTCCATGGCCACCATGGGCTGCTCCACGCCGTAGGTGTAGAGCTTGGGGTCAGTGATCTGGAAGTAGACCACGGTGTCGATCTGCATGGTGACGTTGTCCTTGGTGATCACGGGCTGGGGAGGATAGTCCAGGACCTGCTCCTTCAGGGAGACCTTCTTGGCAATCCGGTCCAGGAACGGGGTGAGCACATGGAAGCCCACACCCCAGACGGTCTTGAACGCGCCCAGGCGCTCAATGACGTATGCGTGGGACTGCTTGACCACATGGATGTGCTTGAGGATGATCAGGACCACCGCAAGGATGACCACGGCGATCAGCACAATGGGGAAGAGATTGGTCCGGGCCATTGCCAGGGCCATGAGTACGGAAAGCTTCATGGGGTACCTCCTTATTGATTGTAGTTGTGCATCAGATTGACAAAGCTTCGGATTCAGGATACGGACGCGGCAGCCGGTTCGGGCAGGACCATGGCCTTGACGCCCTCGACCCGCTGCACCACCACCACGGCGCCGGCCGGGATGACCGTGTCGTCAGTGGAGCGGGCGGTCCAGAGCTTGCCCTCCAGCTTGATGGTGCCGGTGCCGTGAAGATTGTCGATTTCTTCGGTCACCAGGGCGCGCCGGCCGGACAGGGCATCTACGTTGGTTTTGGTCTTGAGGGGGTCTACATAGCGCTTGAGGAAGGGCCGGAGCAGCAACAGCAGCGCCACAGATACCAGGGCAAACAGCAGAATCTGCAGCCACGCCGGGGCGCCGAATACCGCCGCCACCAGGGCCGCCAGACTGCCGCCTGCAAACCAGACGCTGACCAGAGCCACTGTTCCGAATTCCACCGCCAGAAAGATCACCGCCGCGATGGCCCAGAGCAAAATGTCCATTTCTCGATTCCTCCTTTCTCTCCAGATTCATCATACGACAAAAAGATTATGTTGTCAATGGAAATGATTAAGCACTTTGCCGTTGCCTTTTGCAAAAAAACGCGATATAATAGGGGAAAATATGATCTGGGAGCGTATCTATGGAACAATATACATTCAGTGTCCCCTGCCTGTTCGGGCTGGAGGGCCTTGTGGGAGACGAGCTGCGCCGGCTGGAGATGGCTGACGTCCGGGTGGAAAACGGTCGGGTGCTTTTTACCGGCGACGCCCACGCCCTGGCCGCCGCCAACATCCGCATGCGCATGGGCGAGCGGGTGCTGCTGCGGCTGGGCAGCTTCCCCGCCGGGACCTTTGAGGAGCTGTTCCAGGGCGTGCGGGCCCTGCCGCTGGAGGCGTTCATCCCTAAAAACGGCAGGTTTCCGGTAAAGGGCCACTGCCTGAACTCTCAGCTCCACTCCGTGCCGGACTGCCAGGCCATTGTCAAAAAGGCCGCCGCCCAGCGCCTGGGGGAGAAATATCAGATGGCCTGGCTGCCCGAGGACGGGGCTATGTACCAGCTGCAGTTTGCCATTATGAAGGACCGGGCCGAGATCTTTCTGGACACCTCCGGCCAGGGGCTACACAAGCGGGGCTATCGGGCCGTGGGCAACGACGCCCCCCTGCGGGAGACTCTGGCCGCCGCCATGGTCACCCTGGCCCGGTACCGGGGCAGAGACTTCTTTTGGGACCCCTTCTGCGGCAGCGGCACCATTGTGATTGAGGCCGCCCTGATTGCCCTGAACCGGGCCCCGGGTCTGAGCCGGAGCTTTGCCGCCCAGCAGTGGGGCTTTGTGCCCCAGGACGTCTGGACCCAGGTCCGCCAGGAGGCCCGGGAGCGGGAGTTCCGGGGGGATTACCGGATCCTGGGCTCTGACATCGACCCCAAGAGCCTGGAAATTGCGGTGTCCAACGCCGGCAAGGCCGGGGTGGGCCGGTACATCACCTTTGCCCAGTGCGACGCCACCAAGCGGGACCTGCCCGCAGACCGGGGCGTCATCGTCTGCAACCCGCCCTACGGCGAGCGGATGCTGGAGCAGCGCAGCGCCCAGCGGCTGTACCACGCCCTGGGCAAGCATTTGCGCTACGCCGATGGGTGGCAGAAGTTTATCATCTCCTCCGAGCCGGAGTTTGAACACTACTTCGGCCAGCGGGCGGACAAAAAGCGCAAGCTCTACAACGGTATGATCCAGTGCAACCTCTTCCAGTATACGAAGGGAGATCGAAGGCGATGAAGCACCTGTTCCTCATCAATCCCGCGGCGGGCAAGTATGACCACACGGTGGAGTTCTCCACCAAAATCCGGGAGCTGCTGGGTCCCGGGGGGATGGCGTTTGAAATCAAGGTCTCCAAGCAGCCCGGGGACTGCACCCGACTGACCCGGCAGGCCGCCGAGACCGGTGAGCAGACGCGGGTCTATGCCTGCGGCGGCGACGGCACCCTGAACGAGGTGGTCAACGGCGCCGCAGGGGCCGCAAATCTGGCCATCACCCACCTGCCCGGGGGCTCCGGCAACGATTTTATCAAGATCTTTGACCGGCCGGAGGCTTTTCAGTCCCTGGAGAACCTGCTGGACCCCCAGGAGGCCCTGCTGGATTTGATCCAGGTGGGCGAGGACTTTGGGGTGAACATCGTCTCCATGGGCATCGACGCCAGGATCGGCACCCAGATCCAGCGCTACAAACGCCTGCCTCTGCTCACGGGCCACGGGGCCTACAACGTCTCCACCGTGGTGAACGTGATCAAGGGCATCCACCGCCACTACCGGCTGGAGGTGGACGGCGAGACCATTGACAGCCGCTTTACCCTGATGGCTGTGTGCAACGGCCGGTTCTACGGCGGCGGTTACCAGCCCGTGCCCGAGGCCATGCCCGACGACGGCAAGCTGGAGGTGCTGCTGGTACCCCAGGTGTCCAGGCTGCAGGTGGCCGGTATCATCGGCAAGTACAAGGAGGGGCGCTACCGGGAGTACCCCGACCTGTTCCGCCGGATCTCCACCGACCGGATTGTGATCCACTGCGACAAGGAGGAGGTCATCAATCTGGACGGCGAGGCCCGCTGGGGCAAGGACGTGGAGATCCGCCTGTCTGACAAAAAGCTGCGGTTCTTCTACCCCCGGGGGTTGACCTACGCCAGGTAAGCTCCCGCCCTCTCCCCCGCTCCGGCACGCGGCCGGAGCGGGGGCTTGTATTTGGGTGGTTACTCGGTCTGCTCCTCACCACCGGAGAGGATTTCGCCCACGTCCATCACAGGCATGGTGCTGCTGCCGGTCATGATCCGGGGCAGCTCGCCGTTCCAGGCCTGGGCGTAGGTGTAATCGATCAGGCTCTGGGTCAGGGACTCGGCCAGCTTGCGGTTAGCCTCCGCCTCGGCCTCGGCCTTGGCGCGGACCTCATAGGCCTCGGCATCGGCGTTGACCTTGCGGACCTCCGCCTGGGCCTTTGCCTCGATAACCTTCTGCTCGGCCTCGGTTTCGGCCCGGAGCTTGTTCTGCTGGGCCACCTGCTTGGCCTCTACCGCGTCGGTGAAGGCATCGGTGAAGTCCATGTTCTCAATGGAGGTGGAGACCACCTCGATGTTATACTGCAGGAGCTTGTTGGTGAGATCCTTCTCAATGGCGGAGGCCAGCTCATCCCGGCAGCCCACCAGCTGCTCGGCGGTGTAGCGGGCAGTGACCACCTTGACGGACTCTGTGACGCAGGGCTGGATCACAGTGGAATAGTAATCGGTGCCGATGGTGCGGTAGATGGTCATGGCGTCAGACTTTTTGATCTGGTA
>CAMOKD010000105.1:0-4078 GCA_946617435.1 uncultured Clostridia bacterium | reverse complement strand
GTATGGCCGCCGGCAGGCATGACCAGCGTCCGTCCACTGCCTTGCTTCCGTTCGATGCATCTGTTGAAAGTCTTATCCTTTTCACAAGCTCCATTATGGAATCTTAGTATCAGAACCCCGGCGAAAAATAGTTTGCAATGCCGGGGATTCTGTGGTAGAATGAAAAAAGATACAAATTGTAACCAAGGAGGGACCGGTTATGAAGACCAGAATCCTGGCCCTGCTGCTGGCCTGCTGCCTGCTGGCCGCCCTGCTGCCCACCTGTGTGGTCAGCGCCGAGGAGATCGACACCGACGCGGTGGTCTGGGGCCTGTACAACTACTTCAAGGGCGATTACGACAAATACGTGCTGATCTACCGTACCGACAACGGCGCCTCCAGCATCGGGGTGCTCCAGTGGCACGGCACCCGGGGCCTGACCCTGCTGCAGCGAATTGTAGAGGCCAACCCCGACCAGGCCCTGGAGATCCTGGGCCAGAAGCTCTACGACGAGATCACCGGCCTGGTGGTGGAAAAGAGCAGCGACGACCCCTGGGGCACCCGGATTCTCACCGAGGCCGAGGCCAAGCTGGTGGCCCAGCTGCTGGGCACCCAGGAGGGCCGCGCCGCCCAGGACGCCCAGGGCTATGAGGACATCAGCTACTACGTCATGCGGGGCAACCAGCGCAACATCCACTCCAACGCCGCTATGCTCTACTACTGCGACTTTGCCAACCAGTACGGCGTTTACGGGGCGGACCGGTATCTGCTCAACCCCATCAAGGCCAAGCTGGGCAAGGATTCCATCGACTCCCTGGCGGAGCTCCACAACGGCGTGCTGGGGGTGACCAAGCTCTACCGTGCCCGGCGGAACAAGACCTATGACTACATCACCAAGACCCTGGGCTGGGACCCCGGCACCTGCTGCCCCAGCCTGAAATTCTTTGACATGCTGCCCGAGAGCCACTGGGGCCACCAGGGCATCGACTTCTGCCTGGAGCACCAGCTGTTCAACGGCATGAGCGAGTACGACTTCGGCCCCGAGGGACTGATGACCCGGGGGATGCTGGTCACAGTCCTCTACCGGCTGGACGGGGCCGCCTACACCGCGGCGAAAGCCCCCTTTGCCGACGTGCCCATGGGCAGATACTACACCGACGCCGTGGCCTGGGCCGCGGACAGCGGCGTGGTCAACGGCGTGGGCGGCGGCCGCTTTGCCCCGGACGACAACGTCACCCGGGAGCAGATTGCCACGGTGCTCTGCCGTTACGCCGCCGCCAAGGGGGTGGACACCCAGACAAGCGGCGATCTGGAGGGCTTTGCTGACGCAGACCAGGTCTCCGCCTACGCCCGGCAGGCCATGCTGTGGGCCAACAGCGCAGGGATCGTCCGGGGCTCCGGCAGCGGAGCTCAGCTGTCCCTGCTGCCCCGGGACAACGCCACCCGGGTCCAGGTGGCCACCATGATGATGCGCTTCTGGCAGGAGGTGGCGGGATGAAGGCCGGCCGGACCCCAAGCTGGGGCCGGCGCCACTGGCTGACCCTGGCCGTGCTGGCCGTGTCGGTGCTGGTGTTTGTCACGGCCCTGGTGCTGGCCAACCAGGGCCGGACCCATCAGGCCCAGTCCACCGCCCTGGCCAGGGTGAGCTATGAGCAGGCGATGGTGGTCAACGTCTCCGCCCAGCAGGTGGGCACCGACCAGAACGCCGTGGACCCCATTGAGACCGGCACCCAGGAGGTGCTGCTGCGGCTCACCACCGGCGCCTTTGCCGGCCAGACCGTGAGCATGAAGAACTACATCTCCACCTTCAACGGCCTGCGGCTGAAGGACGGGGACAGAATCACCGTCTACCAGTACACCGACCAGGACACCGGCGCCCTGGACAAGGTCTACTTTTACGAGTATGACCGCACCCTGCCCATCCTGGGGCTGCTGCTGGCCTTCTTTGCGGTGACCGTGCTGGTAGGCGGCAAAACCGGGCTGAAGTCCCTGCTGGGCCTGGTGCTCACGGTGGTGTGCCTGATCTGGATCCTCTGCCCGCTGCTGATGAAGGGGGCGGACCCCCTGGTGCTGGCCTTCGGCCTGTGCGTGTTTGTGTCGGTGGTCAGCTTTGTGATTCTGGGCGGGGTGCGCCGCAAAACCCTGTGCGCCATACTGGGCACCGTGGCCGGCATGGGCCTGGCCGCCCTGTTCGGGGAGCTGGCCCAGCGCCTGTGCCGGATCACCAGCTACTCCATGTACTCCACCGATTCCCTGCTGGACGAGTTTAAGAACATCCAGCTCCAGGGCATTCCCCTGCACATCCACGGCCTGCTCACCGCGGGGATCATCATCTCCTCCCTGGGCGCGGTGATGGACGTGGCCATGAGCCTGTCCTCCGCCATCCAGGAGCTGAAATCCGTGAACCCCGGCCTGGGCCGGGGCCGGCTGTGGCGCTCGGCCATGAACATCGGCAAGGACATGGTGGGCACCATGACCAACACCCTGATCCTGGCCTTTGTGGGCAGCAGCCTGATTATGCTGATCTATCTCTGGTCCCTGGATCTCACGGCCCGGCAGCTGCTCACCTCCTCCTTCTTCGCGGTGGAGGTGATCTCCTCCCTGTCCAGCTCCATCGGCGTGATTCTGGCAGTGCCCCTGACCGCCCTGTTCGGCTCGGTGCTCTACGGCGGCGGCCGGGCAGAGGCTAAATAACCCCCTCATACGACGCAAAAAACCAGGCTGACTTCCCTGCCCCTTGGGGCAAGGCGGTCAGCCTGGTTGTTTTTTGTATCAGATGAGCTCGATGACAGCCATCTCAGCGGCGTCGCCGCGGCGGGGACCGGTGCGGGTGACTCTGGTGTAGCCACCGTTGCGCTCGGCGTAGCCGGGTGCGATCTCCTTGAACAGCTTGTGTGCAACATCTTCCTTGGTGATAAAGGACAGGGCTCTGCGATAGTTGGCAAGGCCGCCCTTCTTACCCAGGGTGATCATCTTCTCGGCCACGGGCTGGAGTTCCTTCGCACGGGTGAAGGTGGTTTCCAGCTTGCCGTGCTCCAGCAGGTCAGTGGTCAGCTGACGAAGCATGGCCTTTCTCTGGGCGCTGGTCTTGCCGAGCTTGCGAGTTCCGAACATTCAGATTGCCTCCTTCTTTGAAAGGTTATCTCAAATTAGTTGTTGTTGCTGGATTCTTCGGTGGCCAGGGACAGATCCATCATGGCCAGCTTGTTCTGGACCTCCTCCAGGGACTTCCGGCCCATGTTGCGCACCTTCATCATGTCCTCCTCGGTCTTGGCGATCAGGTCGGCCACGGTGTTGATGTTGGCGCGCTTCAGGCAGTTGAAGCTCCGCACGGACAGGTCGAGCTCTTCAATGGTGAGCTCCAGCATCTTGTTGTGGGTGTCGCCCACATGCTCCACCACGGTGGACTTGCTGGCCACCGCCTCGCTCAGATCAGTGAACAGAGCCAGATGGTCGGTCAGGATCTTCGCGCCCAGAGACACTGCGTCTCTGGCGGAGATGATCTGGTTGGTCCAGACCTCCAGGGTGAGCTTGTCGTAGTCGGTCATGTTGCCGACACGGGTGTTCTCCACGGTGTAGTTGCACTTGCTCACCGGAGAGTACAGGGAATCCACAGGAATCACGCCGATGGGCATGCCCGGGGTCTTGTTCTGATCCGCACGGACATAACCCCGGCCATGGCTCAGGTTGATTTCCATGTTCAAGCTGGCATCCGGGCCCAGGGTGCAGATGTGGAGCTCGGGATTGATGATCTCCACATCGGCGTCCTTCTTGATGTCGCCGGCAGTGATTTCGCACTCGCCGGTGGCGTCAATGTATACGGTCTTGGGCTCATCGCAGTGCAGCTTGGCAAGCAGTCTTTTGATGTTCAGAACAATCTCTGTGACATCTTCCTTCACGCCGGGAATGGTGGAAAACTCGTGGTTGACACCGGCGATCTTGATGGAGGTGGCGGCACAGCCGGGCAGGCTGGACAGAAGAATCCGTCTCAGGCTGTTGCCCAGGGTGATGCCGTAGCCTCTTTCCAACGGCTCAACAATGTATTTGCCATAGGAGCCATCCTCAGGAGAGTCGATACACTCAATACGCGGCTTTTCAA
>CAMOKD010000104.1:0-4256 GCA_946617435.1 uncultured Clostridia bacterium | reverse complement strand
GTATGGCCGCCGGCAGGCATGACCAGCGTCCGTCCACTGCCTTGCTTCCGTTCGAGGCATCTGTTGAAAGTCTTATCCTTTACGCAAGCTCCATTCGTGGAGTTCAGTATCACAGCAGGGGGCTGCCGGGGGAAAAAGGCCGCCGTATGCACGGCATACGGCGGCGGCTTTCGCGGCGATTATTTTGCGTACTCCACAGCCTTGGTCTCGCGGATGACGTTGATCTTGATCTGGCCGGGGTATTCCAGCTCGGACTCGATTTTCTTGGCCAGCTCTCGGGCGATGAGGATCATGTTGTCCTCGGTGACCTCCTCGGGCTTGACCATCACGCGGACCTCGCGGCCGGCCTGGATGGCATAGGCCTTTTCCACACCGGGGTAGGAGTTGGTGAGCTCCTCCAGCTTTTCCAGGCGGCGGATGTAGTTTTCCACGTTCTCTCGCCGGGCGCCGGGACGGGCGGCGGAGATGGCGTCGGCCGCCTGCACCAGGCAGGCGATGACGGAGTGGGCCTCCACGTCGCCGTGGTGGGCCTCGATGGCGTGGATGACCTCGGGGGATTCTTTGTATTTCCGGGCCAGCTCCACGCCCAGCTGAACGTGGCTGCCCTCCATCTCGTGGTCCACGCTCTTGCCCAGGTCGTGCAGCAGGCCGGCCCGCTTGGCCAGGGCCACGTCCTCACCCAGCTCGCCGGCCAGCAGCCCGGCAATGTGGGCCACCTCCATGGAGTGGTTCAGCACGTTCTGGCCGTAGGAGGTGCGGAACTTCTGCCGGCCCAGCAGCTTGATCAGCTCGGGGTGCAGGCCCTGCACGCCGGTTTCGAACACGGCGCGCTCGCCCTCCCGCTTGATCAGGGCCTCCACCTCGCGGCGGGACTTTTCTACCATGTCCTCGATGCGGGTGGGGTGGATGCGGCCGTCGGCAATCAGCTTTTCCAGGGCGACCCTGGCAATCTCCCGCCGGACGGGGTCAAAGGAGGAGACGGTGATGGCTTCGGGGGTGTCGTCAATAATCAGGTCTACGCCGGTGATGGTCTCCAGGGTGCGGATGTTGCGGCCCTCGCGGCCGATGATGCGGCCCTTCATCTCGTCGCTGGGCAGGGGCACCACAGAGACGGTGGCCTCGGCGGCGTGGTCGGCGGCGCAGCGCTGGATGGCGGTGGAGATGATCTCCCTGGCCAGGGAGTCGGCGTTTTCCTTCAGCTCGGCCTCGATCTCCTTCAGCTTCATGGCGGCGTCGTGGCGGGCGTCGGCCTCCACGTTTTTAATGAGGTATACCTTGGCCTCCTCCTGGGAGAAGCCGGAGATTTTTTCCAGCATTTCCAGCTGGGACTTCTTGATGAGGTTGACCTCCTCCTGGGTGGCGGCCACAGCCTGCTGCTTTTTGCGCAGATCTTCCTCTTTGCGCTCAAAGTTGTCCAGCTTTTTGTCTAAGGATTCCTCCTTTTGCTGCAGGCGGCGCTCCTGTTTGTTGAGATCGTTGCGGCGTTCTTTGATCTCTCTGTCGTTTTCTGTGCGAGTTTTATGGATTTCCTCCTTGGCTTCAAGAAGCATTTCACGCTTCTTGCTCTCTCCGCCCTTGATGGCCTCATTGATGATGCGCGTGGCTTCCTGTTCCGCGCTGCCGATCTGCTGTTCGGCAATCTTTTTGCGGTACTTGATGCCAATAAAGAAGAATACAACGGCTCCGATCACAAAGGCAAGGATCGTAAGCACGATTGCCAACCATAGTTGCATAACTCTGCACACCTCCTTTTCGTAGTATTGGGTATGCCGAGAAAAAGAAATGTCGCGGCCGGGGACCCCGAACGCCCCGGCGGACAAACTAATCCAATCAATATTGTAATGTCCTGTTTGGGTTATGTCAAGTGCTTTTTTGGTTCCAACCTGGGGAATTTCACAAAAAAGTCCTTGCAATTTCACGCCGGCGGTAGTATAATCAGCCCAAGAAAATGGCTATGACGAAGACCGTCGCTCCCACACCCTGCCCAGAGAGGGGCCTCATCGGCTGCAAGGGCCCTGCAGAACAGGAGCTGTACCACCGCTTCCGAGCCGCTCTTCCCAACGCCGCACCTGCCGCCTGTAAGAAGAGCCGGGCCGCGCCCGTTACAGCGTCCCAAAGCGGCAGCGCCTGCGCTGCAACCAGGGTGGAACCGTGGATAAGTTTTTATTCACCCCTGACCATTTCCGTGGTCGGGGGTTTTGTTTTGAATTGAGAATTGAAAATTGAGAATTGAGAATTGTAGGTGTCGTTCAAATTGCCATTTGAACGACGGGCATATATACAATCATTCTCCATTCTCAGTTCTCACCTCTCAATGATATCAATGTAACCAATTCCCCAAGGAGGATCATCAATCATGTCTGAAGAAAACGTCTACACCTTTGAAAACGAGGCCTATCGCAAGACCTACTGGCACACCTGCTCCCACATCATGGCCCAGGCGGTCAAGCGCCTGTGGCCCGAGGTCAAGCTGGCCATCGGCCCGTCCATCGACCTGGGCTGGTATTACGACTTTGACGCCCCCTTCTCCTTCACCGGCGAGCACCTGGAGAAGATCGAGGCCGAGATGAAAAAGATCTGCAAGGAGCGCCTGCATCTGGAGCGCTCCGAAAAGCCCCGGCAGGAGGCCATTGCCTACATGGAAGAAAAGGGCGAGCCCTATAAGGTCGAGCTGATCAACGACCTGCCCGAGGACGCAGTCATCTCCTTCTACACCCAGGGGGAGTTCACCGACCTGTGCGCCGGCCCCCATCTGGACTCCACCGGCCGGGTAAAGCACAACGGCTTTAAGCTCACCAAGGCCTGCGGCGCTTACTGGCGGGGCGACTCCAACCGCAAGATGCTCCAGCGGATCTACGGCGTGGCCTTCCCCTCCAAGGACGAGCTGGACGCCTATCTGCAGCAGCAGGCCGAGGCCCTGAAGCGGGACCACAACAAGCTGGGCCGGGAGCTGGAATTCTTCACCACGGTGGATTATATCGGCCAGGGCCTGCCCATCATTCTGCCCAAGGGCGCCCGAGTCATCCAGAAGCTCCAGCGCTGGGTGGAGGATACCGAGCGCAAGCGCGGTTATCAGCTTACCAAGACCCCCTATATGGCAAAGCGTGAGCTCTATAAGGTCTCCGGCCACTGGGATCACTACCGGGACGGCATGTTCATCCTGGGTGACCCCGACGATGAGACGAAGGAGTGCTTCGCCCTGCGGCCTATGACCTGCCCCTTCCAGTACCAGGTCTTTCTGAACCGGGCCCGGTCCTATCGGGACCTGCCCATGCGTCTGAACGAGACCTCCACCCTCTTCCGCAACGAGGACTCCGGCGAGATGCACGGTCTGATCCGGGTGCGGCAGTTCACGATTTCCGAGGGCCATCTGATGGTCCGCCCCGAGCAGCTGGAGGAGGAGTTCAAGGGCTGTCTGGAGCTGGCGAAATACTGCCTCGATACGGTCGGCATGCTGGACGACTGCTCCTTCCGCTTCTCCCAGTGGGATCCCGCCAACCCGAACAACAAGTACGAGGGCACCCCGGAGCAGTGGGAGCTGGCCCAGGCCACCATGAAGACGATCCTGGACGATCTGGGCGTGGAGTACACCATCGGCATCGACGAGGCTGCCTTCTACGGCCCCAAGCTGGACATCCAGTATAAGAACGTCTTCGGCAAGGAGGACACGCTGATCACGATCCAGGTGGATATGCTCCTGGCCCAGCGCTACGGCATGGAATACACCGACACCGACGGCCAGAAAAAGATCCCCTATATCATCCACCGCACCTCCCTGGGCTGCTATGAGCGGACCCTGGCCTATCTCATCGAGAAATACGCCGGCGCCCTGCCCCTGTGGATGTGCGCCGAGCAGGTCCGGGTGCTGCCCATCACCGACCGGGCCCACGACTACGCCGCCAAGCTGGTGCAGGAGCTCCGCGACCTGGACATCGACGCCGAGGGCGACTACCGCTCCGAAAAGCTGGGCTACAAGATCCGTGAGGCCCAGGTGCAGAAGATCCCCTACATGCTGGTCATCGGCGACCGGGATATGGAGAACGGCACCGTCTCCGTCCGCACCCGCACCGGCGCGGACCTGGGGGCCATGACCCCCGAGGCCTTCAAGGCCCTGTGCCTGCGGCAGATTGCCGAAAAGGACCGCAGCTTCTGAGCCTTTGCACTGTGCGCATCCGTCCGGCCGCGCCTGCCTCCGTAGGGGCGGATGCCCACATCCGCCCTCGGATGCCCACATCCGCCCTCGGATGCCCACATCC
>CAMOKD010000103.1:0-4303 GCA_946617435.1 uncultured Clostridia bacterium | reverse complement strand
GTGGTAGCGGGCGGCGTTAGGGCGGATGAAAGGCATCCGCCCCTACGGGGGCAGCATGTACGCATCCCGCAACCCCAGCGGTATGGGCAGCCTTTTATGGCCGCTCACTGAGCGGCCGCTACGGAAGAGCGTGTATACAATCAGCTGCCAAGGGGCAGTGGGTCAAAAGCTCCCGGGCGACGGGGGCGTACTCCTGCCAGCGCCGGGCCTTGCGGATCTGCTTGTACAGGCTCTCGGCCCCGGTGAACCGGCAAATCAAAAATGCCCACAGCTCCTTGAGCTTGGGCAGGGCCGCCCGGTCCGGGTCCATGGCGGCAAGGTAGCTGTCGCACAGCAGGCCGTGGAAGGTCTCCAGCTGCTGCCGGGTGGCGGGGGCGCCGCACAGGGCCGGGTCCATCAGCAGGCCCCGGCCCAGCATCACCGCCTCCACCCCGGGGTGGGCCGCTGCAAAATCCGCCACCGCCTGCCGGGTGAACAGATCCCCGTTGTAGCACAGGGGCAGGGCGGTTTGGCCCAGGGCCCACTCAAACCGGTCCGAATGCACCCGGCCGGCGTAGAGCTGTCGGCGGGTCCGGGGGTGGATGATCAGCTCCCGGAGGGGATACCGGCTCAGCACCGGCAGGATCCTGTCAAACTCCGCCGGGTTCTCCAGCCCCAGCCGGGTCTTTACCGACACCGGCAGGGGGCTGGCGGCGCACACCTGGTCCAAAAACCGGTCCAGGGCCTCCACGTCCCGGAGCATTCCCGCGCCCTTGCCCTTGGCCACCACCGTGCCCGAGGGACAGCCCAGGTTCAGATTCACCTCTGTAAAGCCCAGCTCCGCCAGGGCGCCTGCCGCCCAGAGAAAGTCCTGGGCGTTTTTCGTCAGCAGCTGGGGCACCAGCTGCTCCAGGCCCACCAGGCCGGGGGTCAGCTCCCGCAGCTGCTTGGGGGTCAGGCTGTGGACCTGGGTGGGGGAGAGGAAGGGCAGATAATACCGGTCCGGCCGGGGGAAGCAGGCGGCGTGGGCCTCCCGAAAGGCCCGGGTGGTGATGCCCTCCATGGGGGCAAAGCAGCGCCTCATCCGGCTCGTCCCGCGGGCTCGGCGGGGGTGACGCTGCCGTCGGCGGGCTGGACGCCGGTGTCAGGGGCCTGGTTGGCCGCCGGGTCCGGGGCGGGGGCCGCTGCGGGGTCGTAGCGGAATACCAGCTCGCCCAGCACGGTGTCGGGCCGGTCTGCGTGGGTGAACTCCAGCCGGACCTCGCCGGCGGTCTGGCAGGTCACCGGCACCAGGGACGTCCAGGGCTTGGTGCCCGTGGGGGTGCCGTCGCTGTTCAAAAAGGCCTGGCCGGTCTTGCCGTCGGGCAGGGTGTAGCGCATCAGCACGTGGATCAGCTCCCCGCCGACGTCCAGGTCGTAGTGGACGTACAGCAGGCTCAGATCCCAGGCCAGGTCGATCCCGGCGCCGTCGTCCACGGGGCTCATACTCACGTGGAAGGCGTACTCGTTCTGCCCCGTGGCCTGCTGCTGCAGCCAGGCGCTGTCCTCATAGCCCTCCCGGGCCAGCTCGCCCAGATACTCGATGGTGGTCTGGTCCGGCTGGCTGATGTTACTCTCGGCGTAGTCGTACATACACTTCAGCCGGCGTTCGGGGGCGTCCTCATAGTCGCCCAGCTCGCCGAACAGGTCCGCCGCCCCGGTGAGATTGCCCATCTGCTCGGTGAGATCGGCGATCTGGTACCGGCAGCGGAGAATCCGGTCGGCGCTGTCCTGGTAGTCGCCGGCGGCGGCAAAGTACTCCAGCGCAGTGTAGTACAGGGTGATGGCCTGGTCCGGGTCCGGGGCGACCCCGGCGTCCTCAAAGGCGGTCAGGCCCCGGCTGTAGTTGCAGCGCTGCTTCAGGGGCTCCAGCTTTTCGTGGCCGCCGTACTCCTGCTCCAGCTGCTCCACGTAGGACCAGGCGGTCTCCACGTCCCCGGCGTTGTAGGCCAGCACGCCCAGGCTGTACAGACAGTCGGCGCAGTAGCTCTCGTACCCGGGCAGACCCAGCAGGGCCTGGTAGGCGGCGGCGTAGTCCTCGTTGCGCATCAGGCCCAGGCCGATCTGGCCCTTGCAGTCCAAAATCCGCTGGGGGGCGTCTTTGTACTCGCCCAGCTCGGTGAAGGTGGCGATGGCCTGCTCATACTGGGCCGTGGCCTGCTGGGACACGCCCTCCTGGTAGCGCATAAAGGGCATGAGATACTTGTAGCTGCACCAGGCGGCCCCCAGCAGGAACACCAGCACCGCGGCAATGATGGCGGCGGTGCGGCCGCCGGAGGCTTTCTTTTCGGGCTTGGCCTCCTCCCGGGGCTGGGGGGCCACCGGGGCTGCCGGGGGCGCAGGGGGCTCCGGGGCCAGCAGCTGGGCCAGATCCAGGGGATCGGGCTCCCGCACGGCGGCGGGGACCACCACCGGGGCCACCACCGGGGGAACCGACGGGGCCGCCGGGGCCGCAGGCGCAGCCGACGGGGCCGCCGGCGCCGCAGCGGGGGCGGCAGGCTCCGGCGCGGGGGCCGGGGCCGGATGGCGGAGGGACTCGGGGTCCATGTGGGCCTCCAGCCAGGCTCTGGGGGCGCCGCAGCGGACGCAGCGCAGGCTGCGGCCGGAGTTGGTGACGCCGCAGGTGCACTGGAAGGCCCCCCGCAGGGATTTGAAGTAGTAATCGTTGTGCACCCCGCCGGTGCGGGCGGCAGCGGCCAGGGCGGGGTAGAGCTCGTCCCCGGGCCGGACGGCCACCGGGGGCGGCACGCTGATGTAGTCGGACCGGGCGGGCTCGTTCCAGGCGGTGGCGTCGGTAAACACCACCCGCTGGGGATAGATCTCCACAAAGGTGACCCCGGAGGGCCACAGGGTGAGCACCTTGTCGTCGCCGAAGATCCGGCCGGTGCGCACAGCCAGACCGGTGACGGGGATGAGCTCCAGGGTGGTGATCTCCTGGCCCCGGGCGTCCTTGCAGACGATGCGCAGGTAGACGCTCATGACGGTGCGGTCGCTGTGGTTCAGCATCCGGACCTGGAGCAGCCGCTGACCCTGTTCCAGATCCAGGGAGAGCTGGTAGCGCAGCACGCTCACCGGGCAGCCGGGGCTGAACAGCTCCTGCCCGGCCTGGGTCAGGGTTTGGTAACGTTCATAATCAGACATGGCATCCTCACTTGTTGTGATGTTGCGGTTTTAATGTATCCTATATTATATGCAAATCCCGGGTTCATGTCAAGTGTTGCACCTTGACCTGGAAGGATTTGCATGGTAAAATAGATTCGGCGGAGCTCCGCCAATCTGATGATAACGGGAGGACATTTCCATGGACGCACGTTTGCAGCCCCTGCTGACCAGCTGGAAGATCGGCAGCTGTGAAATCAAAAACAGAGTCGTCCTTGTCTCCATGGGCGGCACCAATCTGCTGGGCTGGATGGAGAAAAACCACTTTGACAAGGAAGGCGCCCACTTCATCCTCGAGGTGGCCAAGAACAACGCCGGTCTGGTGCTGCCGGGCTGCCAGCCGGTGTACAACCCCATGTTCGGCCAGTGGCTCCACAAGAACGAAAAGATGTTCAAGGACCTGGCCAAGTGGATGCCCGAGTTCCACAAAACCGGCGCCAAGCTCTTTGTGCAGCTCACTGCCGGCTTCGGCCGCTCCTTCACCGTCAGCGAGATGATGGAGAAGCTCTACAACAACAAGCTCCTGCGCGCCGTGGCCAAGCCCGTGATGGACCTGGACAAGATCACCGCCTCCGCATCCCCCTCGCCCAACCGCTGGTCTGACAAGCTCCCCTCCAGAGAGATGACCAAGGCCGAGATCCAGGAGTTCATCGACTCCTTCGCCAAGTCCGCCAAGCTCCTGAAGGACGCCGGGGTAGACGGCGTGGAGGTCCACGCGGTCCACGAGGGCTATCTGCTGGACCAGTTCACCCTGAAATACGTCAACAAGCGCACCGACGAATACGGCGGCAGCCTGGAAAACCGCTATCGCTTTGCCGCCGAGATCGTCAAGGCCATCAAGGCCGCCTGCGGCAGCGACTTCCCCGTGTCTCTGCGCTACTCCGTGCTGTCCAAGACCAAGGGCATGCGCCAGGGCGCCCTGCCCGGCGAGGAGTACACCGAGGTGGGCCGGGATATGGCAGAGTCTGAGCTTGCCGCCAAGTTCCTCCAGGACGCCGGCTACGATATGCTCAACTGCGACAACGGCACCTACGACGCCTGGTACTGGGCGCATCCGCCCATCTATATGCCCGAGAACTGCAACCTGGAGGACGTGGCCCACATCCGCAAGTTTGTGGACATCCCC
>CAMOKD010000102.1:0-4334 GCA_946617435.1 uncultured Clostridia bacterium | reverse complement strand
GCTGGTTGTGTGCAGTTCGTATTGCGCAATATGTTTCGATTTCCGGCGGTAGGGGCGGCTTCAGGGCGGATGAAAGGCATCCACCCCTACGGGGGGCAGCATGTACGCATCCCGTTACCCCGGCGGTATGGGCAGCCTTTTATGGCCGCTCGCTGAGCGGCCGCTACGGAAGAGCGTGTATACAAATCAGGCGCAGCTGACTTCATCAGCCATAGGTCGTTTTCATTCCTTCATTCCTGCCCCGGGGCGCCTGGATAGCAGGAAAGCGCGGCCCTTGCGGGCCACGCTTTTTTGTGGGCACTCAGCCGCCGAATACCTTCAGCAGGAAGCCCGCCGCAATGGCGGAGCCGATCACGCCGGCCACGTTGGGGCCCATGGCGTGCATCAGCAGGAAGTTCTTCGGGTTGGCCTTCTGGCCCTCAATCTGGCTGACCCGGGCTGCCATGGGCACGGCGGACACGCCGGCCGAGCCGATCAGCGGATTGATCTTGCCGCCGGTGACCTTGTACATGATCTTGCCGACCACCAGGCCGCCAATGGTGGAGAAGCCAAAGGCAATCAGGCCCAGCACCACAATGTAGATGGTCTTCAGCGTCAAAAACTGGTCGCCCGCCATGGTGGCGCCCACAGAGATGCCCAGGAACACCGTGACGATGTTCATCAGGGCGTTCTGCACGGTGTCGCTCAGGCGCTCAGTGACGCCGCACTCACGCCACAGGTTGCCCAGCATCAGGCAGCCGATCAGCGGGGCGGTGGAGGGCAGCAGCAGCACGCAGAAAATGGTAACCACAATGGGGAAGATGATCTTTTCGGTCTTGCTGACCTCTCTGGCCTGGGTCATGACCACTTCCCGCTCCTTCTTGGTGGTGAACAGCTTCATCAGCGGGGGCTGGATCATGGGGATCAGGGCCATGTAGGAGTAGGCGGCCACCGCGATGGGGCCCAGCAGCTCCGGGGCCAGCTTGGTGGTCAGGTAGATGGCGGTGGGGCCGTCGGCGCCGCCGATGATGCCGATGGACGCCGCCTGGGCACCGGTGAAGCCCAGGAAGGTGGCGCCTAAGAAGGCGAAGAACACGCCGAACTGGGCCGCAGCGCCCAGGATGAGGGAGGAGGGCCGGGCAATCAGCGGGCCGAAGTCCGTCATGGCGCCCACGCCCATGAAGATCAGGGAGGGGTACAGACCCGCCTTGACGCCGATGTACAGAATATCCAGGAAGCCGCCCTCTTTGAGCACGGCGCCGTAGCTGTGATAGTACTCGGCGTTATTGGGGTCCAGGAAGCGGGACCACAGGTCGGTGTGGTAAAGCGCATCGGCGGTGGAGACCAGCTCGCCATTGGCGTTCTTCACAAAGAAGAGGCTCACGTTGACCAGCAGACAGCCAAAGGCAATGCCCACCAGCAGCAGGGGCTCAAACTTCTTTTTGATGCCCAAATACAGCAGCAGGCAGGCGATGAGAATCATCACCAGGTTGCGCCAGCCGCCGTTCTGGAAGAACATGGCAAACCCGGATTCCGCCAGCAGCTTTTGCAGTGTATCCAGAATGTTCATCCGATACCCTCCTTAAGCAATCACAACCAGAGCCGCGCCGGTATCCACCTTGTCGCCGACCTTGGTGACCACCTGGGCGACGGTTCCGTCCTTGGGCGCCACGATTTCGTTTTCCATCTTCATGGCCTCCAGGATCACCAGGACCTGGCCGGCCTTGACCGCGTCACCCTGCTTGACGTCTACCCGCAGGATGTTGCCGGGCATGGGGGCGCTGACCTGCTCGCCGGCGGCCAGATTCACCGCGGCGGGGGCGGGGGCGGGCGCAGCAGCGGCAGCCGGGGCAGCCGCAGGGGCTTCGGGGGCGGCGGGGGCCGGGGCATAGGCCTCGTACTCGTCCACCAGCATGGCCTTTCCGGCCTCGACCTCTACCTCGTAGGTGCGGCCGTTGAGCGTGACTTTATATTTCATATTACTTGACCTCCTTGATGGACTTGAAGCGCAGCTCGTTCAGGGGCTTGCCCATTTGATCGGCCACAATGGCCATGATGAGGGCGGCCTCCTTGTCGGGCACGTCGAAGAGCTTGATCTCACCGGCAGTACCGGGGGCGGGGGGCAGGGTCTTTTGGATGGCCTGCACCGGGGCCTGCTTGTCCGCCTTGGGCAGGGCAGGGGCCTGGGCCTTCTTGTTGGCCAGAGACTTGAAGATGGCGCCCATGATGTACACAATGGCCATCAGCATCAGCAGGCCGGCAAAGACCACCGCATAGCCCAGCAGCGCCGTGAGGAACCGGGTGCCCATGTCCAGATGGGACAGGCCCAGGGCATTGGCGTCTAAAAACAGCATCATGGCACCTCCTTACATCGCTTCGATGGTGTAGGTGACGATGTTCTCTTCCTTGGCCTTGCGGGCCTCCAGGAACTCCTTGGCCTGCTTGGGATAGCAGATGTAGCTCATGATATCCTCTTCGGTCTTGGCCAGGTCGCCCAGGGCCTCCTTGGCCTTGGCAAAGTCCTCGCCGGTGCGCTTGGCGTCTTCGATGCGGCAGTCCACGGGCTGCTTGCCCTCGCCCAGGATCTTGTCCTGCAGCTCCTGGCTCACGGGAGCGGGGGCAATGCCGTACTCGCCCTTGAAGTAGTTCTTTACCTCGTTGGAGATGTTCTTGTAGCGCTCGCCCACCAGCACGTTGGTAACGGCCTGGTTGCCCACCATCTGGCTCAGGGGAGTGACCAGGGGAGGATAGCCCAGATCCTTGCGGACCTCGGGGATCTCCAGCAGGGCGGCGTCAAACTTGTCCATGGCGCCCATGTCGGTGAGGTTGGCAATCATGTTGGAGAGCATGCCGCCGGGGACCTTGTACACCAGGGCCTGGGCGTCGGTGCCCATGGACTTGGGGGAGATCCGGCCGGAGTCGATGTACTTCTGCTTGATGGGCTTGAAGTAGTCGTTGACCTGGTTGATGATCTTTTCATCCAGGCCGCAGTCGATGCCGTACTGCTGCAGGGCGTAGAACATGGTCTCGGTGGAGGGCTGAGAGGTGCCGTTGGAGAAGCAGGAGGTGGCGCAGTCAATGACGTCCACCCCGGACTCGATGGCCTTGGTCAGGGTCATGTAGGCCATGCCGGTGGTGCAGTGGGTGTGCAGAATCACCGGGGTGCTGGGCAGGGCCTGCTTGATGCCCTTGATGAGGTGCTCGGCCTCGTAGGGGCTCATGGTGCCGGCCATGTCCTTCAGGCAGACGGTCTCAAAGCCCATCCTCACCAGCTGCTTGCACATCTCTACATACTTGTCCACGGTGTGCACCGGGCTTTGGGTGTAGGAGATGCAGCCGGAGGCGATGACGTGGCGGCCGTACTTCTTGGAGTAGGTCTTCACAGCCTTGAGGGCGGTTTCGATGTTGCGGAAATCGTTCAGCGCGTCAAAGATGCGGATGATGTCGATGCCGTTTTTGATGGCCAGCTCGACGAACTTTTCCACCACGTCGTCGTGGTAGTGCTTGTAGCCCAGCAGATTCTGGCCGCGCAGCAGCATCTGCAGCTTGGTGTTGGGCATCCGCTCGCGGATTTTGCGCAGCCGCTCCCAGGGATCCTCACCCAGGTAGCGCAGGCAGGAGTCGAAGGTGGCGCCGCCCCAGCACTCCACAGAGTAGTACCCGGCCTTGTCCATGGTTTCGAGGATGTCCTCAAAATCGGCATAGGGCAGACGGGTGGCCATCAGGGACTGGTTGGCGTCACGAAGGACTGTTTCGGTGATTTGAACTTTCTTAGCCATAAAAGCTCCTCCGTAATATGGTATTTGGAAGGCTCCGCAGGCCCTTTGCCCGCGGAAAGCTCCAATCTCTTCCGTATAGCATTATAACACAAGCGTTTTTGGATTTCCACCCCAATTTGCTGTTTTTGAAGAAAAAATGAAGAAAACGGGGCGGCCCTGCGCCGCAGGACCGCCCCGTGGGGGGAATTGGGAATTGAGAATTGAAAATTGAGAATTGAGAATGGAGAATGGCGGAGTTTTCAAATTGTCATTTGAAAACATTTGAAAGCTGCGGTTGCGCATTTGCACCCGTAGGGGCGGATGCCCACATCCGCCCGTGCCCAGGCCGCCGATCCCACCAGGGGTGCAGTGTGCACACACGCTCTATCCGTAGTGGCCGCTCACCCGAGCGGCCATAAAAGCCTGCCGATCCCACCGGGGGTGCAGTGTGCGCACACGCTCTATCCGTAGTGGCCGCTCACCCGAGCGGCCATAAAAGCCTGCCGATCCCACCAGGGTGACGGGATGCGCACACGCCCCATCCGTAGGGGCGGATGCCCACATCCGCCCATGCCCAGCCCGCCGATCCCACCGGGG
>CAMOKD010000101.1:0-4421 GCA_946617435.1 uncultured Clostridia bacterium | reverse complement strand
GGCGGGCTGGGCACGGGCGGATGTGGGCATCCGCCCCTACGGCACGCCTCGCCATTCTCAATTCTCACTTCTCAATTTTCAATTCCCCTCCCCCGGCCGCAAAAAATCGGCAGCCGACACCCTGGGGTGCCGGCTGCCTTGCTGTGCATGATATGACGGGGCTGTCTCTCAATGGGGCGGCTTTTCTGCCCGGCCTTCGTTACCGCAGGCTGTAGTATGCAAAGGCCGCGCTTTCGGGGATGCCGATGGAGTGCAGATAATTCTCCGCCCAGGCCCGCTGCTCCTCGGTCATGGAATCCGGCAGGTGCACCGTCACGTTCTCGGGGATCCCCACAAAGGCCTCCGGGTCGTAGTTGCCCTCGTCAAAGAGCAGCTGGGTGGTGAACCAGATGTCCCTCAGGGCGGTGTTCCCCTCCAGGATCCTGGCCCCGATGCCGTCGCCGCAGTTGCCGCGGAAGTAGGCCTCGGTAAACCCGGAATCCTTGAAGGCCCCGTCTGCAATGCCGTAGACGTTCTGGGTCAGCCACCAGTCGTCGTCCAGGTACAGGGCGTAGTCCGGGACGGACAGCTTTTTGCTCTCGCCGTGATAGCCGGTGATGATGCAGTTCTGCACGTCAAAGCCGAAGGTGTCCTCCGGCATGAAATTCCATGCCGAGCCGATCCACGAGATCTCGTCATAGCCGATGGAGGCGAGGTAGGCGTCCATGGCGTCGCTCTCGGTCTCGGTGGCGTCGGAGGGGAGATAGATCTGGTTGCTGATGGCGGTGCCGTTGTAGAGATCCCCCTGGAGCTGGGCCGGGTCGTAGATCCCCTCCAGATACAGTCGGCTGCCCACAAAGACCTCGCGGTCGGCGGGGAAGACAAAGTCCTTGGCCCCTGTCAGATAGATATAGTCCGCGTTCAGGGCGTGGTAGCCGATCTGGACCTCCGGATTCTGCAGGAGGATGTACGCCCCGCTGAAGGTGGCGTAGTCGCCGATCACCTTGACCGACGCCGGGATCACCAGCACGTCCAGGGTGGTGGAGTTGAAGCAGTTTTCCGGGATCTCCTCCAGCCCCTCGGGCAGCTTGACGTAGGGCAGGCCGCCCATATTGCTGAAGGCGCTGGGGCCGATCTGCCGCAGAGTGTCGGGCAGGTCCAGCCGGGTGATGGCCCGTGAGCCGGTAAACGCGCCCCGGCCCAGGGCGGTGAGATCCGCCGGGAGCTCCACCTGGGCCGTCTGCATCCCCGAGAAGATATAGTCGCCGCTCAGATCGGAGCCTGCCGGCAGGCTGATGCGCTCAAAGGTGCTGCCCTCAAAGCAGTGGGAGTCGTACTGGGCGCTGCTGCCGGTAAAGCTGCCTGCGCCGGAGCCCTCAAAGGCTGCAAAGCCCACGTAGGACACGCTGCCGGGCAGGACCACGTCCTTCAGCTTCGGGCAGTCCCGGAAGGCGTTGGTATAGATATAGTTCAGGGTCTCTGGCAGGACTACGGTTTCCAGGTTGGCGCAGCCGGAGAAGGCGTTGGGCTGCAGCTCGGTGACGCCCTCGGGGATGACCACCTTTTTCAGCGTGGCGTTGTCTGCAAAGGCCCCCGGCCCGATGTACACGGTGTTATACTCGCCGATCACGGCGGGGATCTCCAGTTCCTCCTCGGTGCCGGAGTAGGACATGATGCGGCCGCTGCTGGACAGCAGGCCGTTCACCTCGGCGGTGCCGGGCTGGTGCCAGCCGGCGGGGTCCAGCTTCACAGACTCCATCAGCGCCACAAACTGGCTGTTGTCCAAAAACGCGGTGAGGGCCTCCTGGTCGGCGCCGGTCAGGTCCACGTGGACCGAGGCGCACATTTTGTCGTTGAACGCCGAGAACAGGTACATGGAGTGCAGAACCGTGGGCGGCGCGTCCTGGCCCCGGTCAAAGGTGTGCTCCGCCACCACGCCGATCCAGTCGTTGTCGCCGTAGGTGCGGGTGAACTGCTGGCCGGGATAGCTGTCGGCGTGCTGCTGGGGGTCCGGCTGGTACTGGGTGGACATGGAGATGCCGCCACTGAGCGCGTCGGAGTGCAGCAGGGCCACCATGGAGTTCTCGCCGGTCTTCACGGGCCAGCGGGCGGGGAAGGTGGCCGTGATGCCGTTTGCGGTCAGCTCCACGCCCCCCGGGGTTTCGATGGGGGCAAAGCTGTTCAGCACCGCCCGGAGCTTGCTGTTGTACAGATAGTGGTAGATGTTGGTGTCGTCCTTGGGCTCCAGGGCCTCCAGGCGGATGTGCATGCCCAGCCACTCGCCCACAAGGGTCTCGCCGTAGTCCATGACGATGTCCACCCCGGGGGCGTCAGACTCGTTGCTGGGGTGGAGCCAGCCCGGGCGGATGTTGTTGGCCCACACCCGGATGGGGAAGCCGGCCAGGGTGCCCGGCACGTCCTGGGACCAGTCGGTTTTGATTTCGTTGCCGTCGTAAATCAGGGTGGCGCTTACGTTGTTGACCAGGTTGCCCAGGGAGAAATTGTCCGGGCGGAACATCAGCTTCCAGCCGTCCTCCCGGTCGGTCACCGTGATGTGGCCCATGTTCTGCCCCCGGCCCTCGTTCTCCGCCGAGACCCCCTCCGGCAGCCGCAGGATCAGATTCTCCTCCTCAAAGACCTGCTCGGTAAGGGGATAGTCGAAGTTGATGCCGGGAATGGGGCTTGCGGGGTCCAGGGCGTTCTGCGGGGGCTCCTCCTCGGTAAAGGGGAGGGCGTCGGCCCCGGGGGCCTGGCCGGACTGGGTCTCCGGCGCGGGGCCGGTGGGTGATGCCGGGGCAGGCTCCTTTCCGCAGGCTGCAAGAGAGAGAACCATGACCAGGGCGATCAGCAGTGCCAGAAGTTTTTTCATATGGCATTCCCTTTCCTTTCGTCGCTTGTGTTTGTTGCGGCCCGTCGGATGCATAAACTTGCATTTTCATTATATAATAATTCCTTCTGAATGTCAATCATCCGGAGAGCGCGCCAAGGGCCCTGTTTCCACGCAAAAACGGCTGCCCCGAAGGGCAGCCGTTTCGTGCTTACGGTGTGCTTGCTTACAGCTGGGGACCGGCGGCGACCAGGGCCTTGCCGGCTTCGTTGGACTCGTACTTCACAAAGTTCTTGATGAACCGGGCGGACAGATCCTTGGCCTTCTCCTCCCAGACGGCGGGGTCGGCGTAGGTGTCGCGGGGATCCAGGATGGCGGGGTTCACGCCGGGCAGCTCGGTGGGCACCTCAAAGTTGAAGTAGGGGATCTTCTTGGTGGGGGCCTTCAGGATGGAGCCGTCCAGGATGCCGTCAATGATGCCGCGGGTGTCCTTGATGGAGATCCGCTTGCCGGTGCCGTTCCAGCCGGTGTTGACCAGGTAGGCCTTGGCGCCGGACTGCTCCATGCGCTTGACCAGCTCCTCGGCGTACTTGGTGGGGTGCAGCTCCAGGAAGGCCTGGCCGAAGCAGGCGGAGAAGGTGGGGGTGGGCTCGGTGATGCCGCGCTCGGTGCCGGCCAGCTTTGCGGTAAAGCCGGACAGGAAGTAGTACTTGGTCTGCTCAGGCGTCAGGATGGACACCGGGGGCAGCACGCCGAAGGCGTCGGCGGACAGGAAGATCACGTTCTTGGCTGCCGGGCCGGAGGAGATGGGCCGCACGTTCTTCACGATCTTTTCGATGTGGTCGATGGGGTAGCTGACGCGGGTGTTCTCGGTGACGGACTTGTCGGCAAAGTCGATCTTGCCGTTTTCGTCCACGGTGACGTTCTCCAGCAGGGCGTTGCGCTTGATGGCGTTGTAGATGTCGGGCTCGGAGTCCTTGTCCAGGTTGATGACCTTGGCATAGCAGCCGCCCTCAAAGTTGAACACGCCGTTGTCGTCCCAGCCGTGCTCGTCGTCGCCGATCAGCAGGCGCTTGGGGTCGGTGGACAGGGTGGTCTTGCCGGTGCCGGACAGGCCGAAGAAGATGGCGGTGTTCTCGCCGTTCATATCGGTGTTGGCGGAGCAGTGCATGGCGGCAATGCCCTTCAGGGGCAGGTAGTAGTTCATCATGGAGAACATGCCCTTTTTCATCTCGCCGCCGTACCAGGTGTTGATGATGACCTGCTCCTTGCTGGTGACGTTAAAGGCCACCACGGTGTCGGACCGCAGGCCCAGCTCGGCGTAGTTCTCGCACTTGGCCAGGGAGGCGTTGTAGACCACGAAGTCGGGCTCAAACTTGGCCAGCTCTTCCTCGGTGGGCTGGATGAACATATTCTTGATGAAGTGGGCCTGCCAGGCGACCTCCACGATGAAGCGGACGGCCATGCGGGTGTCGGCGTTGGCGCCGCAGAAGGCGTCTACCACAAAGAGCTTCTTGTCGCACAGCTCCTTGACGGCCAGCTTCTTGACTTCCTGCCAGACCTCTTCGCTCATGGGGTGGTTGTCGTTCTTGTAGCCCTCGGTGGTCCACCACAC
>CAMOKD010000100.1:0-4535 GCA_946617435.1 uncultured Clostridia bacterium | reverse complement strand
GCAGTTGGCCCGGCGGGGCCTGGCGGTGGAGCTGATAGAGATGAAGCCGGAGAAGATGACCCCCGCCCACCACAGCCCGGATTTTGCTGAGCTGGTGTGCTCCAACTCCCTGCGGGGGGACCGGCTGGAAAACGCCGTGGGCCTGCTGAAGCAGGAGCTGCGGCAGCTGGACAGCCTGATCCTGGCCTGCGCCGACGCCACCCGGGTAGAGGCCGGGGGCTGCCTGGCAGTGGACCGGGGCGGGTTCTCCCGGCTGGTGACGGAAAAAATCCGCTCCCACCCCAACATCACCGTCACCGCCCGGGAGGTCACCCAGGTGCCCCCGGGGCCGGTGATCCTGGCCACCGGGCCCCTGACCGCGGACGCCCTGTCCGCCGCCATCGGGGCGTACTTCGGCCAAGGCACCTATCTGAACTTCTACGACGCGGCGGCGCCCCTGGTGAGCTTTGAATCCATCGACATGGACAAGGCCTGGTTCGCCTCCCGCTACGACCGGGGCACCCCGGACTACATCAACTGCGCCCTGGATGAGGGCGAATACAAGGCCTTTGTGGCTGCCCTGGCCGCCGCCGAGGAGGCGCCGGTCCACTGCTTTGAGGACAGCAAGGTCTTTGAGGGCTGTATGCCCGTGGAGGTCATGGCCCGGCGGGGAGAGGACACCCTCCGCTTCGGCCCCCTGAAGCCCGTGGGTCTGGCCGACCCCAAAACCGGCCGGGAGCCCTACGCCGTAGTCCAGCTGCGGCGGGACAACGCCGCGGGCAGCGTGTACAACCTGGTGGGCTTTCAGACCCACCTGCGCTTTGGCGAGCAGCGGCGGGTGTTTTCCATGATCCCGGCCCTGGCCGGGGCGGAGTTTGTCCGCTACGGGGTGATGCACCGCAACACCTTCCTGGACTCCCCCAGGCTGCTGGACCGGTATTACGCCGACCGGCGGGATCCCCTGGTGGCCTTTGCCGGCCAGCTCACCGGAGTGGAGGGCTATGTGGAGTCTACCGCCTCGGGCTATCTGGCCGGGGTGAGCATGGCGGCCAAGGTGCTGGGCAAACCCCTGCCGGAGTTCTCCCCGCGCACTGCCGTGGGGGCCCTGGCGGCCTATATCAGCGACCGGTCGGTGACCCATTTCCAGCCCATGAACATCAACTTCGGCATCATGGAGCCCCTGGGCTACCGGGTGAAGGGCAAGGCCAACAAGAATCTGGCCATTGCCCAGCGGGCCCTGGCGGAGATCGAGACCGCCGCACACACAGACAGAGAGGAGTTTTTCGATGAAGATCATCATTGACGCCATGGGCGGCGATCACGCGCCGCTGGAATTTCTGAAGGGCGGGTTTCAGGCCGCAAAGGAGCTGAACGTGGACGTCGTCCTGGTGGGCAAGGTGGAGCAGCTGCTCTCCATTATGAAGGAGCAGGGCATCGACACCCTGCCCAAGGGCGTGGAGCTGATGGACGCCGCCGAGGTGGTGGACATGCACGACGACCCCGCCGCCGTGGTGAAAACCCGGCGCAACTCCTCCATGGTGCTGGGGCTGAAGCTCCTGGCGGACGGGGGCGGCGACGCCTTCCTCTCCGCGGGGTCCACGGGGGCCCTGCTGTCTGCCGCCACCCTGCTGGTCAAGCGGGTGCGGGGCATCCGGCGGGCGGCCTTCGGCCCCACCATTCCCACCAAAACCGGGCGGATGATCCTGATTGACGCCGGGGCCAACGCAGAGTGTACCCCGGAGTTCCTGCTGCAGTTTGGCTGCATGGGCTCCTTTTACGCCAAGCAGGCCCTGGGGGTGGACCAGCCCCGGGTGGGCCTTTTGAACAACGGCGCCGAGGACACCAAGGGCGACCCCCTGCACCGGGAGGCCTACGCCCTGCTGAAGCAGGCGGGAGACAACGGCGTCATCCACTTTGTGGGCAACGTCGAGGCCCGGGAGGCCATGGAGGGCGCCTGCGACGTGCTGGTGGCCGACGGGTTCAGCGGCAATGTGATGCTTAAGTCCCTGGAGGGCACGGCCCTGTTTTTGGGCTCGCTGTTCAAGCACACCCTGCTGAAAAATCTGCGCACCAAGCTGGCGGCCCTGCTGCTGAAGAAGGATCTGAAAGAGCTGCTGGGCATTATGGACTACAAGAAAACCGGCGGCACCATGCTGCTGGGCATCTCCAAGCCCGTGATCAAGGCCCACGGCTCCTCTGACGCAGAGGCGGTGGTGGGCGCGGTGCGCCAGGCCATGGCCGCGGTGGAAAGCGGCATCTGCGAGGAGATCAAGGCCAACATCGACCAGATGCGCCTGGAACGGAGCGAGCCATGACACAGCTGGAACAGGCCATCGGCTATACCTTTACCCGGCCCGCCCTGCTGGAGCAGGCGCTGAGCCACTCCTCCTACGCCAACGAGGTGCTGAAAAACGGGCTTATGAGCTATGAGCGGCTGGAGTTTTTGGGAGACTCCATTCTGGGCTTTGTCACGGCGGACTATCTGCTGGGCACCTTTCCCCAGCTCCACGAGGGGAATTTGAGCAAGCTGCGGGCGGACCTGGTGTGCGAGACCAGCCTGGCCCAGACCGCCGACAAGCTGGGTCTCGGCAGCTGGCTGCGGCTGGGCCGGGGCGAGGAGGCCACCGGCGGCCGGGAGCGGATCTCCATCCTGGCCGACGTGGTGGAGGCCATCATTGCCGCCATCTATCTGGACAGCGGCCTGGACCAGGCCAAACGGTTCATCTACACCCACGTGCTGGTGGACACCAAGGCCCGGATCCGATTGAACACCGACTACAAAACCATGCTGCAGGAGCTGGTGCAGCAGCATCGGGACCAGGTTTTGGTCTACCGGCTGGCCGGCCAGTCCGGCCCGGACCACGACAAGCGCTTTGCCGTGCAGGTGCTGCTCAACGACCGGGAAGTGGGTCGGGGCGAGGGCACCAGCAAAAAGCGGGCCGAGCAGGCTGCCGCCCACGCCGCCATTTTGCAGCTGTACCCGGACCGGCTGGAGGATTGACAGATACAGCGCACCGCCCGGAGGGAGATCCCCCCGGGCGGTGCGCTTTTTGCGGCCTGCGGGTTCACCCCAGGCGCTTGATTTTGGCGGAGGGACAGTGGTCTGCCATCAGATGCCAGAAGTCCCGCTCGGTGCCGTGGAGGAAGCCCTTCCGATCCAGGAGGATCAGCTGACCCCGCTTGGTCTGCAGCACAATGTGCTGCTTGCCCTCGCTTACCCGCTTGATGTGCTTGTAATCCAGGGGGGTCTCCTCCTGCATATTCTCGGGCCGGGTGTAGAGGCGCCCGTCGTGGAAGCGGGTGACGGTCTCATACTCCCGCTTGCCCAGGATCTCCTCGCTGCGGCGCAGCTGCCGCCTGGCCCCCACCCCGGGCTGAAACACCACCCGGTAGACCAGCAGCGCCACGCTCAGCAGTGCCAGAGCGGCGCACTCCACCTTCAGGGACAGGCGCAGTTGAAAATACATACACAGCCCCAGGCAGACCAGCAAAATGGCCGCCAGCGCGATGTAAAACACGTTGATTGCCCTGTGGGCCGGGGTTTGATACACCATCCGCAGGGCCTTGGTGAGACTGCTCTGGTTCACGATGCAGTGGTTGGTCAAATCCTCCGGAGCCTGGGCAGGGGCGGCGGGGTTTAACAGCTCTTCCATTGGCGCCTCCATGGACTCAGCCTTCCTCGGTCAGGGCCGCCACCACCGCAGCGCAGCGGGGGCACAGGCCCTGGGCGTCGGCATCCAGAGAGTGCATCCAGCAGCGGGGACACTTGGTGCCCCGGGCCTCGCTCACCTGGATCATCAGGCCGGGATAGTTGGTGCCCCGGCCGGTGACCGCCTGGGTCTGGCCGCCGTGGAGGATGTCTGTGCCGCCGGCACAGCTGGAGACAATGAACAGCTCCGCCAGATTCAGCCGGCGGATGGCCTCCAGGGCGTCCCGGGCGGGCTGATCCTCAGCCAGGAGCTGGACGTGGGCCTCCAGGGCCTTGCCGATGCGCTTTTCTGCCCGGGCGGCCTCCAGCACGCCGTTGACGTCCTCCCGCACCCGGATGAGCACGTCCCACTTGGCCATGGCGGCGTCGTCCAGGGCGTAGTCGGCAAAGGGCTTGTTCATCTCGTTGAAGAGGATGTTCCGGGTGTCGTCACCCTCCCGGTGGGGCATGGCCTGCCAGATCTCGTCACAGGTGAAGGCCAGGATGGGGGCAAAGAGCTTGGCCATGGTGTCCAGGATCAGGTACAGGGCGGTCTGGGCGGAGCGGCGCTTGCGCCCGTCTCTGGCCTCGCAGTACAGCCGGTCCTTGAGGATATCCAGGTAGAACTGGCTGAGCTCCACCACGCAGAAGTCGTTCACCGCGTGGGTGAGCACATGGAACTCGTAGTTGTCGTAGGCCTTGAAGCCGGTCTCGATGAGCTTGTTCAGCCGGGTGATGGCCCAGCGGTCCAGCTCCAGCATGTCCTCGGGGGCCACCAGGTGGTTGGCGTCAAAGCCGTCCAGGTTGCCCAGGCAGTAGCGGGCGGTGTTGCGGAACTTGAGATAGTTCTGGCTGAGCTGCTTGAAGA
>CAMOKD010000099.1:0-4589 GCA_946617435.1 uncultured Clostridia bacterium | reverse complement strand
GATCGATCATGCCGGCGCAGCCGGACGATCGATCCGATCCGCCGCAGGCGGATTCCCCCCGGCGGAGTGGGTCCACGACGACACACCCACCCTCTACGCATCCCCGAGGGAGACTCCCGCGGGGCGTCGGAGACGCCGCCCCCTACCGCCGGAAATCGAAACATATTGCGCAATACGTCCTGCACGCAACCAGCCGGCCCCCGGCCGGCCGGAACGCTCGTCCCACTGCGTGGGCATGAGCGTTCCCTACGGGGCGTGTGCGTATCCCGCCGCCCCAGTGGGACGGGCGGCCTGGGCACGGGCGGATGTGGGCATCCGCCCCTACGGATGGGGTGTGTGCGTATCCCGCCGCCCCGGAAGGAACAGCGGGCTGGGTATGGCCGATCAATGATCGGCCGCTACGGAGAAGCTTTCCCAAATCGGAACCCCCGGTGGGATCGGCGGCCCGGGCACGGGCGGATGTGGGCATCCGCCCCTACGGGGCGTGTACGCATCCCGTCACCCCGGTGGGACGGGCGGCCTGGGCACTGGATGCGCACATCCCTGCTCCGTAGCGGCCGATTATCAATCGGCCACAAAAGGTCCCCCACACCACCTGGGTGACGGGAAACGCATACACCTTCCCGTTACAAATCTCGTAAAAACGGAACCCCCTGCAAGATTCCCGCCGCGGTTTGGCCGCTCACTGAGCGGCCGCTACGGGGAAGATTGTGCAAGCCACAACCGGCATCTTTCAAATGTTTTCAAATGGCAATTTGAAAACTCCACCATTTTCAATTTTCAATTCTCAATTTTCAATTTCTCCCCCCGGCCGGCCAGGGCAGCAGCTTTACGGTGAGGCTGAAAAAAATATGATCCAACAAAATCAAAGGAGCTGCCAAATTCGGGTTTGGCAGCCCCTTTTGTTCTACGACAGGACGGTGCAGGCCTCCACCAGGGGGGCGATGCCCTGCAGGGCCCGGGCGGCGGCCGCCGCCCGGTCAGCATCGGCAAACAGACCGAAGATCACAGACCCCGTGCCCGTCAGGCTGGCCCCCAGGGCCCCCTGGTCCAGCAGGGCCCGGCGGATCTGCTCCACCTGGGGGAACCGGGCCGCCGCCACCGGCTGGAAGGCGTTGGCCAGCAGCCGGCCCACGGCAGGCAGGTCCCCCTGCCCCAGGGCCCGGCACATGGCCGGGGTGTCCGGCCGGAGCTGCACCCCCTCTTGGTCCAGCTGCCGGAACAGCGCCGGGGTGGAGAGGGAGAACTCCGGCTTTACCAGCACAATGCCCGTCTGCGCCGGCAGGTCGGGCAGCCGCTGCAGCACCTCTCCCCGGCCCCGGGCCAGGGCGGTGCCCCCAAAGAGGCAGTAGGGCACGTCGCTGCCCACCGCCAGCCCCAGCTCTCGCAGCCGGGACGCAGAGCAGCAGCCGTAGTGCCGGTTCAGCAGCTGCAGCACCGCCGCGGCGTCGGCGCTGCCCCCGGCCATCCCCGCCTGGGCGGGGATGCGCTTGTAAATATCGATGCGCACCCCGTCGGGGCGGAGGCCAAAGGTGTCAAGGTACAGCCTGGCCGCCTTCCAGCACAGATTCTCCGGCCCCGTGGGGATGCCCGGGTCGCTGCAGGTCAGCTCCCAGGGCCGGCCGGTGTCCAGGTATATGCACACCCTGTCGTGGAGACTCACCGACACCATGACCATCTCCAGCTCGTGGTAGCCGTCGGGCCGCCTGGACAGCACGTCCAGGGTCAGGTTCAGCTTGCCCGGGGCCCGGGCGCACAGGGGGCTCATTTGATTTTGCGCCCTTCCAGATAGTAGCGCTTCTCCCGGGCGTGGCCCATGGAGAAGGTCTTCCGGGGCAGGATGCCGTCGGCAATCACCCCGCGGAAGAGCTGGCTCTTTTCCATGGCGGGCAGCAGGAAGCCGATGGCCCGGTCCTGCCTGGCCAGGTCGATGAGGGCGTCGTCGTCGTGGATGTAGTCGATCTCCCCCTCATGGGTCTTGAGATACCCGTCCAGGAAGGTCTGCAGGGCGCCCACGGCCAGCTGGCTCTTGGCCCGGTCCAGATACAGGGTGCCGGACCTGTCGCCGATGAACCACTTGACGGGGAAGCCCCCCTCGGCGCACCAGGTGTCCGCCAGGGTCTGCAGCAGGGCCTCGGGATCGGTCTTGGTGATGATGCGGTGGATGGGCTCAAAGACCTGGGCGGGGTCGTGGATGTTCTCCAGCTCCACCAGGGCGAAGCGGGCGGGATGGTTGCTGAGATCCACCCCGGGATTTTGGGCCTTCAGCTCCTCATAGCAGCTCTTGGCGGTGGCCAGGCTGTGGTTGCCGTCGCCCACGGCAAAGACCATGGGCACCCCGGGCAGACCCTGATACTTCTCGCCCACGTGGGCGGTGTAGTCGGCAAGCCTTGCCTCAAAGGCGTCCACCTCGGCCCCCTGGACCAGCCAGCCGGTGATGTGGCCGCCGCCCTCCATCAGGTCAAAGTCGTAGAGCTTTTTCAGGCTGTCCTTCCTGGCGGCGATGGGCTCAATGAGGACCTTGTCGTGGTCGTCGGCCAGCATGAGGATATGGGGCAGCTCGATGGGGGCGTCCCGGCGGACCCGCTGGCGGGGCGGGATGCGCTCCACCACGGTTTTCTCGGTGGCCCGGATGGCGGAGACCGAGCCGGGGGCGTAGTCATAGGCGTCCAGATCCACCATGCCCACCAGGCCCAGGCGGAGGCTGCCGTTTTCCAGGGTGCGCTCCACCAGCACCAGGCTGTGGGGATAGCAGGTAAAGACATCATTTTGCAGGTACTCGGCCATGGTTTGGTTGATCTGCCGGGTGTGCTCGGCCTCCAGGGGGGTGCCCAGCTCGGCCTCGGGCAGGATCAGATGGATGGTGGAGGGGCTGCCCTGGGCGTTTTGGCGCACCCGCTCCCAGTAGCCCTGGTCAGAGGTGAACTGGTCGCAGGCGATCACCGCCCATTTCTCCATGGCGGTGACGTTGGGCAGCAGAATATCGGCGGGTAAGAAAGCGTTCATAGTCTGTACCTCGTTTCGTAGAGTAACTGGCGGCATGGCCGCTATGATCAATTATACCAAAGAACCCCGGATATTTCAACCGGGATTTGGAAAGATTTACAAACAGGCGCAAAAAGGGCGGGCCGCAGATGCGGTCCGCCTTTGTTGCGGGGCAGGCTCAGCTCTTGAGATACCGCTCGGTCAGCGCCAGCTGCTCGGGGGTGTTGACGCCCAGGATCTGCTCGTTGAGGGCGGCGGTGTACACGGCCACCCGCTTGCCGTCGCCCCGGAGGATGGCGGGCACGTCGGTGAGATAGTATTCCTTTTGGGCGTTGTGGTTCTGCAGCCGGTCCAGGGCGCCCAGCAGGCTCTGGCAGTCAAAGGCGTAGATGCCCACGTTGAGCTCCCGGATGGCCTTCTGCTCAGGGGTGCAGTCCCGATCCTCCACAATGCGGAGGAAGTCGCCGTTCTCGTCCCGGAGGACCCGGCCGTAGGGCAGGTACTCCTCGCAGGTGCCGGAGAGCATGGTGCAGCAGGCGCCGGTGCGGGCGTGGAAGTCCAGCAGGCCCTGGTAGATCTCTTTTTTCAGCAGGGGCATATCGCCGTAGCAGACCAGCACGGTGCCGTCAAAGTGCTCCAGGTGCTCCCGGGCGCACATCACGGCGTGGCCGGTGCCCAGCTGGGGATCCTGCACGGCGTTGGGATAGGCGGGGAAGGCGTCAAACACCAGCTGGCGCATATAGCCCCCCACCAGGATGGTATCCTCCACGGGGATAAAATCCAGGGCCTTGAGCACATAGTACAGCAGGGGCTTGCCGCAGGCCTGCCGCAGCACCTTGGGCAGCTGATTGGTTTCAGACATCATTCTGGTGCCCTTGCCGGCAGCCAGAACGACAGCTTTCGTAGACATACGATTCACTCCTGTGCCGATTGGCGGAAGATTCTTTGCGCGTTTTGCACAACATATGCATTATATACGATTTTTTCGCAAAAAGCAACAGGATTTTCACCATTTCCCGGCAGGGGAGGGGCGTCATTCGTCACCAGCCCATACCACCGGGGTTACGGGATACGTACACGCTGCCCCCGTAGGGGCGGATGCCCACATCCGCCCGTACCCAGGCCGCCCAGGGGGAGGAGAATTGAAAATTGAAAATGGAGAATTGAGAATGGTGGAGTTTTCAAATTGCCATTTGAAAACATTTTGAAAGATGCGGTTGCGTCTTGCACAATCTTCGACCTAGCGGCCGCTCAGTGAGCGGCCATAAAAGGTCGCCCACCCCACCGGGGTTACCGGGAAACGTACACGCTGCCCCCGTAGGGGCGGATGCCTACATCCGCCCTGAAGGTCGCCTTAACCACCGGGGTACCGGAGGCGCACCCCCCGTAGGGATCGATCATGCCGGCCCAGCCGGACGATCGATCCGATCCAACCCCAAGGCGGATTCGCCCCCGGCGCAGTGGGTCTGTGCCGACGCAGCCACCCCCTACGTATTCCCAAGGGAGACTCCCACGGGACGTCGAGGACGCCGCCCCCTACCGCCGGAAGTCGAAACATATTGCGCAGTACGAACTGCACACAACCAGCCGGCCCCCGGCCGGCC
>CAMOKD010000098.1:0-4634 GCA_946617435.1 uncultured Clostridia bacterium | reverse complement strand
ATGGCCGCTCACTGAGCGGCCGCTACGGAGAAGCTTTCCCAAATCGGAACCCCCCCGGTGGGATCGGCGGGCTGGGTATGGCCGATCAATGATACTCCGTGACTCTTCGAGTTCGGCCGCTACGGAGAAGATTGTGCAAGCCGCAACCGCAGCTTTCAAATGTTTTCAAATGGCAATTTGAAAACTCCACTTGCAAATTTCCCGGGAACTGCTATAATGATTTTATAATTTACAGGATATAAAGTCAACGGGAAAGAGGTGCTTCGGATGGCAGTTATCAAAAAACAGTCCCTGGTGGACCAGATCTACACCCGCCTGCGGGAGATGATCATCACCGGGAAGCTCCCCCTGGGCAGCCGGATCAACGTGAGCGAGCTGCAGCAGAGCCTGGGTGTCAGCAGTACCCCCCTGCGGGAGGCGCTCAACCGCCTGCAGCAGGACGGGCTGGTGGTGCTGCGGCCCAACCTGGGGGCCTCTGTCCTGGCCCTGGAGCCCCATGACGTCGACGAGATCCAGGAGCTGGCCCTGACCCTCCAGGCCGCGGCGGTGCGCCTGGCCCTGGCCCGGGCCGACCGGGAGCAGATCGCCTGCCAGCTGGAGGACCAGCTGGTCCACTACGCCGCCGCCCGCAGCCCCAAAGACCAGGTCCGGGCGGTGTTTGACCTGATCGGCGTGTTCTACCGCCACTGCGGCAACCGCCGGCTGGACCAGAGCATGGTGGCCCTGCAGGCCCAGGTGCTGCTGCTGCGCCATCTCTACGCCCGGCAGTCCGACTGCCGGGACCACAGCGGCCTCCTGGCCCCCCTCCCCGGCGCCGTGCGGGACAACGATCCCGACCGGGTCATCCGGCTTCTGGAGGACTATCAGCAGGCCACCCGCCCCCGTCTGGACGGGGATTAACCTCATCCCGCCGCCCCACAGCAGCTGTGGGGCGGCGGTTTTTTTGTGGGCTCAGCGCTGGGCCTTGCCCAGCTCCAGGCCCTTTTCAAAGGCCAGCTTGTTCAGCGGCAGCAGCTTGGGCTTGGAGGCCAGCTTGTGCTCGATGGTGTTCCAGACGATGGCGGGTTCGATCACCTGGGTGTAGCCCACGTACACGCCCAGCATGATCACGTTGAGCACCTTGGCGTTGCCCATCTCCAGGGCCAGCTCGGTCACCGGGGCCTTCACCACGGTGATGTCGTCCCGGCCCTCGGGGTCGCCGACGATGGAGCTGTTGATAAACAGGGTGCCGCCCTGTTTCAGGGTGGGCAGGAATTTGGCCAGGGACGGACCGTTCATCACAATCAGGTCGTCCATCACATCCCCGAGGGGGGCGCCGATGTCGTCATCAGAGATGACCACAAAGCAGTTGGCGGTGCCGCCGCGCTGCTCCGCGCCGTAGGAGGGGAAGAAGGTCACGTTCTTATCGGTGGAGTTGCAGGTGGCATCGGCCAGGAACTTGCCCAGCGACATGACGCCCTGCCCGCCGAAGCCGGCGACGCACAGATTGGTTTCCATAGATCAAGCCTCCTCTTTGCTGCGGTCCCGGATCACGCCCAGGGGGTATTCCGGAAGCATTTTTTCTTCAATAAAGTCCAGGCTGCGCAGGGCGTCCAGGCCCCAGTTGGTGGGGCAGCCGGTGACGATCTCCACCATGGAGAAGCCCTTGCCGTCCAGCTGGTTCTGGAAGGCCTTCTTGATGGCGGCCTTGGTCTTGTTCACGTTGGCGGGGGTGTTGCAGGAGGTGCGCTCCAGATAGTAGGGGGCGGTGAGCTGGTTGAGAATCTCACACATATGCATGGGGTAGCCGTGCTCCTTGGGGTCCCGGCCCTTGGGGGCGGTGGTGGCCTTCATGCCCACCAGGGTGGTGGGGGCCATCTGGCCGCCGGTCATGCCGTAGATGCCGTTGTTGATGAAGATGACGGTGATGTTCTCGCCCCGGTTGGCGGCGGACATGGATTCCGCCAGGCCGATGGAGGCAAAGTCGCCGTCGCCCTGGTAGGTGAACACCAGGGAGTCGGGGTTGGTGCGCTTCATGCCGGTGGCCACGGCGCAGGCGCGGCCGTGGGGGGCGGTGGTGTTGTCATAGGCGATGTAGTCCATGTGCAGGCCGCAGCAGCCGATGCCCAGCACGCAGGCGGCCTTGTCCACCACGTTCAGCTCCTCCAGCACCTCGCCGATGAGCTTGATCACGGTGGAGTGCATGCACCCGGGGCAGAAGCCGGAGACCTTATCGGCCTGGATGGTTTTGGTTCTGGTATAGATCTTATTCATTGCTCAGCCCTCCACAAGTTTCTTTGCTGCCTCAATGACAGCCTCGCGGCTCATGATGTTGCCGCCGGAGCACAGACAGGTCTCGATGGGGCAGCGGCCCTTCACGGCGGCCTTCACGTCCTCCACAAACAGCGCGGGGATGGACATCTCCACGTCCAGAATGGCCTTGACCTTGGTGTAGTCCAGCCGGTCATAGGCGGCCTCGGGGAAGGGGTAGACGGTGATGGGGCGCACCATGCCGGCCTTGATGCCCTCGGCCCGCAGCAGATTCACCGCGGACTTGGCGATGCGGCCGCAGATGCCGTAGGCGGTGAGGATGATCTCCGCGTCCTCGGTGCGGTACTCCTCCACCATGGCCTCGTCCTTCCAGGACTCGTACATGGCGGCGGCCTCCTCGTTGCACTGCTGCATCACCAGGGTGGACCAGTTGCCGGGCTGGATCCAGGCCCGGTGGGCGTAATCCAGCTCATGGCCGATGCAGGCCCAGGACTTCTTGCTCTCCTTGATGGCGGCCACTTCCTCGTCGGACTTGGGCTCGGGCAGAACCACGGGCTCCATCATGGTGCCGATGACGCCGTCGGCCAGCAGCAGCACGGGGGTGCGGTCCCGGTCGGCCCAGTCAAAGGCCTTCACGGTGAGATCCACAGCCTCCTGCACGGTGGCAGGGGCCAGCACGGGCATACGGAAGCCGCCGTTGCCGCTGGCCTTGGTGGCCTGCAGGTAGTCCTGCTGGGCGGGCTGGATGGAGCCCACGCCCGGGCCGCCGCGGGCAAAGTTGGCATAGACCATAGGCACCCGGGCAGCGGCGCAGTAGCTGATGCCCTCGCTCTTCAGGGCGATGCCGGGGGAGGAGGAGGAGGTCATAGACCGGGTGCCGGCGGAGGCGGCGCCGTAGACCATATTGATGGAGGCCACCTCGCTCTCGCCCTGGACGAACACGCCGCCCACCTCGGGCAGCCGCCGGGACAGATACTCGGGAACCTCATTCTGCGGGGTGATGGGGTAACCGGCGAAGAACCGGCAGCCCGCGCGCACAGCGGCCTCAGCCACGGCCTCAGTGCCCTTCATAAAAACTCTAGCCATTCGTGTAAACCCTCCTTACCGATAGACGTCGATGGCCCCGTCGGGGCACATCCGCGCACAGATGGCGCAGCCGATGCAAGCGTCCGGATTTGCCGGATACACGTATTCATATCCCTTGGAGTTGACCTCTTTGCCGACGGCCAGCACGCCCTTGGGACAGAACTTGATGCAGTAGCCGCAGCTCTTGCACCGCTCTTTGATGATTTCTACCTTTCCTAGTGCCATTACCTTCGCTCCTTTACATTTACAAATTGTATTGGCTTCTACAATGGCCGGGCAGCCGGCCAATTACAGACAGTTGGGATCCCGGTCCCACTCGTAGGTGAGCCAGAGATCGATGGGCCAGACGGGCCCGGGCAGGGCCCGGGGCAGGCGGGCGGCCAGCTCCCGCCGGACGGTGTACAGATCCACGGGCTTGTAGGGGCCCACCATTTCCTCCAGCCGGAGGGCGCCGTCCACCACGTCCTGGGGGGAGGTGTCGGGGCCCAGGTTGGGGTTGCCCAGCAGGCGCAGCCGGTCCAGCATCACGTGGGACACGCCCAGGGTCTGGCCCAGGACCTTGTCGATGTGGTCAATGTCCATGGACCAGGGCCGATAGGGGTTGATGACGTACCAGACCTGGGTGCCCTCCCGGTTGAGCAGGGGGGCGTAGCCGCCGATGGACCGGGCGCCGATGTAGTCGCCGCCCACGTCCAGCACGGTAAAGACGCTCCGGTCCCGGAGCAGGCGGTTGACGCCGCCGGCCACGGTGGGGGCGTCGTAGAACTGCTCTTCAAAGTGGACGTGGATGCCGGCGGCCTCCATGGCGGCGGCCTGATCCCGGGAGCGGAACAGGGGCTTGGTCATGTCCAGGTCGTAGAAGTGGACGGGCAGGGTGCCCAGGGCGGCCAGGGCCCGGGCCAGATTGATGGCAATTTCGCTTTTGCCGCAGCCGGCCTCGCCCAAAAAGACGTAGTTCCGGATCTCCGGCGCAATCAGTTGACCGAACGCAGTTTGTTCCAGCATAAGCAGTTCCTTTCCGGGATGAGAGGTTGTTTGAAGTATATTCGTCACGAGGGTACAAGGCTGCGGGATACGCACACGCCTTGACCTAGGGGCGGATGCCCACATCCGCCCTGAAGGTCGCCTTAACCGCCGGGGCCGCGGGATACGCAGGCACCTCTCCGTAGGGGCGGATGCCTTTCATCCGCCCTAACGCCGCCCGCTACCGCCGGGGTTGCCGATCGTGTACACGCTCTTCCGTAGCGGCCGCTCAGTGAGCGGCCATAAAAGGTCGCCCATACCACCAGGGTTACCGG
>CAMOKD010000097.1:0-4703 GCA_946617435.1 uncultured Clostridia bacterium | reverse complement strand
ACCGCGCTGCGGTTGGAGGTGGCGTAGCCCACGGTGACCGGGGCCTCAAAGCCCGGCACCAGCCGCTTGAAGGAGTTGGTGGAGGGGTTGGTAATGGCGCACAGGGAGGCGATGTGCTTCAGCAGGCCGCCCATAAACCAGTGGGCCTCTTTGCTCAGGTGGGAGTAGCCGTCGTCGTCAGAGAAGACAGGCTCGCCGTCCTTCAGCAGCAGCATGTGCACGTGCATCCCGCTGCCCGCCTCGCCGTAGACCGGCTTGGGCATCAGGGTGGCGGTAAGGCCGTACTTCCGGGCCACGTTGCGGATGATATACTTCACCATCATGGTGCCGTCGGCCATCTTGGTCATCTCGCCCAGCAGGGGCTCGATCTCAAACTGACCGGCGCCGCCCACCTCGGGGTGATGGTACTTCACGGGGATGCCGGCCTTTTCGATCTCCATGCACATCTCACTGCGGCACTCGTAGGTGTTGTCAAAGGGCTTGGCAATGTGGTAGTTCTTCTGGAAGGGCACCACGCAGCCGGTTCCCTCCACGGCGCTGTTCCAGTGGGCCTGCCGGGCATCGATGGAATAGCCCACCTGGTTGTGCTCCACGGTCCAGCCGGCCTGGTCAAACAGATAGAACTCAAACTCGGGCAGGATCTGCATGGTGTCTGCAATGCCGGTGCTGCGCATATACTCCACCGCGGCCTTTACAATGTTGCGGGGATATTGGGCAAGGGGCCGGTTTGTCGGGTTGTCAATGATCATGGCGTTGCCGATCATGGAGAGGGTCTTGATCTCGCAGAAGGGATCGATGGCCGCGGTTTCCAGGTCGGGAATATAGACCATGTCGCTCTTTTCCACCACGGCATAGCCGTAGTTGGAGGCGTCAAAGCCGATGCCGTTTTCCATGGTCTGCTCGGTAAAGTTGGCGGCGGGAACCGTGACGTGGCGGAATTGCCCGTTGATATCCACAATCTTGAAGTCCACCATCTTGATGTCCTGCTCTTGAATCAGGCGAATAATGTCTTTTGCTGTGACAGCCATTGCTGTTACCCCTTTTCGTAAAATTCCAAAGGCTGCCGCACAGGGCAGCTTTTCTCATACTATACACAATAATTGCCCTGCTGTAAACCCCTAAGTTAGGCAATCGGCGCAATTTATTTGTGCGTTTCGTGTTCCTCCGCCGGGTCTGGGCCAGCCTGCTCTGCCTCTTGGTTCAGCTGCCGCTCAATGGCGTTCAGGGTGCCGAAAAACCGCCAGGTGGCAATCATGGGCCCGAAGCAGAAAATGCCAAAGACGTTCCAGCCGAACATATGCCACCAGGAGGTGTGTGGGCCGGCAATGCCCATGTCTATGGCCTTCGCCTTCAGCTCCTCGGAAATCCGGGCCATCCACACCAGAGTATAGACAAACAGGGTGGGGATGCCCAGCACGTAGGCCACCCAATACCGCTGGGTCCTGCGGCCCAAAATCTCATCCAGCTCCTGCTGCAGCCCGCCCAGGGGCATATACAGCAGGAAAAACAACCCCGCAGTGAAAAAATCCACAAAGCCCAGCCAGAATCCGGGCCGGTTGGTATGCTTGTATTTCATATCCTCTCCCCCATCGGTTCACGCCTCCAGCAGCGCAATTGCCTTTCGGTATTTCTCCGCCCGGGCCAGGGCCTTGCCGTCCACCCTGTCCAGGCGGGACAGATCGCTGTTGTGGCGCAGATCCGCCAGCTTCACCGCCCGGGCAATGGGATTGGGCTTGATGGCCGCCACATATTCCAGATAGGGCACGGACGGGTCGTGGGTCAAAAGGCCAAGGGCCTCCACCACCCGGGCGGGAAAGCCCATCTGCGCAAGCTCCTGCAGAGTATAGGGGGTGTCCTCCACCACGTCGTGGAGCAGGGCCACGGTGACGGTGTACTCGTCGGTCATCTGCTCCGCCAGGTGGAAGGGGTGGAACACATAGGGCAGGCCGGTTTTGTCCACCTGGTGCTTGTGGGCGTCAAAGCACAGGCGCAGGGCCTTTTTGGTCATGGGGGTGTAAATCAATGAAGTCCTCTCCCTTTGCGTGTGTCAGACCCGGAGCAGCCCCCGCCAGCCGCGGACGGAATAGTAGGAATCTGCCCCGTTGTGAAAGGTAAATACCCTGCCGTAGCGCCGCTCGCAGAACAGCGCCCCGCCAAGCTTGCGGAGCTCCGGCGGCGTCAGGATCCAGCTGGAGGTTTTCAGGTCGAACTCTCCCAGGGTCTGCAGCCTGTAATACTCCGTCTCTGTCAGCAGGCACACGCCCATGCGCCGGGCCTGGGCCTCGGCGCTGCCGGCAGGCGGGTTCTTCTTGCGGCCGGCCAGGGCCGCCTCGTCGTAGCACAGACCTCTGCGGCCGGCCGGGGTCTCCCTGGCGCAGTCGCAAAACAGCAGCACGCCGTCCTCCACGCCGATGAGATCCGGCTCTCCGCCGGTCTGCTCCATCTGCTCCAGCGCCGCCAGGGCCCCGGGATGGGCCTGCAGCCGGGAAGCGATGCTCTGCCAATCCAGGCCCGGGTGCCGCTCCATATGGGTTTGGAACCGCAGCTCTAATACGTCAAGAATTGCCATGTCTTCTCACTCCAATCCGGTTTTTTCAGTGCATTTGTCTGGAAAACCCACAGGCCTGCGTCTGCCGGCGGCACGGCAGTGCCTGCAGGTTTATTGTACAACGCCCGCCGGGGAAATACAAGGCGCGGCCATTGTTTTTTTGACAAAAAGGCGGAATTAGCGCTTCCCTTTTGCCCCTGCTTATATTATAATCCTAGGGATCCTGTCTTTTGTTCCGAAGGGAGGCAATTATGAAATACATCCGTCAGTTTTTCATCATTCTGGCCGTCACCTGTGTGGCAGAGCTGATGAAGGCCCTCATTCCCCTGCCGGTCCCGGCCAGCATTTACGGCCTGGTGCTGATGTTCCTCCTGCTGTGGACCGGCCTGGTCAAGCTGCCCCAGGTGCGGCAGACCGCCGAATTCCTCATTGAAATCATGCCCCTGATGTTCATTCCCGCCGCAGTGGGGCTGCTGGACCGGTGGCAGGCCATGAAGCCCCTGCTGGTGCCGGTTTTGGTCATCGTCCCCGTCACCACGGCACTGGTCATGGGCATCACCGGCCGCCTGGCCCAGGCCCTGGTACGCAGAAAGGAGGGCCGCCATGAATGAGATTCTCTCCGCCTCTGCGGCCTTCGGGGTGGTGGTCAGCCTGCTGGGCTATCTGCTGGGTATGTGGCTGAAAAAGCGCTTTCGCCTGGGCATTTTCAATCCCCTGCTGGTGGCGGTGCTGTTTGTGATCGGTCTGCTGCTTCTGCTGGGCGTTGACTATGAGACCTACTACGACGGCGCCAAATATCTCAGCTGGCTGCTCACCCCCGCCACGGTGAGCCTGGCCATCCCCCTGTACGTCCAGCTGGACAAGCTGAAAAAGAACCTGGCCGCCATTCTGATCTCTGTCAGCGTGGGGGTGTTGTCCAGCCTGGGCTCCGTGCTGGCCCTGGCCGCCCTGTTCCGTCTGGATCACGCCTCCTACGTGACCCTGCTGCCCAAGTCCATCACCACGGCCATCGGCATGGACGTGTCCCAGGAGCTGGAGGGCTATGTGCCCATCACCGTGGCGGTGATTGTGCTGACGGGGATTTTCGGCAATGCCGCCGGGGATCTGATCTTCCGGCTCTTCCGGGTGACCGACCCCATCGCCAAGGGCCTGGGCATCGGCACTGCCTCCCACGCCATCGGCACCGCCCGGGCCATGGAGTGGGGGGAGCTGGAGGGCGCCATGAGCAGCCTGGCCATTGTGGTCTCCGGCCTGCTCACGGTGCTGGCCGCCTCCCTCTTTGCCCAGCTGTTATAAAAATCTATGAAATCATCAGAGGTCAAGCTATGATCTACATCGGCTGTCACCTGTCTGTGGCGGAGGGCTATGCCGCCATGGGCCGGACCATGCTGCGCTATGGCGGCAACACCTTTGCCTTCTTTACCCGCAACCCCAGGGGCGGAAAATCCAAGGATCTGAACGCTGAGGACGCCCTGGCCCTGCGCTCTTTGCTAAGCCGGGAGCGCTTCGGCCCCCTGGTGGCCCACGGCAGCTACACCATGAACCTCTGCTCGGCCAATCCTGTGACCCGGGCAAACGGCCTGGATATGCTGCAAAAGGATCTTGCCCTGATGGAGCATTTCCCGGGGAATCTCTATAACTTCCACCCCGGCGCCCACACCGGCCAGGGCATCGAAACCGGCATCGACCAGATCGCCGGGGCGCTGAACCTGGCCCTGCAGCCCGGAGCGTCCACCACCGTCCTGCTGGAGACCATGGCCGGCAAGGGCACTGAGATCGGCGGCAGCTTTGAATCGCTGCGCCAAATTCTCGACCAGGTTGCCCTGCCGGCGCAAATCGGCGTCTGCCTGGACACCTGCCACGTCTGGGACGCAGGCTACGACCTGCAAAACGATCTGGACGGCGTGCTCACCCGGTTTGACCAAGAGATCGGCCTGTCGCGCCTCAAAGCCATCCACCTGAACGACAGCAAAAACGACTGCGGCTCCCACAAGGACCGCCACGCCAGGCTGGGAGAGGGGCAGCTAGGCCTGGATGCGCTGCAGCGGATCGTCCGGCACCCCGCCCTGCAAGCGCTTCCCTTTCTCCTGGAAACCCCCAACGATGAGGCTGGGTACATCCGGGAAATCCACATGGTGCAGGACTGGATGTCTTA
>CAMOKD010000096.1:0-4771 GCA_946617435.1 uncultured Clostridia bacterium | reverse complement strand
GCTCACTGAGCGGCCGCTACGGAAGAGCGTGTACACAATCAGCAGCCCCGGTGGTGTGGGCGACCTTCAGGGCGGATGAAAGGCATCCGCCCCTACGGGGGCAGCGTGTACGTTTCCCGGTAACCCCGGTGGTTGTCGATACTGCGGCACGGGGCGTCGAGTAGAGCAGCCCGGTGGGCTGCGAGATTTTATCGCCGGTTGCCGGAGCTATGCTCCGGGAAATGGCATCTATCCATACGCCGCCCCCTACGGAGGATGCACTCCCGTATTCCGTCGTAGGGACGCGCGTTGGGCGTCCGGGCTTGCAATAGAGGCCTTTCCGTTCCCTCCCAACCCGGTCAGGGCGTGAATCTTTCTGTTGCAATCCGGGGGAAAATTTGCTAAAATGATACCGTATAAGCAAATTGCCCGTAAAGGAGGACTTTCTATGCCTAATATTCCCAATCGGCCCCAGGGGCGGCCGAAGAATGTCAGCGGCGCCGGCTCCGGCCTGTACAAGCGGGGCAGCGGCGTCAACACCGGCGGCCCTGTGGGTCGCCAGGACGGCTATGCCGGCCGTAAATCCTCCGGCGTCTCCCGGGCCGGGGTCCGGGCAGGCGGCGGCGCCGGCACCCTGGTCATCCTGGCCCTGGTGGTCTACTTCCTGCTCAAAAGCTGCGGCGGCAGCTCTCTGCTGGGCGCCGTCACCGGCGGCTCCCAGGCCCAGTCCAGCTACGACGCCTTCTCCGCGGCCCAGGCCGTGACCTCCGGCCAGACCGTCTCCGGCGGCACCGGCGGCTCTGCCGCCTCGGTGGGCGGCGGGTCCGCATCCCTGTCCAGCCTGCTGGGCGGCTTCTCCGGGGGCAGCACCGTCTCCACCGGCTGGGACCGCTCCGCCAACGTGGGCAAGCTGGACAGCTCCGTGGCCTCCGGCGCCCGGGCCAAGCGCACCCAGATCGTGGGGCAGGGGGCCGACGTGGTCACCATCATGATCTATATGTGCGGCACCGACCTGGAATCCAAGTCCGGCATGGCCACCGCAGACCTGCAGGAGATCGCCGCGGCTACCATCCCCGACAATCTCAACATCCTGGTCTACACCGGCGGCTGCAAATCCTGGCGGAACAACATCATGTCCAACTCCGTCAACCAGATCTACAAGGTGGAGAGCGGCGGCCTGCGCTGCCTGGTCCAGGACGACGGCAAGGACTCTTTGGTCAAGCCCGCCACCCTCACCCGGTTCATCAAGTTCTGCGCCCAAAACTACCCCGCCAACCGCTTTGACCTGATCTTCTGGGATCACGGCGGCGGCTCCATCAGCGGCTACGGCTACGACGAGAAGAACGCCTCTCTGGGCTCCATGGGCCTGTCCGGCATCGACTCCGCCCTGAAAAACGCCGGGGTCAGCTTTGACTTCATCGGCTTTGACGCCTGCCTCATGGCCACCCTGGAGACCGGCCTGATGCTGGAGCCCTACGCCGACTACCTCATCGCCTCTGAGGAGACCGAGCCCGGCATCGGCTGGTACTACACCAACTGGGTCACCGCCCTGGGCAAGAACACCTCCATGGCCACCCTGGACCTGGGCAAGCAGATTGTGGACGACTTTGTGGCCGCCTGCAACCAGCGCTGCGCCGGCCAGAAGACCACCCTCTCCGTGGTGGACCTGGCCGAGCTGAAGACCACCGTGCCCACCGCCCTGAAAAAATTTGCCGGGGCCACCAGCGCCCAGATCAGCGGCAGCGACTACAAAACCGTCTCTGACGCCCGGGCGGGCACCCGGGAATTTGCCGCCTCCAGCAAGATCGACCAGGTGGACCTGGTGCACCTGGCCACCAAGCTGGGCACCCCCGAGGGCGAGCAGCTGGCCCAGGCCCTGCTTGGCGCGGTAAAGTACAACAAGACCAGCTCCTCCATCACCAACGCCTACGGCATCTCCATCTACTTCCCCTACCAGCGCACCGGCAAGGTGAGCAGCGCCGTGGCCGCCTACCAGGCCATCGGCATGGACAGCGACTACACCCGCTGCATCCAGGAGTTCGCCGGCCTCACCGGCGGCGGCCAGTCCGTCTCCGGCGCCAGCGGCAGCCCCCTGGACAGCCTCTTCGGCGCCGCCTCCGGGGGCGTATCCTCCGAGCTGGACATCAGCAGCCTGCTGGGGGCCTTCCTGGGCGGCGGCGAGTACGGCCGCAGCCTGGACGTGGATGCCGCGGCCCAGACCATCGCCGACAACCAGTTTGACGGCACCGCCCTGGTGTGGACCAACGACGGCAGCCAGACCACCCTGCGCCTGAGCGAGGAGCAGTGGAGCCTGGTCCATGAGCTGGAGCTCAACGTCTTCTACGACGACGGCGAGGGCTACATCGACCTGGGCCTGGACAACGTCTTCTCCTTCACCGACGACGGCGCCCTCATCGGCGACTACGACGGCACCTGGCTTGCCATCGACTCCCAGGTGATCCCCTACTACTACGTAGACAGCATCTACACCGAGGACAGCTTCTCCATCACCGGCCGGGTGCCCGTGCTGCTCAACGGCGAGCGGGCCGAGCTGCTCATCGTCTTTGACACCGAAAACCCCGACGGCTACATCGCCGGCGCCCGCACCGTCTATCTGGACGGCCAGACCGACACCGTGGCCAAGGAGATGACCGAGCTGCAGGAGGGCGACACCCTGGACCTGGTGTGCGACTACTACAGCTACGACGGCGACTACCAGAACAGCTACCTCTTCGGCGAGCAGCTTACCTACAAAGAGGGCATGAAGATCAGCAACGTCACCATCAACAAGGAAGCCGCGGTGGCCACCTACCTGTTCCGGGACATCTACAACCAGGAATACTGGACCACCCCCATGAACTGACGGGAGGTACGGTATGAAAAAACGTCTGCTCAGCCTGCTGCTGGTGCTGGCCCTGCTGGTCAGCCTGGCCCCCACGGCCCTGCCCCGGGCCCAGGCCGTGACCATCTCCAGCGCCGACCGTACCAGCCTGGAGAACTTCCTGGCCCGGTTCTGGTGGTACTGGTACCCCTACAACTGCACCGACGCCGCCCGGGTCAACGAGGCGGACGTCTACTGGCGGTACAACCTGCTGGGGGGACTGCTCAGCAACGGCTATCCCATTGACTACAAGCTCTACAACAACGGCAACTGGTTTTACGAAAACTGGCGGGGCAGCGATCCCCTGGGCCGCTGGGACGCCTACACCCGGGTCTCCGCCGAGGGCGCCCGGTGGATCCTGAAAAACATCTTCCACTGCACCGACGCCGACGTGAACAAGATGCACGCCCGGCTCCTCACCGCCAAGTACCACTATTACTACAACGGCTACTACTACGCCTGCCTGGGCGGCGTGGGGGGCGGGGCCTACACCCGCAATCTCCAGTTCACCGAGTACGGCGACAACCGGTACCTGGCCAACTTCTACTACGAGGACGTCACCACCAAGGAGTACAGCGGGCCCTACTTTGCCGTGGTGTCCAAGGAGCGGATCGACGGCAAGGACTACTGGACCCTGTACTACCACGAGAAGTACATGGCCCCCTCGACCACGGGCTTCCTGGACGTGAACGACGACAGCTTCTACGCCGCCGCGGTGGAATGGGCCGTGAACAAGGGCATCACCTCCGGCGTCAGCAGCTACCGGTTTGATCCCTCCGGCACCTGCACCCGGGCCCAGGCGGTGACCTTCCTGTGGCGGGCGGCGGGGTCTCCCGCCCCCAAGAGCAAGACCTGCCCCTTCACCGACGTGGCCGCCGGCACCTTCTACTACAACGCCGTGCTCTGGGCGGTGGAGAACCAGATCACCAACGGCATGAGCGCCACCCTCTTCCAGCCCAACGGCCCCTGTACCCGGGGGCAGATCGTCACCTTCCTGTGGCGGGCGGCGGGCCGACCAAAGACCACGGGCAGCCTGCCCTTCCGGGATCTGGCGCCGGGGGCCTACTACACCGAGCCCATCCGCTGGGCGGTGAGTATGGGCATCACCAACGGCACCGACGGGACGACCTTCTCGCCGAATCTGGCCTGCAACCGGGCGCAGATGGTGACCTTCCTGTACCGCTGGCTGCAGAAGGACCACGTAGACCCCGGCCCTGTGGATTGGCTGGGCCTGTGGCAGGCCTCCACCGGGGAGACCATCCGGGTGACCGAGGTAACCCGCACCACCGTCACCTTTACCGAGACGGGGTACACCGCCTCCGGCCAGAGCACCTATACCAATACCTACACCCTCCGCTTTACGGATACGGCCCGCACCGTGGTGCAGCGGCCCTACGCCCAGTACCTGCCCCAGCTGCAGTACACCTACACCCTGGATGCCGCCGCAGGCTGCCTGCGGCTGAAGAATCCGCTGAACGGGCGGGTCACGGAATACTACCGGGCAGGCTGAGACCCGGGCAAAGAGAAACGGCACGCCGCAAAATCATGGGTTTTGCGGCGTGTCATTTTGCAATTTTCTCTTTACTTTTGGGCGATTTTAGGGTATCCTATAGGGGCAGCAACAAATAAATTACCAACAGGAGGTAACAAGTATGGCTAAGTATGTATGTCCCGTTTGCGGCTATGTCCACGAGGGTGACACCCCCCCTGAGTTCTGCCCGGTCTGCAAGGTTCCCGGCTCCAAGTTCACCAAGGTTGAGGGCGAGATCAAGCTGGCTGCCGAGCACGTGTTCGGCGTTGGCACCAAGCTCGACGGTGTGAGCGAGGAAGACAAGGCATATATCCTGGAGCAGCTGAAGGCCAACTTCACCGGCGAGTGCTCCGAGGTCGGCATGTATCTGTGCATGGCCC
>CAMOKD010000095.1:0-4821 GCA_946617435.1 uncultured Clostridia bacterium | reverse complement strand
ACGCTCTGGCCGGTGCCGTACTTGTTGTCGTAGTAGTGCTTGCACTTGGCGTCGTTCACATTCATCATGGGGAAGGGCAGCCGCCCGGCCCGGGCCCTGGCGTGGAGCCGGTGCACCCCGGTGGTGGTCTCCTCTGCGCCGCCGATCAGCCGGTCGGCCAGGTGTGCATATTCCCCGGTGAGCAGCTCCACCAGGTCGCCGCCGTCGTCAATCATCAGATCCGGGTGGCAATCCAGGGCAGCGGCCAGCAGCCGGGTGTACTCCTGCTGGTCCACCCCGTGTACGGCGTAGGTCTGCACGCCCAGGCTGGCCAGACCTGCGGCCACGTCGTCCTGGGTGGACAGGGGATTGCACCCCGTGGCGTGGACCTCTGCGCCTGCGGCCTGCAGGCAGGTGGCGAGATAGGCGGTTTTGGCCTCCATGTGGATGGACATGGTGATTTTCATTCCGGCAAAGGGCTTTTCCTGCTCCATCCGGGCGCGGATTGCCCCCAGGGCAGGCATAAAGTCCTTTACCCAGTCGATCTTCATCCGGCCGTATTCGGCCAGGGACGGATCCTTTACAATACTCATTTGCAGCCTCCTGTGGGTTGTTTTGCCTATGATAGCAGAAAATCCCCCGTTTTGCAACCGCCCAAGGGAATAATTTCCGCCCCGGCGGTGGAATGTGCCAATTGTTTACAGTTTCTTCCTTGAAAAATCCGTGGCAATGGGCTATACTGGAAGCAATCTGTACCGGAAGTGATCAAAATGGCAAAGACCCCTCTGAAAAATCAAATCAACCGCTTCTTTTTCCGCAACCGGGACAAGGGCATTCATAATCTGATGCTATACATCGCCATTGGCTGTGTGGCGGTGTATGTGCTGCATCTGCTGAATGTGAAGGATCCGTATATCACTCAGCTGCTGGTGTTCGACCGGGATTCGATTCTCCACGGCCAGGTGTGGCGGCTGTTTACCTATCCGCTGACGTTTTTGGTGGGCTCCATACCCTTCCTGGGTCTGCTGGGCCTGGTGTTTTACATCTGGTGCGGCCAGATTCTGGAGCAGTATTGGGGCACATTAAAGTTCAACCTGTTTTATCTCAGCGGTATCCTGCTTCTGGATCTCTCCGGCCTGCTCCTGGGCAGCGAGGCCACGGTGGATGATTTGAATCTCAGCCTCTTTCTGGCGGCGGCCACCGTCATCCCGGAGCAGCAGATCCGGATCTGGTTTGTTCTGCCGGTTAAAATGAAATGGCTGGCCTGGATTGATCTGGGCGCGACCCTGTACCGTCTGGTCAACGGCATATTTACCATGATCTACTACCTGACCCATACCGGCGTACTGTATCTGGGCTGGCTGCTGGTGCTGGTGCCGCTGGGGAACTACTTCCTCTTCTTTGGGCGGAGCTTTGTGAACGTACTGCCGGATTTTCTCCGCTTCCACCCCAAGAAGAGACAGTTCAAAACCGTCATCAAGCCCAACCATGTCAGACAGACGGGTAACTATCGCTTCCGCTGCACGGTCTGCGGCCGGACGGATGCGGAATATCCCAACCTGGAGTTCCGCTACTGCTCCAAGTGCACCGGTTATCGCTGCTACTGCCAGGATCATATCAACAACCACGCCCATATTACAAACATAGGGGAATAATATGCCGAGATTTTTTGTAACTGCGCTGCCACAGCCCGGCAGCACCACCGCCCTCACTGGGGAGAACGCGGCCCACGCCAAGGTGCTCCGGCTGCGGCCGGGGGAGAGCCTGACCCTGTGCGACGGCCGGGGCATGGAGTGCGACTGCGTTCTGCAGCCGGACGGCCTTCTGCTGGCCGGCCCGTCCAGAACCGGGGCAGGGGAGCCCGCCGTGGCCGTCACGGTCTATATGGCCCTGGCCAAGGCGGACAAGCTGGAGCACGTCATCCAAAAGGCCACCGAGCTTGGCGCGGCGGAGATTGTAGCCTTTCCCACCGAGCGCTGCGTCTCCAGGCCGGACGGGAAGAGCCTGGAAAAGAAGCTGGAGCGCTGGCAGAAGATTGCCGCCTCCGCCGCCGAGCAGTCCCGCCGGGGGAGAATCCCCGTGGTCCGGGCCCTGGACAGCTGCCGTGCCGCCCTGGCCGAGGCAGCGGGGGCGGAGCTGCCGGTGCTGTTTTACGAAAACGAACACGCCCGCACCTTTTCCGCGGCCATCGGCGCAGGCCCCTTTCAGACCGCGGCCCTGATCACCGGGCCCGAGGGCGGGTTTGACCCCCGTGAGGTGGAACTGGCCGAGGGCCTGGGCATCCGGATCTGCACCCTGGGCAGTCGGATCCTGCGCTGCGAGACCGCGCCCCTGTGCGCCCTGTCCGCCTTGATGTACGCCGTGGGAGAGTTTTAAAAGACGGCGCGCCCTGCCGGGTGCGCCGCCTTTTACGGGAATGCAATCTGCAGTTTGGAATTATGCAAGGGGAGGATGGTTTTTCAGCCAGCCCAGATATCCCTCCAGAATCAGGCTGGCGGCCACGGCGTCCACGGTGTTTTTCCGCTTTTTGCCGTGGTATCCCGTGGCGGAGAGAATGATGTGGGCCTCCACGGTGGTCCGCCGCTCGTCCCAAAGTGCCACCGGCATACCGGCGGCCTGCTCCAGGCAGGCGGCAAACTCCCGGTACAGGGCAGCCCTGGGCCCCTCGCTGCCGTCCATATTCCGGGGAAAGCCCATCACCAGGATGTCGGGCCGGTGCTCCGGCAGCAGCGCGCACAGCGCCTGGATCGTCTTGTCTCGGTTTCGGCTGTGGATCACCGTGGTAAAGCCCACGATGGAGCCGGTGAGATCTGAAATGGCCACTCCGGTGCGGGCGTCGCCGTAATCAATTGCCATCACACGCATGGTGTTTTCCTCCGCTTTCTCAGTCTGCAGACTATGGTACTCTGCCGGGGCCGGAAAGTCAATGAAAAACCTTGATTTTCCCGGAAAAAATCGGAAAAAAACGTTGACTTCGGCCTTGCACTGTGATATAATGGCCCCACCTGTGAAAAGGGGCTATTTTTTTGTGCGCCTTTTCAGCCGCGGATGGGAGCTTCTCCCATGAAATCTGACTCGCCGCGGTGATACAGGGAGGCAATATAAGGAGGTGCCGTAATGCGCGTTAAAATCACTCTGAGATGTTCTGAATGCAAGCAAAGAAACTACAACTCCATGAAGAACAAGAAGAACGACCCCGATCGGCTTGAGATGAAGAAGTACTGCAGATTCTGCAGAAAGCATACGCTTCACACCGAGACGAAGTAATCGGAAGGGAGATCAACATGGCTGAAGTCAAGAAGGAAAACTGGTTCAAAAGAACCTGGACATCCCTGACCAAATGGTTCCGGGGGATGAAGAGCGAGCTCAAGAAGGTCGTGTGGCCCACTTGGCCTCAGGTGCTCAACAACACCCTGGTTGTCATTGTGGTTTCCGTCATCTTTGCCATCATCATCGGCCTGATCGACTATCTGGCTTACGAGGGCATCACTGCGCTGCTGCGTCTGATCGGGTAATCCGGCATGGCAGAAAACGCGAAATGGTACGTGGTGCAGACCTATTCGGGTTATGAAAACACCGTAAAGGCCACCATCGAAAAGACCATTGAAAACCGACAGCTGCAGGATACCATCTGCGAGGTGGTCATTCCCACTGAAACCGTCACCGAGGTGACCGACAGCGGTCCCAAGACGGTGGAGCGGAAGATTTTCCCCGGCTATGTGCTCATCAAGATGGTGATGAGCAGTGAGAGCTGGTACATCGTCCGCAATGTGCGTGGCGTCACAGGCTTTGTGGGAGCCAGCAGCACCAACCCCACTCCTCTCAACGAGAAGGAAGTAGTCCAATGGGGTGTGGAGCGCCACGAAATCGTCGTATCCTTCGCCGTGGGCGATACCGTCCGTATTGTAGACGGGCCCCTGACCTCCTTCACCGGACGGGTCGATGCCCTGGATATTGACAAAAACAGCGTTCGCGTCGTTGTTTCCATGTTCGGACGCGAAACTCCAGTCGAGCTTGAGCTTGACCAGGTGGAGAATATCTCCGACTGACACGACCACTGCACCGTGGTCAGAACGTGGGAGGGGCTCAGCCCCGCCAAATCACCACTTTATTTCAGGAGGTGCTTATCATGGCACAGAAAGTTACAGGTTATATCAAACTGCAGATTCCGGCTGCAAAGGCAACCGCTTCCCCTCCGGTAGGCCCCGCTCTGGGTCAGCACGGCGTCAACATTTCCCAGTTCATTAAAGAATTCAACGAGCGCACCAAGGACCAGGCCGGCTTCAAGATCCCCGTGGTCATCACCGTCTATGCCGACCGCAGCTTTACCTTTGTCACCAAGACCCCCCCGACCCCCACTCTCATCCTGAAGACCCTGGGGATCGAAAAGGGCTCCGGCGTTCCCAACAAGACCAAGGTTGCCACCATCACCAAGGCACAGGTCCGCGAGATCGCCGAGAGAAAGATGCCCGACCTGACCGCGGCCACCATCGAAGCCGCCATGAGCCAGGTGGAAGGCACCTGCCGCTCCATGGGCATCGCTGTTGTTGACTGATTACTGACCGAGACTCTGTCTCAATATGTGGGAGGATTATTCCGCATCACCACTTTAAGGAGGATATTACATTGTTTAGAGGTAAAAAATATAAGGATAGCGCGAAGCAGATCGACCGCTCCGTGCAGTATGATCCCGCGGATGCGCTGGCCCTGGTTTGCAAGACTGCTTCCGCCAAGTTCGACGAGACCGTAGAGATTCACATCCGCCTGGGTGTTGACTCCCGTCATGCTGACCAGCAGGTCCGTGGCGCCATCGTTCTGCCCAACGGCACCGGCAAGACCCGC
>CAMOKD010000094.1:0-4848 GCA_946617435.1 uncultured Clostridia bacterium | reverse complement strand
AGTATGGCACAATTCCTGCCGGAACAGATTAAAGGTTTCTATGGGAGCTCAGTATCAGTTGAGCCCCAGCTCCGCCAGCTTGTCCAGCAGCCAGAACCTTAGCTCCACAGCGGGGGTATCCCCGGTGAGCAGGTCCCGGTCCGCCTGGCTGAGTCCTGCGGCGCTGGCGGCCTCCTCGAAGCCCCGGGCCGTGGCGGGCAGGCACAGGGCCGGGAAGGCCACGCACCACCAGTTGTGTCCCCGGCCGGAGCCGATGGTCAGCCGCAGGCTCTCATAGGGCCCCGCAGGCAGGCGGAAGGTGTCGTATTGCCGGGTGGGGAAGTCCTCCTGCCCCAGCGAGAGGGTGAGCTCCATGGGGCGGTCCCCCATGGCGGCCAAGGCGGCCTCTCCCAGCCGGGGCAGGGCAGCCTGCAGCCGGGCCCGGGCCTGGGCCCGGGTGCTGCAGTCCCGGGTGGCCTGCTCCGCCAGGGGCAGCACGGCGTTGCGCACCTGCAGCTTCATTGCCTGGTCCTCCCGGCTGTCAGAGGCCGCCACCACGTGCAGCCGGATCATCCCGCCGGCCAGCTGCCGCTGCCAGAGCACGCTCTCCAGCCCCAGGGCGGCCGCCCCCAGCACCAGCGCCAGCACCGCCAGGATCCACATTCGTTTCCACATAGACAATTCCTCCTTTGTGCTGTACAGAGGATACCCGCCTTTGTCCCCTTTCAACCCTCCGCCTGCAGATCGGAGAGGCTTTTTTCTTCTTCCACAGTTGCCTTTTCCAAAAAATCTGGTATAATGTAAGTACCGGAGTGCGGCATCTGCCCGCGCCGGAACGGAAAGGGAGTGGGCAAGCATGGACATCATGATACTCAAGGGGCATATTTGTCACAGCAAAGACGCTGACACCATTGAGATCACCGAAAACGGATATTTGGTTGCCGCCGGGGGCCGCTGCCTGGGGGTGTATGCCGCCCTGCCGGCGCAGTACCGGGACCTGCCGGTGACAGACTTCGGCGACCGGCTGATCATCCCGGGCATGAACGACCTGCATCTCCACGCCCCCCAGTTCACCTTCCGCGGCTTGGGCATGGACATGGAGCTGCTGGACTGGCTGAACACCTATACCTTCCCCGAGGAGGCCCGCTATGAGGACCTGGCCTATGCCGACCGGGCCTATGAGATCTTTGTTCGGCGGCTGACCCGCTCGGCCACCACCCGGGCCTCCATCTTTGCCACGGTCCACACCCCGGCCACCCTGCTGCTGATGGAAAAGCTGGAGGCCTCCGGCCTGATCACCCGGGTGGGCAAGGTGAACATGGACCGCAACACCTCTCCCGCCCTGCTGGAGCCCTCCGCCCAGGCTGCCTGCCGGGACACCGAGACCTGGATCCAAGCCGCCCTGGCGCGGTTTACCCGCACCACCCCCATTCTGACGCCCCGGTTTGTGCCCACCTGCTCTGATGAACTTTTGGCCGGGCTGAAGGTGCTGCAGCAAAAGTACGGCCTCCCCACCCAGAGCCATCTGAGCGAGAATTACAGCGAGATCGCCTGGGTCAGGAGCCTGAACCCCAAATCCCGGTTCTACGGCGACGCCTACGATATGTTCGGCATGTTCGGCGGCGACCACCCCTGCGTCATGGCCCACTGCGTCCACTCCGGCCCCGAGGAGCTGGAGCTGATCCGTCAGCGGGGGGTCTGGATTGCCCACAGCCCGGAATCCAACATGAACCTGGCCTCCGGCGTGGCGCCGGTGTCCCGGTATCTGGACATGGGCCTGCGGGTGGGCCTGGCCACCGACGTGGCGGGGGGCAGCCATGAGAGCATGCTCCGGGCCGTGATGCACGCCATTCAGGCCAGCAAGCTCCGCTGGCGGCTCCAGGACCAAAGCGTCAAGCCTCTTACCGTAGACCGGGCCTTCTATCTGGCCACCGCAGGGGGCGGCAGCTTCTTTGGCAGGGTGGGGCGCTTTGCCCCGGACTACGAGCTGGACGCCCTGGTGCTGGAGGATGCCGGGCTGGAGACGCCCCGGCCCCTGCCTGTGCGGGACCGGCTGGAGCGGCTGATCTACCTGGCGGACGAGAGAAACATCCACGCCAAATACGTGGCGGGGAACCGCCTGTTTTAAAGAAAAATAAAAATCAATTGGAGGTTACAACATATGAAAAAACCCATTGTTCTGGTCATCATGGACGGCGTCGGCAAGGGCGACGGCGGCAGCGGCGATGCCGTGGCCGTGGCCAATACCCCGAATCTGGACCACCTGTTTGAGACCTGCCCCTACACCTGGCTCAAGGCCCACGGCACTGCGGTAGGCCTGCCCACTGACGACGATATGGGCAACTCCGAGGTGGGCCACAACGCCCTGGGCTGCGGCCAGGTCTACTCTCAGGGGGCCAAGCTGGTGCAGGAGTCCATTGAAAACGGCGCGCTGTATCAGTCCAAGGCCTGGCGGGAGCTCACCGAAAACTGCCTGACCAATGACAAGGCCCTGCACTTCCTGGGCCTGCTCAGCGACGGCAACGTCCACTCCAACATCAGCCATCTCTTTGCCCTGCTGCGCAAGGCCAGAGCGCTGGATCTGAAGCGGGTGTACTGCCACATCCTGCTGGACGGCCGTGACGTGCCCGCCACCTCCGCCCTGGAGTACGTGGACCAGCTGGAGGACGTCCTGGCCCAGCTGCGGGACGAGACCCACGACTACCGCATCGCCTCCGGCGGCGGCAGAATGCAGATCACCATGGACCGCTACCAGGCCAACTGGGGCATGGTAGAGGCCGGCTGGCGCACCCACGTCCAGGCCATCGGCCGGCAGTTCCCCTCCGCCCGGGAGGCCATTGAGACCTACCGCGCCGAGACCGGCTGCATCGACCAGGATCTGCCCGCCTTTGTCATTGCCCAAAACGGCGAGCCCGTGGCCAGAATTGCCAACGGCGACTCTGTGATCCTCTACAATTTCCGCGGCGACCGGGCCCAGGAGATCTCCCTGGCCTTTGACCGCAAGGACTTTGACAAGTTTGACCGGGGCGACTACACCGGCGTGAAGTTTGCCGGTATGCTGGAATACGACGGCGACCTGAAGATCCCCTACAACTACCTGGTGGAGCCCCCTGTCATCAAGAACACCCTCACCGAGGTCCTCTGCGCCGCGGGCATCCACGAGTACGCCCTGTCCGAAACCCAAAAGTTCGGCCACGTCACCTACTTCTGGAACGGCAACCGCTCCGGCAAGGTGGACGAGAGCCTGGAGGTCTACGAGGAGATCCCCTCCGACATCATCCCCTTTGAGCAGGCCCCTGTGATGAAGGCGGTGGAGATCACGGACCGCATGGTGGAGAACATGGCCTCCCACAAGTTTGAGTTCCTGCGCTGCAACTTCCCCAACGGCGACATGGTGGGCCACACCGGCGTCATGGAGGCGGTGGTCACCGCCATGGAGGCTGTGGACAAGGGCGTGGGCCGGATCATCGAAGCCGGCCGCAAGTACGGCTACATCGTCTGCGTCACCGCCGACCACGGCAATGCCGACCAGATGACCGAGACCAAGAAGGGCAAGACCAGCGTCCGCACCGCCCACAGCCTGAACCCGGTGCCCTTCATCATCTTTGACCCGGATGCGCGCCATGAGATCAAAGAGGGCAAGTACGGCCTGGCCAACGTGGCGCCCACCATCGTAAAGCTCCTGGGCCTGGAGGCCCCTGCCTGCTGGGAGGCCAGCATGGTGTAAGCCGCCGGCCTGAAGGCTGCGTCTGCAATCAATGCGCCGTCCCCTCCCCGGTGATTTGCCGGGAAGGGGGCGGTTTTTTCTTCTCCGGGGCGGAAAATCCTGCGGCGGCCCGCCCTGGGGGAGCCGGTGCCGGAGAAATGGGAAAAACTTCCCGGTTTTTCCAAAAAGTGGTTGATTTTCCCTGGAAAATGTTATACTATATGCGTTGGTATCGCATCTTTTCTCATTTCAAAGGAAACACCGTCCATGTTGAACATCGTTCTGGTCCAGCCGGAAATTCCACAGAATACCGGCAACATTGCCCGCACCTGCGCTGCCACCGGCAGCCGGCTGCATCTGGTCAGGCCCCTGGGCTTTGACATCTCCGACAAGCAGGTCAAGCGGGCCGGCCTGGACTACTGGCACCTGGTGGACGTGCGGGTCTACGAAAACCTGGAGGACCTGTTCGCCCGCTGCCGGATCGACGAAATGTGGCTGCTCTCCACCAAGGCGCCCCGGGCCTACACCGAGGCCGCCTTCACCGACGAGAGCTGGCTGTTTTTCGGCCGGGAGACCAAGGGCCTGCCCGAGGAGCTGCTCTACGCCCACCCCGAGCGCTGCCTCAAAATCCCCATGATCGAGCAGGCCCGGTCCCTGAACCTGTCCAACTCTGTGGCGGTGGTGTGCTTTGAGGCTCTGCGTCAGCTGGGCTTTCCCCATTTGCGGCAGTGGGGCAAGATGAAACCGTAACCGATCTGCGCCTGCAGATACAAAATATTACTTCGGAGGATTTACGATGAATTACAACAAGAAATCCGTAGAGGATATCGACGTCAAGGGCAAGCGGGTTCTGTGCCGCTGCGACTTCAACGTCCCCACCAAGGATGGCAAGATCACCAGCGACAAGCGGATCGTCGCTGCCCTGCCCACCATCAACTACCTGCGCGAGCACGGCGCCAAGGTCATTCTCTGCTCCCACATGGGCAAGCCCAAGGGCGAGTTCAAGCCCGAGCTCAGCCTGCAGATCGTGGCCGACCGTCTGAGCGAGCTGCTGGGCATCCAGGTCAAGATGGCCAAGGACGTGGCCGGCGAGGACAGCCGGCGCCTGGCTGCCGAGCTCAAGGAAGGCGAGGTCATGCTGCTGGAGAACACCCGCTTCATCA
>CAMOKD010000093.1:0-5155 GCA_946617435.1 uncultured Clostridia bacterium | reverse complement strand
GGGAGACTCCCACGGGGCGTCGGAGACGCCGCCCCCTACCGCCGGGAATCGTAACGTTTTGCGCAGTACGAACTGCACACAACCAGCCGGCCCCCGGCCGGCCGGAACGCTCGTCCCACTGCGTGGGCATGAGCGTTCCCTACGGGGCGTGTACGCATTCCGTTACCCCGGTGGGGCTGCCGTAATACGTACCTTCCTCTCCGTAGCGGCCGATCAGCGATCGGCCACAAAAGGCTGCCCATACCACCATGGCTGCGGGATCCGCAAACACCTTCCCGTTACAAATCAAATCGCGCAAAAACAAAACCCGTTGCGAGATTCCCACTGCGGTATGGCCGCTCAATGAGCGGCCGCTAGGTCGAAGCTTTCCCAAATCGAACCCCCGGTGGGACGGGCGGCCTGGGCATGGGCGGATGTGGGCATCCGCCCCTACGGATGGGGTGTGTACGTATCCCGTTACCCCGGTGGAACAGGCGGCCTTGGCACGGGCGGATGTGGGCATCCGCCCCTACGGGTGCAAATGCGCAACCGCATCTTTCAATTGTTTTCAAATGGCAATTTGAAAACTCCGCCATTCTCAATTTTCCATTTTCAATTTTCAATTCTCCCGCCCACTGCCTACGCAAAATCCTTCGTGCATCTGTCACAAATATTCCTGGAAAAACTGTGCAGAATTGCTTGTAAAAACGGGGATTTTGTGCTATAATTAAAAGGTATCAATTTGCGTATTTTTCGCCTTCACGAGGAGGAGATGACATGTATTCTTCGGCCTATGTCTGGGCCAAGGTGATTTCTTATCTGGAAGAACGGCTCACCCCCATTATGGTCTCCACCTGGTTTGAACAGTCCTACCTCATCGAGCGGACCGATACCTGGCTCACCATCTACGCCCCGTCCGAGTTCTGCAAGGACGTGATCGAGCGCCGCTGCGTGGGCTATATCCAGGACGCCATGCGGGAGCTGTTTGACCAGCAGGTGGGCGTCACCGTGGTGTGCGAGGAGGAGCTTGCCGCCTACCAGCAGTCCAAAAAAACCGCCGGCAAGCCCCGGTTCAACCCCAACTACACCTTTGACCGCTTTGTGGTCGGCCCCTCCAACCGCTTTGCCTATAACGCCGCCCTGGCCGTCACCGACAGTCCCGCAGGGGCCTACAACCCCCTGTTTATCTACGGCCCCTCGGGCCTGGGCAAAACCCATCTGCTCTACGCCATCGCCAACCGCCTGCAGGAGAAATTTCCGGAGTTCAACATCGTCTACGTCAACTCCGAGCAGTTCACCAACGAGCTGATCACCGCCCTGCGGGAAAAACGCAACGCCGAGTTCCGCAAAAAATACCGGAACGTGGACCTGCTGCTCATGGACGACATCCAGTTCATCGGCGGCAAGGCCTCCACCGAGGAGGAATTCTTCCACACCTTCAACGACCTGTCCGCCGCCGGCAAGCAGATCGTCCTCACCTCCGACCGGCCCCCCATTGAAATCTCCCTGCTGGCCGACCGGCTGCGCACCCGGTTTGAGGGCGGCCTGATCTGCGACATCATCCCCCCCGACTACGAGACCCGCATGGCCATCATTCAAAACAAGGCCGACACCCTGGGTCTGCGCCTGCCCGGGGACGTGTGCAACTACATCGCCCAAAACATCACCAACAACATCCGCACCCTGGAGGGTACGGTGAACAAAATCAAGGCCTACCACGACCTGAGCGGTATGCCCCTGGACCTGCCCAACGTGTCCAGGGCCATCAAGGATATGTTCCGGGACGACACCCACAGCCTGCCCACCCCGGCCCTCATTATCTCCGAGGTCTCCCGGTTCTACGGCGTGGAGGAAAACGTGATCCGGGGCCGGCTGAAGTCCAACAACGTGGTCATGCCCCGGCAGATCTCCATGTACCTGATCCGCACCCTGACCAACCTGTCGCTGAAGGACATCGGCCGGGAGTTCGGCCGGGATCACACCACGGTGCTCAGCTCCCTGCAAAAGGTGGAGTCTCTGCTGGCCGCCAAGGACCGGACCCTGGAGGAGAACATCCGGGACATCACCGCCAACATCAACAGCAAGCTGTAATCTCCACAGCCGGCTGTGGATTGTGGATGGACCGGTGTGGAGCATTAAGGTTTCTTCTTTTTTCTCCACAGGCCGGTGGAAAGCCCCTTGGTTTTCCACAAAGGGCTGTGGAGTCTCAGGCCTTGGCCTGCAAAGGAAAATTCCGGTTTTCCACACAAATTTTTCCTACTACGACTTCTACTGCTACAATAAGCTATTCTTTTCTATTCTAAGAGCGAGAAGGGTTTTGGTTTTTCTTCTTTTCTGTGGAAAACCGGCCCCTCGGACAGGAGGCAGTCTATGAAATTTACCTGTGACAAGAACCAGCTGACCAACGCCATCTCCATTGTGCTGCGGACCGTCAGCCCCAAATCCAGCCTGGCGGCCATTGAGGGCATTCTGCTCCGGGGCGGCGAGCGCCTGGCCCTTACCGGCTACAACCTGGAAACCGGCATCACCGTAGAGGTGGACGCCGCCATCCGGGAGCCCGGCGAGTGCATTATGCCCGCCAGAATGTTCTTTGACATTGTCCGCAAGCTCCCCGACGACCAGGTCCGGGTGGAGGTGGACGAAAAGCTCCGGGTTCGGATCCAGGGCGGGATCTCCTCCTTTGCCATTATGGCCAACCAGGCCGACGACTACCCCGACCTGCCCTCTGTGCGGGACGGGCGGCAGTTCGTCATGGAGCAGGGCAAGCTGCGCCGGCTCATCGGCGGCACCATCTTTGCCGTGTCCACCGAGATGTCCAAGCCCATCCACACCGGCTGCCTCATGGAGCTGGAAGGGGAGAAGGCCACCATGGTGGGCGTAGACGGCTTCCGCCTGGCCCGGAAAAGCGCGGCGCTCCTGGCCCCGGCGGAGCAGAACGCCAGCTTTGTGGTGCCGTCCCCGGCACTCAAAGAGCTGGAAAAGATTCTGGACGACGGGGAGGACCCGGTCCGTCTGTCCCTGGGCGACCGGCACCTGCTCTTTACCGTGGGGGACGCCACCCTGGTCTGCCGGCTCATTGACGGCACCTTCCTGGACTGGCGGCGGGTGATCCCCGTGAACAACCCCATCAAGCTCACCGCCAACGTGGCGGAGCTGACCTCCACCCTGGAGCGGGTGGGGCTCATCGTGTCCGAAAAGTTCAAAAGCCCGGTGCGCTGCCGCTTTGTCCAGGACGGGGCGGAGTTCTCCACCACCACCACGGTGGCCAGCGCCAAGGACGGCTGCCGGCTGGCCGGCGCAGGCCGGGATCTGGAAATCGGCTTCAACTGCCGGTATCTGCTGGACGCCCTGAAGGCCGTGCCCACCGACGAGGTGGTGCTGGAGCTGTCCAACCCCCTGTCGCCCATTGTGATGACCCCCTGCACCCCGGAGGAGGATTTCAGCTACATGGTGCTGCCCGTCCGGCTGAAGGCCGGGGAATGACGGAGGCGCGGCATGAAGGTAAGAGTCAGAGCCGTCACCCCCGCCCAGCGGGAGGTGCCCATCGAAACCGACTACATTAAATTAGAAAGTCTGCTGAAGCTGGCGGACCTGGTGCCCAGCGGCGGCATGGCCAAAAACTTCATCCAGAACGGCCAGGTGCTGGTCAACGGCGAGGTCTGCACCATGCGGGGCAAGAAGCTCCGCCCCGGCGACCGGGTGGAGCTGGACCGGACCCGGATCCTGGTCACCGCGGCGGAAGGCTGAGACATGGTCATCCAATCCCTGCGTTTGGCGGGCTTCCGGAACTACGAGGACCTGGACTGCAGCTTTGACCCCGGGGTCAACCTGATTGTGGGCCGCAACGCCCAGGGCAAGACCAACCTGCTGGAGGCGGTGTGCTATCTCAGCCGGGGGGCGGGCTTCCGCACCCGGAGGGAGGCGGAGCTGATCCGGCTGGGGGCAGAGTTTGCAGAGCTGGAGGCCGTGGTGCAGTCCTACGGCCGCAGCCAGAGTCTGCGGGCGGTGATGTTTGCCGGCCGGCGGCCCCGGCAGCTGTTTTTGTCCGGGGTGAAGAAGCCCTCCCGGGAGGCGCTGGACGGGGTTTTGAACACCGTGCTGTTCTGTCCGGAGGATCTGCTGGTATTAAAAAAGGGGGCGGCGGAGCGCCGCCGGCTGCTGGACGACGCCCTGTGCCAGCTGCGGCCCCGGTACGCCCGGGCCCTGGAGGAATACCGCCGGCTCCTGGCCCAGAAGGCCGCGGCTTTGAAGGACCGCTACGAGAGGCCGGATATGCTGGAGCTGCTGCCGGAGTATAACGAGCGCATGGCCCAGACCGGGGCGGTGATCATCACCACCCGGGCCAGGTATCTGGCCCAGCTCAGCGCCCTGGCGGCGGAGCACCACAGCAGCTTCTCCTCCGGGGCGGAGGCGCTGCGGCTGGAGTACAAGACGGTCTCCACCGTGACGGACCCCATGGCCCCGGCCCAGCAGGTGTACCAGCAGCTGCGGGACCACCAGCAGAGCCACTACCGGGCGGAGCTGGAGTCTATGCAGTGTCTGTCCGGCCCCCACAAGGACGATTTTGAAGCGGTGCTCAACGACCTGGGGGTCAAGTCCTTTGGTTCCCAGGGCCAGACCCGGACCTGCGCCATCAGCCTGAAGCTGGCGGAGCGGGATATTTTCACCGCCGACACCGGGGAGGAGCCGGTGCTGCTGCTGGACGACGTGCTCTCTGAGCTGGACGCGGGCCGGCAGGATTTTGTACTCAACCGGATCCACTCGGGCCAGGTGCTGATCACCTGCTGCGAGACGGACCGGGTGACCTTTGCCGGCCGGACCCTGCTGGTAGAGGGCGGAAAGGTGGCGCAGGGGAATGTATCTGCAGATTGGCAATGACATGGCCATCCGGGAGAAGTCCGTCATCGGGATCTTTGACCTGGACAACTGCTCCTACGAAAAAAGGACCCGGGAGTTTCTGACCCGGGCGGAGCGGGAGGGCGAGATTGTCCCCGTGGCGGAGGATCTGCCCAGGTCCTTTATTGTGACGTCAGAATACGGCCTGAACCGGGTGTATCTCATCCAGTTCAGCACCGCCACCATGGAAAAACGCGGATTTCACCCATAGAACCGGGAGAACAAAACCCCCGTAGGGATCGATCATGCCGGCGCAGCCGGACGATCGATCCGATCCGCC
>CAMOKD010000092.1:0-5254 GCA_946617435.1 uncultured Clostridia bacterium | reverse complement strand
TACGCCGATGTCACCAACCAGGAAGCCATCAAAAAGATGATTCCTTACAAGTAAGAGATAGGAGGATATACAAATGGCAAGAGTCAAAGGCGCAATGATGACGCGCAAGAGAAGAAATAAGGTTCTGAAGCTGGCCAAGTCCTACTGGGGCAGCAAGTCCACCCACTTCAAGATGGCCAAGCAGGCCGTCAAGAAGTCCGGCACCTACGCTTACGTTGGCCGTAAGCTGAAGAAGAGAGATTTCCGCCGTCTGTGGATCACCCGTATCTCCGCGGCTGTCAAGCCCTACGGCATGAACTACAGCTGGTTTATGTATGGCCTGAAGCAGGCCGGCATCGAGATGAACCGCAAGGCCCTGTCCGAGCTGGCCATCGCCGATCCCGCCGCCTTCGGCACCCTGGTGGAGACCGCCAAGAACGCCGCCAACAATGCCAAGAAGGCCAAGGAGAACTAATTCTTTTCCAACCAAAAAGAACGCCTCAGCCCATTTCGGGCCGGGCGTTCTTTTTTTTGCCCCGGGGCCAGCCGCTTGTGTGTCTCTGCTTTGCGGCTGCAGCCTTCGGAACCCCGCGGCGGATCGTTGGCGGGATGGAAAGTTGAGAATGGAAAATGGAAAAGATATGAAAATGATCGAAAAGCGATACCGAAATTTTCCGCTTTCCATTTCCGTCGGCCTTCGTCCCGCCAGACCGGAGCTTTTCACAGCCGCTTTTCCGCCACCAGGATGACGCCCTCCGCCTGGGCCGCCTCCCGGATCACGGCAAAGCCGTTCTTTGCCCAAAAGGCGTTGGACTGGGGGTTCTCCTTGTCGATTCCCAGCAGAACCCGCTTCAGGCCCGCTTCCTTCAAATACCGGCACAGCGACTGGATGATATGCGTCCCGATCTGCCGCCCCTGCAGCTGCCGGTTCATCATAAAGAAGCCGAGAAAGGCCGTGTCCCTGTCGGGATAGCCTTCGATCAGATCCATGATCGCCACCAGGGCCTCCCCCTCATAGAACCCCACGTAGTATTTGGCGTCTGCGGAGGTGTTGGGCGGCGTGATATGCAGGTCGTGAAGAATCAGCGCTCTGGACGGCTGCTTGCCGCAATACCGATAATACTGATCGTTCTGCAGGCAGAACTCCAAAAGTGTATCTGCGTCGGAATCATTCATAGAGCGGACGTGATACCGGGGGCTGAGCTTTGAAAGATCGAACATGGCGGTTTTCCACCTCCCTGACTGCGTTGCCTTGCCCCCTTGGGGCAGCCGCTCAAAGCCTTCGGATGCGCCAAAGCCCCATGGGCCGGGCGTTTGATTACAGCAGGGGCCGCAGCAGCAGATACCCGTCAAACCGGGTGTCTCTTGAGCTGGTGAGGAAGACGATCTGCCCCGCGGGGTCCTCCAGGGCGGTAAAGCTGCCCACCGTCGCCCCCACGCCGGAGCCGTCCACCCCGTCCACAAAGATGTGGGAGGTGTTGTTGCCGGAGCTGAAGTCTGAGGCCGGATTTCCGAAGGAGATGGTGATGTTGGAGCTGGCAAAGAAGTTCAGCAGGTCCCGGGCCACCGAGGCAATCAGCTGGGTCCGGTTCTGGTCGGAGGCGTAGACAATGGCGGTGCTCTCCGGGAAGTAGAACTCGTCAAAGACGATTTCTTTAAAGCCCTTGCCGGCCAGCTCCCGGGCAATCTGCTTCAGATAATTCATGGTTACGCTGCTGCCGGGGTCCAGCCAGTAGTCGCCCTCGCCCACCCACAGGGCGCCGCCGTCAATGGCCAGGGCAGCGTCCCGGTGCTCCAGGGCAAAGGCAGAATCCCGGAAGGTCTCCACCCGGGCAATCATGGTAAAGCCGCCGGACTTGAGATAGGACAAAATGGAGTCCACCACGCCCACGTCCACCTCCGCCAGGGGGGCGCCGTCAATGCCGGTGGAGTAGTAGTAGCTGCCGTCCCCGGTTTTCAGGTCGATCATCACGGTGCAGGGGGCGTCCAGGGCCTTCAGGGCCTCCAGCACAGCCTGGGGGTCCTGCAGCATATCGGCGTCGATGTAATAGCCGCTGATGGCCGCGGCGCCCTGTTCGTTTTCCGCCGGGTCGCCGTAGACGATGTCCACCTGGGTCTGGCCGTCAGGCTGGGTGGGGGCGGTGGTCTGGGGGGGCACATAGCCGGCGGTGGACCGGCCGAAGTCCAGATAGGTCCCCTCGGCGGAGTAGACCACAAACCGCTGCAGGTAGATCAGCAGCAGCACCACCAGCAGCAGCAGTCCGGCCAGCACCAGCAGCACAATCTTGCCTGCCCTGCGCAGCCGCACTTTGGAACGGTAAAACAGATGCAAGGGTGCGCCCTCCTATGCCAGCTGGGCGGTGAAGCAGCACCAGTCGTTCATGGTTTCCAGTCCCGTCACCCGCAGCCCTGCGGCCTCGGCCGCGGCCTTCACCGCCGGGTAGCGGTTTTCCAGCACGCCGGAGAAGATCACCACCGTGTCCGGGCCCATAAACCGGGGCAGCACCGGGGTCATGGGGATGATCACGTCGGCAAAGATGTTCATGGTAATCACGTCATAGCGCCGGGCAAACAGATCCGCCAGCTCCGCCTGGCCGGTAATCACGTTGCCGGTGCGGGCAGTAAAGCGGTCCGCCCCCAGGCCGTTGATGGCGGCATTCTGCCGGGCGATGTCCTCGGCCTTGGGGTCTACGTCCACGCCGGTGGCGTGGCCGGCCCCCAGCAGCAGGGCGGTGATGGACAGGATCCCGCTGCCGCTGCCCAGGTCCAGCACCTCCTCGCCGCCGCGGATGACCTCCTCCAGCCGGCGCATACACATCTGGGTGGAGGCGTGGGCGCCGGTGCCGAAAATCATGCCCGGGTCCAGCAGCACGGGGATCCGATCCCCGGGGTCGGGGTGGAGCCACTGGGGCACCACCAGCAGGCGGCGGCCGATTTCGATGGGCTGGTAATACTGCTTCCAGTTGTTCTCCCAGTCCTCATCCCGGACGCTCTCCATGCCCAGGCGCAGGCTGCCCAGCTCCGCCTCGGGGTAGGCCTGGGGCAGGGTCTGCAGCAGCTGGCGCAGCCGGGCTACCTCCTCCATGGCCTGGGGGCCGTCGGCCACGTACAGCCGCACTCTGGACAGGCTTGCCATGGTCTGGGCCAGACTCTCCTCCACCACGTCCCAGTAATCCCGATTGTTTTCCAAAAAGTCACGAAACTCCTCTGCGTCCTCGGTGAGGAAGCTGTCGTACCCGTTCAGGGTGAGCATGGCCTCTAAAAGAGGCATTCCGGCAGAGGTGGTTTCGATGGTAAGCTCCAGCCATTGCATGGTTCTGATCCCGCCTTTTTCTTGAGATTTCGTCCCTATAGTTTACATGATTCCGGCGAGAATAACAAGGGGAAAACGAAATTTTTTCCCAATTTGACTTTCTTTTTTTGATTTTTTATGGTATAATTTATCTGCAATATAACACAAAGAAGGAGGCGGTCTATTTGTATCGTCTGGGTGAACGGATTCACTACGGCGGCAGCGGCGTTTGCACCATCGAAGAAATCACCACCATGCGCTTTGGCCGGACTCGTGAGCGATACTATGTGCTCCGTCCGCTGCATCAGAACGCCTCTGTGATTTACGTCCCGGTGGAGAACCCCACTCTGGTGGGCAAAATGCGTCCGATGCTCACCGAGGAAGAGGTCCGGGAGCTGATCCGTCAGATGCCCGAGGTAGAAACCGTCTGGGAGGAGGACCCCCAGCAGCGCAAGCTGCTCTTTGACCAGCTGCTGCGCAGCAACAACTGTGTAGACCTGGTCAAAATCATCAAAACCCTCTACCGGCAAAAAAAGCGCCGCAGCGCCATGGGGAAGACCCTCCACGTCTCTGACGAGAACTATCTCCGGGAGGCCCAGCGCCTGCTCTACGACGAGTTTGCGGGGGTGCTTGGCATGACCCCCGCCGAGGTCAACGGCTACATCCTGCAGCACGTAGACCTGGGCGCCTGAGTGCGTACAGCGCAGCGCCCCGGGATCTGTATTTCAGATCCCGGGGCGCTGCGCTTTGTGCTGATTCCCGGGTGGAGATGGTGTTCAGCTTGTCCTGCATCAGCACCGGGGCCACCCCGGCGCCGAAGAAGCGCATAAACAGGCACACGCCTGCGTTCTTCATGTGTCTATGATACGAAATGCGCCTGGATTTGTCAGGAATCGGCTGTAAAGCAGCCGCAAAAAAAGCCCGCGCCGGGAACCCGGCGCGGGCCTGCTTGTTGCACTCTTACAGCAGGTTGGAGAAGTGCTTGATGGTGCGGACCATCTGGCTGGTGTAGGAGTTCTCGTTGTCGTACCAGGACACGACCTGCACCTGGAAGGTGTCGTCGTCGATCTTGGAGACCATGGTCTGGGTGGCATCGAAGATGGAGCCGAAGCGGCTGCCGATGATGTCGGAGGAGACGATCTGGTCCTCGTTGTAGCCGAAGGACTCGTTGGCAGCAGCCTTCATGGCGGCGTTGATGCCCTCAACGGTGACGTCAGCCTTCTTGACCACAGCGATCAGGATGGTGGTGGAGCCGGTGGGGGTGGGAACACGCTGGGCAGAGCCGATCAGCTTGCCGTCCAGCTCGGGGATGACCAGGCCGATGGCCTTGGCAGCGCCGGTGGAGTTGGGCACGATGTTGATGGCAGCAGCGCGGGAGCGGCGCAGGTCACCCTTTCTCTGGGGGCCGTCCAGAGGCATCTGGTCGCCGGTGTAGGCGTGCACAGTGGTCATGATGCCGGAGCAGATGGGAGCATACTCATTCAGGGCCTTGGCCATGGGCGCCAGGCAGTTGGTGGTGCAGGAGGCGGCGGAGATGATGTTGTCTTCCTTGGTCAGCTTCTCGTGGTTGACGTTGTAGACGATGGTGGGCAGGTCCTTGCCGGCGGGCGCGGAGATGACGACCTTCTTGGCGCCGGCGTCGATGTGGGCCTGAGCCTTCGCCTTGCTGGTGTAGAAGCCGGTGCACTCCAGAACCACGTCAACACCCAGCTCGCCCCAGGGCAGATCAGCGGCATTGGGCATCTTGTAGATGACGATCTTCTTGCCGTCGACAACAATGTAGTTGTCCTCGCCCTCGCCCTCGTTGAACTCAACCTTATGGGTCAGCGCATAGTTGCCCTGGGTGGAGTCGTACTTGAGCAGATGAGCCAGCATCTTGGAAGAGGTCAGGTCGTTGATGGCAACGATCTCATAGTCGGGATCGCCGAACATCTGACGGAAAGCCAGACGACCGATGCGGCCAAAGCCATTGATTGCAACTTT
>CAMOKD010000091.1:0-5315 GCA_946617435.1 uncultured Clostridia bacterium | reverse complement strand
CGGCGGATCGGATCGATCGTCCGGCTGCGCCGGCATGATCGATCCCTACGGGGGGGTACGTTTCCCGGTAACCCTGGTGGTTTTCGATACTGCGGCACGGGGCGTCGGGGACGCCGCCCCCTACGGGGGGAATGCCTGCGAATCCCGTTACCCCGGTTGGAGGGGGAACCTTTTATGGCCGCTCACTGAGCGGCCGCTACGGAAGAGCGTGTACACAATCAGCAACCCCGGTGGTAGCGGGCGACCTTCAGGGCGGATGTGGGCATCTGCCCCTACGGGGAGGCGCGTGTGCGTTTCCCGGGGCCCCGATGGTGTGGGCGACCTTCAGGGCGGATGTGGGCATCTGCCCCTACGGGGAGGCGCGTGTGCGTTTCCCGTTACCCCGGTGGTTTGGGGAACCTTCAGGGCGGATGAAAGGCATCCGCCCCTACGGAGAGGCGTTTGCGTTTCCCGGGGCCCCGGTGGTTTGGGGAACCTTCAGGGCGGATGTGGGCATCCGCCCCTACGGGGCAGCGGGTACGTTTCCCGGTAACCCCGGTGGTTGTCGATACTGCGGTACGGGGCGTCGGGGGCGCCGCCCCCTACGGGGGAGGTGTGTGCGTATCCCGTGACCCCGGTGGTGGTGGGAGGGCTTTATGGCCGCTGCACTAGCTTCGCGTCGCAGCGGCCACTACGGAGCGGTGCGTACGTTTTCCGTGACCCCGGCGGTATGGGGGACCCTCAGGGCGGATGTGGGCATCCGCCCCTACGGGGGTGGCTGGTGCGTATCCCGTTACCCCGGTGGTGTGGGGGACCTTCAGGGCGGATGTGGGCATCCGCCCCTACGGGGGTGGCTGGTGCGTATTGCAGCAATCTTCCGTTTCCTGCATTGATCCAAAAAAAAGCGGCCGTTTCCGACAGAAACGGCCGTTTTTTTCTTGTTCACTTCTTCTGCTTCAGCAGGTCGCGGATCTCGGTGAGGAGCTTCTCCTCGGCGGAGGGCTCGGGATCGGGCTCGGGCTCCTTCTCGGCCTCTTCCTTCTTGGCCGCCAGTTCCTTGGCCTTGTTCATCGCCTTCACAATCGCGAACACCACCAGGGCGATCAGGATGAAGTTGATGATGGCGGTGATGAAGGTACCAATGCCCAGGGTCACAGCCTCCTTTGCAACCTCGCCGGCTTCGTCCAGAACTGCGGGACGCAGCACAATGTTGAGCTTGCTCAGGTCGATGTCGCCGATCAGCAGACCGATCAGAGGCATCAGCACGTCGTTGATCAGGGAAGTGGTGATGGCGCCGAAGGCGGTGGCAATGATGACACCGATGGCCATGTCAAGCACGTTGCCGCGCATGATGAATTCTTTGAATTCCCCCACAAAACCCTTCTTCTTGGGATCTTTTGCCATTTCTGATTTCCTCCTTTCTCTGTTATTCGAATAAGGTCCGGCTTCCTGCGGGACCGTTATTCCTTGGTAATAACCTCCAGGCCGCCCAGGTACTTCCGCAGCACCTCGGGCACCACGATGGAGCCGTCGGCCCGCTGGTTCTGCTCCACCATGGCCGGGAAGATCCGGGAGGTGGCCAGGCCCGAGCCGTTCAGCGTATGGACAAACTCCGTCTTGCCCGTGGCCTCGCGGCGGAAGCGGATGTTGCCCCGCCGGGCCTGATAATCCCGGGCGTTGGACACGGAGGAGACCTCTTTGTACCCGTTCATGGAGGGAATCTGGATCTCGATGTCATAGGTCCGGGCCATGGAGGCGGAGCAGTCCCCCGCCGCCAGCTTCACCGTGCGGAAGTGGAAGCCCAGGCCCTTGACCAGGTTCTCGGCCTTGGTGACCAGCTCCTCAAAGGCCTCGTCGGACTTCTCGGGCAGGGTGTACTGGAACATCTCGATCTTGTTGAACTGATGGCCCCGGACCATGCCCCGCTCGTCGGCCCGGTGAGAGCCCGCCTCCCGGCGGAAGCAGGGGGTGTAGGCGAAGAGCTTATGGGGCAGCTCCGCCTCGGTGAGAATCTCATCCCGGTGCAGAGAGGCCAGGGCGGTCTCCGCCGTGGGGAGCATAAAGTGCATCCGGTCGTCGGTGGGGTTGGAGATCTTGTAGACCTCGTCGGCAAACTTGGGGAACTGGCCCGCGGTTTCGCCGCACTTGTACTCCAGCATATGGGGCAGAATCACCATCTCGTAGCCGTCGGCCAGGTGGCAGTCCATAAAGTAGTTCAGCAGGGCCCACTCCAGCCGGGCGCCCAGGCCCCGGTAGATCCAAAAGCCCGTGCCCGCCAGCTTGGTGCCCCGGTCGTAGTCGATCAGGCCCAGGTCGGTGCACAGATCCACGTGGTGCTTGGGGGTAAAATCGAACACATGGGGCTGGCCGTAGTAGCGCAGGGGCTCGTTGTTCTCCTTGCCGCCGGGCTTCAGATCCGGATCGGGCAGGTTGGGCAGGCTGAGCATCCAGGTGCGGTATTCGGCCTCGACCTCCGTGAGGGACTTGTCGTTTTCGGCGATCTGGGCCTTGAGCTCCGCCATCTGCTTGAAGATGGGGGCCACGTCCTCGCCCTTCTTTTTCAGCATGGGGATCTGCTTGGAGACCTTGTTCTGCTCGGCCTTCTTGGTCTCGGTGGAGAGGATCAGCTCCCGACGCTTTTGATCCAGCTCCAGGATCCGGTCCACCGCCCCGTCGCAGTCCACTTCCTTGGCCCGGAGCAGGGCCTTGACCTGCTCGGGATTTTCTTTGATTCTTCTGATATCCAGCATATGCTTACCTCGTCACTCGTTTATTCTTCCTGGGTCATCTGCTCGTACAGGGCAAGGCCGGCCTCGGTGAGATCGTCCTTGACCTGGGAGAGCTGTTCCATGGTCTGGGCCAGGGCCTCTTCGTCCTCGGTCTGGGTCAGGGCCTGGAGCAGCAGATCCATGGCCTTTTCGGTTTTGCGCTTTTGGGAGGTCAGCTCCTTTCTCTGGTCGTCCAGGGTCTGAGCTCTCTCCTCCAGGGTCTGGTTTTCGGTCTCCAGGGTCTGGACCTGGGTCTCCAGGTCGGCCTTTTCGGCCTGCAGCGCCTCCAGAGAGGCGATGAGCTCCTGGTTCTCGTTCTGCAGGGCCTCGGCTCTCTGCATGGCAGAGGCGGAGGTGGCCCTGGACTGTTCATTGGAGCTCTGCAGCTCCAGATTGTAGTTTTGCAGCTTTTTGTTCTCCAACACCATGGAGACTGCCACCAGCAAAAATGCCACGGCAAACAAAATGGCCAGATAGGCGACCAGGGCGGTGCGGCGCTTGCGGGACAGAGCCTCCGTCTTTTTCAGCTCGGCCTCGGCCTGGGCCGCCTCCCGGAGCGCCGCCTCGGCCTGTTCCATCTCCTGGACAGCTGCCTCCTGGACAGCCTCCTCCGGCACCTGCCCGGGCTTTGCAGTGGGTTCACTCATGGGAACGTTCCTCCTTTATGGTCATCAGGGCATCCAGCAGCCGGTTCAGGTCGTCCAGACCGTAGAACTCCAGCTCAAAGCGGCCCTTGCGCTTGCCCTGTACAATATGGACCTTGCGCTTCAGGTGCCGGGACAGGGACTTTTCACACTCGGCCAGGTAGTCCACCTCGTCGGCCCGGGCGGGCTTGGGGGCGGGGGCCTGGTTGAGATTGCGGCACAGGGTCTCGGCCTGGCGGACCGACAGCTGCAGGGCGATGATCCGCTGGGCGGCCTGCTGCCGCTGCTTTTCGGTTTTCAGACTGAGCAGGGCCCTGGCGTGGCCGGCGGACAGGGTCCCCTGCCGGACCAGCTCCGCCAGCTCGGGGGACAGGCTCAAAAGCCGCAGGGCGTTGGCCACCGCGGACCGGGACCTGCCCACCATCTCGGCGGCCTGCTCCTGGGTGAGGCCGTACTCTGACAGCAGGCTCTGGTAGCCCTGGGCCTCCTCCATGGGGTTCAGATCCTCCCGCTGGAGATTTTCCACCAGGGCCAGCTCCATCACGGTTTTGTCGTCGGCCTGCAGCACGTGGACCGGGACCTGGTCCAGCCCGGCCAGCCGGGCGGCCCGCCAGCGGCGCTCGCCGGCGATGATCTGATAATAGCCCCCCTCCATCTGGCGGACGGTCAGGGGCTGGATCATGCCGTGCAGGCGGATGGAATCCGCCAGGGTCTGCAGGGCCTCGGGGTCAAAATCCTGCCGGGGCTGCAGGGGGTTGGGCTCCACCTTCTGCAGGGGCAGGGTGGTCACCGGAACGTCGACCGGGTCCAGGGAGGTGTCGCCCAGCAGGGCGCCCAGCCCCCGGCCCAGGCCGGATTGCTTCTTCGCCATGGAATCTCTCCTTGGGTCAAATTTGTTTGTGCAGAATCTCCTCGGCCACGGCCTGGTAGGCCTTGGCCCCCCGGCTGTGCCTGTCGTACTCCCCCACGGGCTGGCCGTAGCTGGGGGCCTCGGCCAGGCGGACGTTCCGGGGAATGGCCGTGGCAAAGACCTTGCCGGGGAAGTGCTTGCGCACCTCCTGGGCCACCTGGTTGGAGAAGTTGGTGCGGCCGTCGTACATGGTGAGCAGCACGCCGAAGATGGACAGCTGGGGGTTCAGCCGGCGCTTCACGGCCCGCATGGTGGCCATGAGATCGGACAGACCCTCCAGGGCGTAGTATTCGCACTGCACCGGGATGAGGATCTGCCGGGCGGCGCACAGGGCGTTCAGCGTCAGCAGCTCCAAAGACGGTGGACAGTCGATGAACACGTAGTCGTAGGCATCCTCCAGGGGGGCAAGCAGGGTTTTCAGGCGGTACTCCCGCTGCTCCAGCTCGATGAGCTCCACGGCGGCCCCGGCCAGGGCAGCGCTGGAGGGCAGCACGTCCCCGTAGGGGGTGTGCACCAGCACCTGGCTCAGCTCTGCCCGGCCGATGAGCAGGTCATAGGTGGTGTACCGGGGATTCCGGGCCACCCCCATGCCGGAGGTGGCGTTGGCCTGGGGATCGAAGTCCACCAGCAGCACCCTGGCGCCGGCCTGATGCAGCGCCGCGGTGAGATTCACCGCGGAGGTGGTTTTGCCCACACCGCCCTTTTGATTGACCACCGCGATCATCCGGCCCATTGCGACACCTCCCGCGCCCGGGAAGGACGCCCATTTTGATTCCCGATCATTATATCATATTCTCCGGAAATTGCAAGACCCAATGTAAGCCCGCCCGGGAGGAGGGGAGGAGAATTGAAAATTGAGAATTGAGAATTGAGAATGGCGAGGCGCGCCGTAGGGGCGGATGCCCACATCCGCCCGGGGGGAGGAGAAATTGAAAATTGAAAATGGAAAATTGAAAATGGTGGTGTTTTCAAATTGCGATTTGAAAACATTTTGAAAGATGCGGTTGCGGCTTG
>CAMOKD010000090.1:0-5344 GCA_946617435.1 uncultured Clostridia bacterium | reverse complement strand
TCCGGCTCCAAAGCCCACCAAATGCGATACCATATCGAAGCGTTATCTTTTTTTCGAGAAAGTGGTTCACATCAATTGACATCGCAGAAAAGAAATCCCAAATAAAGCAAATTCCCTCTTGATTTCTTGGGCGTAATGGCGTATCATAAGCGTGAATTTATCTGAAAACGGAGGCGCTTATATGCCCAAACGAGTCATCATTACCAGCGACAGCACCACCGATCTCAGCCCTGAGCTTCTGGAGCGGTACGACATCAAGCTTATGCGGCTTGGCATCACGCTGAACGACCGGAACTACACCGACGGTGTGGATATCACACCGGAAATCATATACGAAAACTACAAAGCCAACAAGTCTCTGCCCAAAACCTCCGCCACCAACCCGGGCGACTGCGCGGAGTTCTTTGCCCGCTACACCCAGGACGGCAGCAGTGTGGTGCATTTTACCATCAGCTCCGAGATGTCCTCCACCTACCAAAACAGCGTAATCGCTGCCCAGGACTTTGAAAACGTCCACGTGGTGGATACCCGCAACCTCTCCACCGGCGGCGGCCTTTTGGTGCTCACTGCCTGCGAGCTGAGAGAGCAGGGGCTGGATGCCGCTGAGATCGCCCAACGCTGCCGGGAGCTTGCCCCCTGTGTGGACGCCTCCTTCGTGATCGACAGCCTGGAGTTCCTGCACAAGGGCGGGCGCTGCTCCTCTGTGGCCATGCTGGGCGCCAACCTGATGAACCTGAAGCCCTGTATCATCGTGAAGGACGGCAAGATGTCTGTGGGGCAGAAATACCGGGGCAAGTTTGACGCCGTGCTCCAGCGCTATATCGCCGATCGGGTGGGTGACGCCTCCGACATCCGCCGGGACAAAATCTTCATCACCCACGCCGGCTGTGACGAGGCTGTGGTCCGGGCCTGCCTGGAAAAGCTCCGCTCCCTGGCAGAGTTTGACAACATCTACATCACCCGGGCCGGCTGCACAGTGTCCTCACACTGCGGCAGGAACACCCTTGGCGTTCTGTTCATCCGAAATCATCCCATCTGATCATAATATACGGTACCCCCGCCGCGATGTCTGAACCGCGGCGGGGGCTGTTTTTCACCCTTTTCGAAACAAAAACCGGCCGAGTCCGTAGCCCGCCAACGCCCCAAGGGTGTTCAGGATCAGATCCTCCATCTCGCTGACCCCGGAGCCCAGCAGATACTGGGTCATCTCGATGCACAGGGACAGCCCCGCCCCGGTAAGCAGCGCCCGGACAAGGCTCCGCCCCTGCCGCCGCAGCCACAGACCCAGTGGGACAAACCAAATCAGGTTGCCCCCAAACAGATAACAGAAATAGCCCCAGTTGCCCTTCCGCACCAGCTCAGCCAGGTAGACAAATGGGATCCATTCCACCCGTCCGCTGCAAAAGCCATGGGAAAAGCAGCCGGCGCGAAATACCGTGATTCGAAGCAGTACACACAAGTACAGCAGAAACAGGATCCACTCCAGCCGTTTTTGCGCTGTTTTCATCTGGTCGCCTCCTCAGGGAAGAGTGTGGCGCCGGTCGACTCAGCCCTGGTAGCGAATTTTGACGATTTCGGTATTCTCCAGGGCCCGGGCGATCAGAGCCTCAACATCCAGCCGGCTCTCCACCTGTTCCACCGCGCCGAGACGGGGCTTGGTTTTGGGATGCTTGGGGGTAAAGACGGTGCAGCAGTCCTCATAGGGCAGGATGGAGGTCTCCATGGTGTCGATCCGCCGGGCAATGGTGACAATCTCTTCCTTGTCCATGCCGATGAGGGGATGGAACACCGGCAGATTCACCACCGCGTGGGTCACTGCCATGGCCTCCATGGTCTGGCTGGCCACCTGGCCCAGATTCTCCCCGGTGACCAGACAGCCACAGCCGTGATCCCGGGCAATCCGCTCGGCAATGCGCATCATAAACCGGCGCATGATAATGGTGAAATACTCCTCCGGGCAGTTGTCCCGAATGGCCTCCTGAATCTCCGTAAAGCCCACGATGTTCACGCTCATCCTGCCGCAGTACCGGGTCATACGCCGGGCCAGCTCCAGCACCTTATCCTTGGCAAGCTCAGAGGTATAGGGGTAAGAGAAGAAATGGATGCACTCCAATTCTACGCCGCGCTTGGCAATCATATACCCAGCCACGGGAGAATCAATGCCGCCGGAGAGCAACACCGCCGCCCTGCCGCCCACGCCGGTGGGCAGGCCGCCGGCCCCGGGCTCTGCCGGGCCGTGGACATAGGCTGCGTAATCCCGAACCTCTACAAAAACGGTGTACTCCGGGTTGTGCACATCTACCTCTACCTGGGGGAACGCCTCTGCCAGCCGGCCGCCGATGTCCTGGGAGATCTGGATGGAATTCAAGGGGAAGCGCTTGTCAGAGCGCTTGGACTCCACCTTGAAGGATTTTGCGCAGGCAAGCTCGTCGCCCAGGTAGGCCAGCACCGCCTGGTAGATCTCATCCAGGCTCTTGCCGCAGGGTCTGGACCGACAGAGACTCACCACGCCGAAAATCGCGTGGCAGGCATCCCATGCCCCCTCCAGGTCGCAGTTTTCATCTGCGGGCTCCACATACACCGTGGATTGGAGAATGCTGACCTTGAAATTGCCGAAGGGCCGCATCCGCCGGGTCACGTTAGAGCGCAGGCGGCTTTCAAACAGATGGCGGTTGCCCCCCTTCAGGACAATCTCACCCAGCTTTAAAAGAAAAATTTCGTTCATGGTTGACTCCTTTATCGGTTTCCGATCTGGAAGGTGCGGTACTGTACCGCCTCGGCCAGATGGTGTGTCTGTATCTGTTCTGCGTGGTCCAGGTCCGCGATGGTCCTGGCCACCTTTAAGATCCGGTCATAGCTGCGGGCGGTGAGCCCCAGGGCGTCAAAGGCATCCTGCATCAGCTTGGCGCACTCGTCGCTCAGGCTGCACTGCTCCCGGATCTGGGCAGGGGTCATGCCGGCGTTGCTGCGGGTTTCGGTGCCGGCATAACGCCGGTTCTGCACCTCCCGGGCCTGATCCACCCGGGCGCGGATGTCCGCCGAGGATTCCGCCGGCAGCGTAGAGCGCAGCTCCTCAAAGCCCAGGGCGGGTACCTCAATGATAATATCGATCCGATCCAGCAGCGGCCCGGAGATCCGGTTGAGATAGCTGTTCACCGAGGCCTGGGAGCAGGTGCAGCGTCCGCTGCGGTCTCCGTACCAGCCGCAGCGGCAGGGATTCATGGCGCACACCAGCATAAAATCACAGGGATAGGTCTCTGTGGCAATGGTGCGGGAGATGGTGACCACGCCGTCCTCCAGAGGCTGGCGCATCACCTCCATGGTGTCCTTACGGAACTCGGGCAGCTCATCCAAAAACAGCACGCCCCTATGGGCCAGAGAGATTTCTCCGGGCTTTGGGATGGAGCCGCCGCCCACCAGGCCCGGCGCGGAGATGGTGTGGTGGGGGCTGCGGAAGGGCCGCTGGGAAATCAGAGGATTCTCCCGGTCCACCAGGCCCATAATGGAGTGGAGCATGGTGACCTCCAGAGACTCCTCCTTGGTCATCCTGGGCAGAATGGAGGGCAGGCGCTTGGCCAGCATACTCTTGCCGGAGCCCGGCGGGCCCACCATCAGAATATTATGGCCGCCGGCTGCCGCAATTTCCAGGGCGCGTTTGGCGTTGCGCTGGCCCTTTACGTCGGCGTAATCCAGGCTGACCCGCTGGGTGGGCGTGGGAACCCAGGCCGGCTGGGCCGGCATCTGCACGCCGCTGCGCAGGCTCTCCACCAGGGTGCGGACGTCCCGGACAGGGATTACTGTGAGCCCCTCTGCCAGGGTGGCCTCCGGCGCGTTTTCCGCCGGGACGTAGAGGGTGCGGCAGCCGTGCTTCACCGCGGCGATGGCCATAGGCAGCACCCCCAGCACGGGCCGGAGCTTTCCGTCCAGACTGAGCTCCCCCAAAAACGCGGTGTCGCCGGCGGGCATCTTAAGCTGCTCTTGGGCGGAGAGAATACTGAGCAGAATGGGAAGATCAAAGAAGGTGCCGGTCTTTTTGGTGTTGGCCGGGGCCAGATTCAGGGTGATGCGGCTGGGCGGGAAGCGATAGCCCGAGTTCTTGATGGCCGCCCGCACCCGGTCCTTGGCCTCCCGCACCGGGGCATCGGGCAGACCCACAATGTCAAAGCCCGGCAGGCCGTTGCTGATAAAGCACTCCACCGTCACCGGGTAGCCCACAATTCCGTTGATGCTCATGGTCTGCACCTGGCTGTGCATGGCAGGCCCTCCCTCTCCTGTCGGCCGGCATTGCGGCTGCAGGCATATTTTTTATATTATAATACAAAACCCGGCAAAGTGCAAGTGCCAGTGCCGGGCATTCCCGCCCGGAGATGAACATTTCCACTGGGCGGTCATAAGATGGTATGAATCTGTATGAGGAGGTATTGCTATGCCGGATCAGGAAAGACCCCAGAGCAGAAGCATCCACGAAATACATCAGGCGGTAAGCGTCCATGCCAAGCAGATTGAGGACGCCTGTATCGACAAGGACTGCATTGAGGATCTGCGCTGCTATCTGACCACCCAATCCCAAGCCACCCTGGACAACGCGTCCTCCGCCCGGGCCAGGGCCGCGGAGCTGCTCCACGTGGACATTGAGGTAGAGCCCATTGTTTATCACCGGGGCCGCTACACCGCGGATCTGACCTTTTACTATCGGATTGTGGGCGAGGCATCCAACGGCAGATCCCGCCCCGCCCCCCTGGAGGGGCTGGCGGGCTTTTCCAAGCGGGTGGTGCTGCGGGGCGGCGAAACCTGCGCCAAGGTCTTTACCAGCAGCGACAACCGCGTGCGGGCAGACCGTCTTTATGCCTGCGACAAGCCCGAGTGCGTAGTGGAGGTGGTGGACCCCATGATTTTGGCCGCAAAGGTCTTGGAGCAGGGGGCCAACCCCCTGCCCGGCCCGGTGGTGGTGATCCCACAGGCCATTGAGGACCTGTTTGACGATCCCCTGGTCATCGAGGGCGAGGGCAAACGGATGCTGGTCACCCTGGGGCAGTTTTCCACGGTGCGGCTGGAGCGCAGCGCGCAGCTGCTGCTGCCCAGCTTTGACGGGTATTTCCCGGACAAGGAATGCTGCGACGACCCCGGCAGCCCCGAGGAGCCCTGCGAGCTCTTTGCCCGGGTGGAGTTCCCCAAAGATGTATTCTATCCGCAGCGCGGCTGCGGCTGCCCGGTCAACAGCAATCCCCGTCCCCGGGGCTGACCGGCAGGCAAACCGGAGGGCGGGTCGGCGCTTCGTCGCCGATCCGCTTTTCCAGCCAGCAGACGTCGTGCCAGCGGCCCAGCTTCCAGCCGCTGCGGGCAA
>CAMOKD010000089.1:0-5556 GCA_946617435.1 uncultured Clostridia bacterium | reverse complement strand
GACGGGCGGCCTGGGCACGGGCGGATGTGGGCATCCGCCCCTACGGGCGTGTGCGCATCCCGCCGCCCCGGTGGGATCGGCGGGCTTTTATGGCCGCTCAATGAGCGGCCGCTAGGTTGAAGATTGTGCAAGCTGCAACCGCATCTTTCAAAATGTTTTCAAATGGCAATTTGAAAACTCCACCATTCTCCATTCTCAATTTTCAATTTTCAATTCTCCTTCCCCCGGCCGGCCGGAACGCTCGGGTTCCCTGCGGCGGACGGGTAAAAAACCACCGCCCTCCCGGGGGGGAGAGCGGTGTGGGGGTGCGATGCTGTCTCCTGTCGATTCCGACAGGATTCGACAGGCTCCTGCGGGCTTCGAGAAACTCTGACAAGCTCCTGCGGCTTGTCGACAAATTCTGACAGACGCCGACAGCCTTCAACGCCATCCGACGGCCTTGGGCTTATTCCAGCTCAAAGGCGCCGGTGTAGAGCTTGTAATAGGTGCCCTTCTGGGCGATCAGATCCTGGTGGCTGCCCCGCTCGATGATCCTGCCGTGGTCCAGCACCATAATGGCGTCGGAGTTGCGCACCGTGCTCAGCCGGTGGGCAATGACAAACACCGTGCGGCCCTTCATCAGCGCGTCCATGCCCTGCTGGACCAGGGCCTCGGTGCGGGTGTCGATGGAGGAGGTGGCCTCGTCCAGAATCATCACCGGGGGATCCGCCACCGCCGCCCGGGCGATGGAGATCAGCTGCCGCTGGCCCTGGGACAGGTTGGCCCCGTTGGAGGTGAGCATGGTGTCATAGCCCTGGGGCAGGCGGCGGATAAAGTCGTGGGCGTTGGCCAGCTTGGCCGCCCGGATGCACTCCTCGTCGGTGGCGTCCAGCTTGCCGTAGCGGATGTTGTCCATCACCGTGCCGGTGAACAGATTCACGTCCTGCAGCACCACGCCCAGGGACCGGCGCAGATCCGGCTTGCGGATCTTGTTGATGTTGATTCCGTCGTAGCGGATCTTGCCGTCCTCAATGTCGTAGAACCGGTTGATCAGGTTGGTGATGGTGGTCTTGCCGGCGCCGGTGGCGCCCACAAAGGCGATCTTCTGGCCGGGCTCAGCCCAGAGGGTGATGTCCTCCAGCACCTTTTTGCCCTCCACGTAGGCGAAGTCCACGTCAAACATCCGCACGTCGCCCTGCAGCTTGGTGTAGGTGACGGTGCCCTCGGCCTTGTGGGGGTGCTTCCAGGCCCAGATGCCGGTGCGGTGGTCGGCCTCCCGCAGGGTGCCGTCGGGCAGCTCCTCGGCGTTGACCAGGGTGACGTAGCCCTCGTCGGCCTCGGCGGGCTCATCCATCAGCCGGAAGATCCGGTCTGCGCCGGCCAGGGCCATGACGATGGAGTTGAACTGCTGGGCAATGGCGTTGACCTGGCCGGTGAACTGCTTGGCGATGTTCAGGAAGGAGATCACCACCGACAGCTCCAGCGCCGTGCCGAAGGTGCCCTGCATCAGCCCGCTGATGGAGGCGTTGGGCACCCGCAGGGTGATAAAGGCGGCGCCGGCAATGGCAATGAGCACATACAGCAGGTTGCCGATGTTGTTCATCACCGGGCCCAGGATGTTGGCAAACCGGGTGGCCTTGGTGGCGTCCTCATAGAGCTGCTGGTTGACCTTGTCAAAGTCGGCCTGGCTGGCCTGCTCGTGGCAGAATACCTTGACCACCTTCTGGCCGTTCATCAGCTCTTCCACAAAGCCCTCCACCTGGCCGATGGACTTCTGCTGGCGCACAAAGTTCACCGCGGACTTGCCGCCGATGTTCTTCACCGCAAAGGTCATGAGGAACACGCCCACCAGCACCACCACCATCAGGTTCATGGAGTAGTAGAGCATGATGCCCAGCATACCCACCAGCATAATGCCGGACTGGAGCAGCCGGGGCAGGCTCTGGCTCACCAGCTGGCGCAGGGTGTCAATGTCGTTGGTGTAGTGGGACATGATGTCGCCGTGGCCGTGGGCGTCAAAGTACTTGATGGGCAGGCTCTGCATCTTGTTGAACATCCGCTTGCGCATCTTGTCCAAAAAGCCCTGGGTGATCACGGCCATGAGCCTGGCGTAGAGGAAGGAGAACACAATGGTGGCCGCCAGCAGCCCGATCATGACTGACAGTACCTGCAGCACCCGGGGCCGTACCTGCTCCCAGGTGGCGCCGGAGGCGGCGTTTACAATGATATCGGTGATGTTTTTAATGAAGATGGAGGGGGTGATGTTGCCCAGGGAGTACAGGGCCATAAACAGCATGGCCAGCAGGAACATCCACTTGTAGTCCTCCATCAGCAGCTTGATGACCCGGGGGAGGGTCCCCTTGCGGGCCTTGGGCAGCTCTCTGCCGGCAGGTGCCTTATTCGCCATCCCGGTCGCCTCCCTTCGTCTGGGAGGTGTAGACCTCCCGGTAAATCTTGCTGGTCTCCATGAGCTGGGCGTGGGTGCCCTGCTCGATGATCCGGCCGCCGTCCATCACCAGGATCAGATCCGCATCCTGCACCGAGGCCACCCGCTGGGCAATGATCAGCTTGGTGGTGTTGGGGATCTCCTCCCGGAATGCCTTGCGGATCAGCGCGTCGGTCTGGGTGTCCACGGCGCTGGTGGAGTCGTCCAGAATCAGGATCTTGGGCTTTTTCAGCAGGGCCCGGGCAATGCACAGCCGCTGCTTCTGCCCGCCGGAGACGTTGGCGCCGCCCTGCTCAATGTAGCGGTCGTACCCGTCGGGGTGGGCCGTGATAAACTCGTGGGCCTGGGCCAGCTTGCAGATGCGGACCATCTCCTCGTCGGTGGCGTCGGGGTCGCCCCAGCGCAGGTTTTCCTTCACCGTGCCGGAGAACAGCACGTTCTTTTGCAGCACCACGGCCACCTGGTTGCGCAGGGTTTCCAGGTCGTACTGCCGCACGTCCACGCCGCCCACCCGGACGGTGCCCTGGGTGGCGTCGTACAGCCGGGAGATCAGCTGGATCAGCGTGGTCTTGGAGGAGCCCGTGCCGCCCAGAATGCCCACGGTCATGCCGGGGTCGATGTGCAGGTTGATGTCCGCCAGGGCAAAGGCCTGGGCATCGGGGTTGTACTTGAAGCTGACGTTTTCAAAGTCGATGCTGCCGTCCTTCACCTGGGTGACGGGGTGCTCGGGGTTGGACAGGGAGGGCTCGGTGTTCAGCACCTCCACAATCCGGCGGGCCGCCTCGCCGGCCATGGTGATCATCACAAAGATCATGGACAGCATCATCAGGCTCATCAGGATCTGCATGGAGTAGGTGATCAGCGAGGCCAGGTCGCCCACCTGCATGGCCGACCCGCCGGAGGAGATGATCACCTTGGCCGACAGGAAGGGGATGAGGATCATGCAGATGTACATGGCCAGCAGCATCAGGGGGTTGTTGATGGCCAGCAGCTTTTCCGCCATGGTGAAGTCGTTGCGCACGTCCTCGGAGGCCCGGCCGAACTTGCGCATCTCGTAGTCCTCCCGGACAAAGCTCTTGACCACCCGCATCCCCTTGATGTTCTCCTGGACGGAGTTGTTCAGGTTGTCATACTTTTTAAACACGGCCTTGAACAGGGGCATGGCCTTTTTGGCAATGAAGATCAGGCCGAAGGCCAGGATGGGGATCACCAGCAAAAACACCAGGGCGATGGGGCCGCCCATGTTGATGGACATGATCACCGCAAACACCAGCATCAGCGGCGAGCGCACCGCGGTGCGGATGATCATCATATAGGCCATCTGGACGTTGGTGACGTCGGTGGTCAGCCGGGTGACCAGGGACGAGGTGGAAAATTTGTCGATGTTGGCAAAGGAAAAGCTCTGCACCCGGGCAAACAGGTCGTGGCGCAGGTTCTTGGCAAAGCCCGCCGCGCCCGAGGCCGCAAACCAGCCAGATAGAATGCCGCAGCCCATGGAGCACATGGCCATTACCACCAGGATCGCCGCGTAGCGCAGCACCAGGGGCATGTTGCCGCCGGCCTCAATGGAGTTGATGAGCTTTGCCGTAATCAGGGGCAGGGTACACTCCAGGCCCACCTCGCCCACCATAAACAGGGGGGTGAGCAGGGAATCCCGTTTGTACTCCCGCACGCTTTCCAGCAGCTTTTTAAACATGGGGTTCCTCCTTTTCGCAGCAGGGCAGCTGGCCTGCCGCCTGAATGTTTTGCTGCACCAGCTCCAGCAGCTCCAGCAGCTGCTGCCGCTGGGCCGGGGTCAGCCCTTGGGTCAGCAGCGCCTCGCTCCGGGCGATGCGGGACAGGATCTCCTGGTGACATTCCAGGGCCTTGTCAGTGATGAGAATCCGCTTTTTGCGGCGGTCGTCGTCCTGGCCGTAGGTCAGGAAGCCCTTGGCCTCCAGCCGCTGCAGTACGCCGGACACCGTGGGGTGGGTGAGGGAGAACCGCTTGCACAGATCCCCGGGGTAGACGCACCGGTCGCCCATCCGCACCAGATAGCCCAGCACAGAGCCCTGGGTGGAGGTGAGCTCCAGCTCTTCAAAATCCCGGGTGCGCATTCGGTCCAGGCAGACGCTGATCCGCTTGATCCGCGGGCCGATGGCGCCCTCCGGTGGGAGCATAAAATCACCGCCCTCTCAATAAATGTAGCTTGCTACATATTATCACAGAAGGCGGCAAATTGCAACCGTTATTTTCCCCAAATTCCACAGACTTTTCCACACACTGATTGGATATGGTGCGGCATAGGTCAGTACTGCCGCACCACGCCCTTCACCACGCCCAAAATGACGGCCTCGTCGGCCTCGATGGGGTCAAAGTCCTCGTTTTCGGGCAGGAGCCACACGTGGCCGTCCTCGATCCAAAAGCGCTTTACGGTGGCCTCATCCTCCAGCAGGGCGACGATGATCTGGCCGGGGTCAGCGGTGGCCTGGGGCCGGACCACCACCAGGTCGCCGGGCAGGATGCCGGCGTTTTTCATGCTCTGGCCCTGGACCCGCAGGGCAAACATTCCCTCGCCGTCGGGCCAGGGCAGGTAGCCCTCCAGGTTTTCCACGGCCAGGATGGGGGTGCCGGCGGCCACGGTGCCCACCACGGGGATCCGGGCCACAGCGGGGCCGCTGGGCAGGGAGATGGCCCGTTTTTTGCTCTCATCCATGAGGATCCGGCCGGATTTGACCATTTCCCGCAGGTGGTAGTGGACGGTGCCGGTGGACCGCAGCCCCACGCCGGCGCAGATCTCCCGCACGGTAGGGCCGTAGCCGTGGTCCTGGATAAATTCCATCAAAAACTGGTAGATGGCATCTCTGGTCTGTTTCCGCGCCATAGGGGGGACCCTCCTTACCTGGTCTTTGGACCAGTATACCACAGATCAGCGGAAAAATCAAACATTCGTTTTTAATTTTGGGGAGTATTTTAGTAGTCAGTAGCCAGTAGCCAGTAGCCAGTAGCCAGTAGTCATTAGGGCACAGGGCTGCGGGATGCGTACACGCCCCCTTCGTAGGGGCGGATGCCCACATCCGCCCTGAAGGTCGCCTTAACCACCGGGGCTGCTGATTGTGTACACGCTGCCCCCGTAGGGGCGGATGCCCACA
>CAMOKD010000088.1:0-5630 GCA_946617435.1 uncultured Clostridia bacterium | reverse complement strand
CCGCCTTATTGATTGAGTTAAAAGCTCAAATTTTATAAGTTGGTTACTTTATAACCGGACAACTTGTGAAACGGTCAATAAGAGTAGTAAAAGTATTCAATGCTATTTAGACTCTGTATCTCCGAAGACGCCCCCGGGCGGCCGTATGGCCCCGGGGTATTCGGATCATACTATGACACAAGCAGGTTGCACACTGGCAGCCTGTTTTTTTGTGGGGTGTTATTATGGATGAACGCTGTCTCGACCAAACCCGCGCGCCGATCTACGAGGCGCTGCAGACCTTCCGCCAGATGCGGGTGGTCCCCTTTGACGTGCCCGGCCACAAGCACGGCCGGGGCAACCCGGAAATGACCGCCTTTTTGGGGGAAAAGTGCGTCACCATCGACGTCAACTCCATGAAGCCGCTGGACAATCTCTGCCACCCGGTTTCTGTAATTAAAGAGGCTGAGGAGCTGGCGGCCGACGCCTTCGGCGCGGCCCACGCCTTTTTGATGGTGGGCGGCACCACCAGCTCTGTACAGACCATGGTGCTTGCCACCTGCAAGCGGGGCGATAAGATTATTCTGCCCCGGAACGTGCATCGGTCGGTGATCAACGCTCTGGTGCTCTGCGGCGCGGTGCCGGTTTATGTCAACCCCGAGGTGGACGACCGACTGGGCATCTCCCTGGGGATGCGGCGGGACCAGGTATACAAGGCCATCCGGGAGCACCCCGACGCAGTGGCTGTGCTGGTGAACAATCCCACCTACTACGGCATCTGCTCGGATCTGAAGGCCATTGTGCGCATGGCCCATGACGCGGGGATGTACTGTCTGGCCGACGAGGCCCACGGCACCCACTTCTACTTCGGCGCCGGGATGCCCACCTCCGCCATGGAGGCCGGGGCGGATATGGCCGCGGTATCCATGCACAAGTCCGGCGGCAGCCTGACCCAGTCCAGCTTTTTGCTCACCGGCCCCGGGATGAATCCGGGCCACGTGCGGCAGATTATCAACCTGACCCAGACCACCTCCGGCTCCTATCTGCTGATGTCCAGTCTGGACATCTCCCGCCGGATGCTGGCCCTGCGCGGCAGAGAGATCTTTGCCAAGGTGGTGACCATGGCGGACTACGCCCGGGAGGAGATCAACGCCATCGGCGGGTATTACGCCTTTGGCAAGGAGCTGGTGAACGGAGACTCTATCTTTGACTTTGACCCCACCAAGCTCTCCATCCACACCCGGGACATCGGCCTGGCGGGCATCGAGGTCTACGACATCCTGCGGGACGAGTACGACATTCAGATCGAGTTTGGTGACATCGGCAACATTCTGGCGTACCTGTCCATCGGCGACCGGCCCCAGGAGCTGGAGCGGCTGGTGTCCGCCCTGGCGGAGATCCGCCGCCGCTACCAGCGGGACGGCTCCGGTCTGCTGGACACCGAATACCTGGACCCCGAGGTGGTGGCCACCCCCCAGGAGGCCTTCTACGCCCCGAAGAAATCTGTCCCTCTCAACGAGAGCGAGGGCTGCGTGTGCAGCGAGTTTGTGATGTGCTATCCCCCCGGCATCCCCATCCTGGCCCCCGGCGAGCGCATCACCCGGGACATCCTGGACTATATCCAGTTCGCCAAGGAAAAGGGCTGCTCCATGACCGGCCCGGAGGACCCGGATATTCTGAGATTGAACGTGCTGGCGTAACCGTATGTAGGGACAAGCCGCGCTTGTCCGGTTTGCGCAGCAAACAATCGCCCGCAGGGCGATCCCCCGTAGCCGGTCGGTAATCGTTGTTTGCCTCCGGCAAACGCGTTCGTTCCGAACGCCGGACAAGCACGGCTTGTCCCTACACTCCATTTGCCAGGCGGTACAATATCGCGGACAAGCACGGCTTGTCCCTACGGCAGGAAACGACGTTGATTGCAGAGAAAGGAACCACTGATGGCTGTTCGTCCGGTGCGCAAGGCCAACCGCCTGGAATCCTATGATTACAGCATCCCAGGGTATTATTTTGTAACCTTCTGTACAGAGAACCATGTCTGTATTCTGGGCCGGATCACGCCCTGCGGCGAGCTTCAGCAGGGTGCGATGGTTTTGAACCAAACGGGAGAACTTGTCCGTCAGGCAATCCTGAACATTCCGAATTCTTATCCCGGCGTCCTTCTGGATAAGTTTGTCATCATGCCGAATCACGTTCATCTGATCCTGGCTTTACAGGATGGGAAATCCCCGCTGCCCTCTATCTCCAGAATCGTCCAGCAGACAAAGGGCGTCGTCACCAAACGCCTCGGAAAACAAATCTGGCAGATACACTTCCACGACCACATCATCCGCGGCGAAGCGGATTATCGGGAGATTTGGGAATACATAGACAACAATCCTGCAAAATGGGCCTTGGATCGATATTATCAACCGTAACGTATGTAGAGGACAGACCTCGCTTGTCCGCCGTCCTTGCGGCAGCCCCTGTAAAGGCGTGTAGGGACAAGCCGTGCTTGTCCGCGTTCCCTGCGCCAGCCCTTGTTAAGGCGTGTAGGGACAAGCCGCGCTTGTCCGGTTTGCGCAGCAAACAATCGCCCGCAGGGCGATCCCCCGTAGCCGGTCGGTAATCGTTGTTTGCCTCCGGCAAACGCGTTCGTTCCGAACGCCGGACAAGCACGGCTTGTCCCTACGGCATCACTGCGAGGTGGTGCAATATCGCGGACAAGCACGGCTTGTCCCTACAATATGAATGGGAGGTTACTCCATGGAACTCTGGTTCTCTGAATTTCACGCGCCGGATGTGAAGCACTCCATCCGGGTGAATAAACAGCTGTTTTCGCTGAAAAGCGACTACCAGCGCATCGATATCTTTGACACCCCGGAGTACGGCCGGGTGCTGGCCCTGGACGGCAACGTCCAGCTCACCGAACGGGATGAGTTTATCTACAACGAGATGATCACCCACGTGCCCATGGCTGTCCACCAGGGCATCACCGACGTGCTGGTCATCGGCGCCGGCGACGGCGGCGTGGTGAAGGAGCTGGCTCGGTATGACCGGATCCGCCGGATCGACCTGGTGGAAATGGACCCCGAGGTCATTAAGGCCTGCAGAGCCTATCTGCCGGAAAACGCCTCCCGTCTGGACGACAGCCGGGTCCATATCTATTACGACAACGCCCTGCGGTTTATCCGCCGGCGCAGCGAGGAATATGACCTGATCATTGTGGACTCCACCGACCCCTTCGGCCCCTCTGAGGGCTACTTTACCCGGGAGTTCTACGGTATCTGCTACAACGCCCTGCGGCCCGACGGGATTATGGTAAACCAGCAGGGCAGCCCCTTCTACCAGCATGATGCAGAAGCTATGCAGCGCTCCCACCAGCGGATCGTCAACACCTTCCCCATCAGCCGGGTATATCAGGCCCATATTCCCACCTATGCCGCAGGCTACTGGACCTTTGGCTTTGCCAGCAAAAAATACCACCCGGTGAACGATCTGGACGCCGAGGGCTGGAAGAAGCTGAATCTGCAGACCAAGTATTACACCACCCGGCTCCATGTGGGCGCCTTTTGCCTGCCGGCATTTTTGGAGCGGATGCTGGAGGAGGTGGAGAAATGAGGCCCAACATAGAGACCTTTATCGGCTGCGACGCCCCCTTTGAGACGGCGCGGATCGTCCTCTTCGGCGCCCCCTTTGACTCCACCACCAGCTTCCGGCCCGGGGCCCGGTTCGGCCCGGCGGCCATGCGCCACGAGAGCTTCGGCATTGAGACCTGGAGCCCCTACCAGCGCAAGGAGCTGACTGACTACCCGGTGTTTGACGCCGGAGACCTGGAGCTCTGCTTCGGCTCCGCCGAATCCGCCCTGGCGGACATTGAATCCCGGGCCCGGGAGATCCTGGAGGCCGGCAAGCTGCCCCTGCTGCTGGGCGGCGAGCACCTGGTCACCCTGGGGTCCGTGCGGGCCGTGGCCGAAAAATACCCCAACCTGCACGTCCTCCACTTTGACGCCCATGCGGACCTGCGGGACGACTACCTGGGGGCGAAGCTCAGCCACGCCTGCGTGATGCGCCGCTGCCACGATATTTTAGGCGACGGGCGCATCCACCAGTTCTGCATCCGCAGCGGGGATCGGGCGGAATTCGAGTTTGCCGAAGGCCACACCGAGCTGCACCCCTTCGACTTCAGCGGCCTGGAGGAATGCTGTCGGAAGCTGGCCGAAGCGAAAACCCCTGTCTATTTCACCATCGACCTGGACTGCCTGGACCCGTCCTGCTTCCCGGGCACCGGCACCCCCGAGGCCGGCGGCGTCACCTTCCCCCAGCTGCTCAACGCCATTCTGACGGTGGCAAAAACCAACGTGGTTGCCGCCGACCTGAACGAACTGGCCCCCATGCTGGATCCCTCCGGCGTCAGCACTGCCATGGCGTGCAAGGTTTTGAGAGAGCTTTTGCTGGCTTTGCTCGCCAGTTAATCAAAATGAAACTATGAAAATATGAAATTATGAAACTATTGTGGTATGGTTCAAATTGCTATTTGAACCATGGAATTTCATATTTCATAGTCCTGCTTCGTTTTTCAGGAGGTTTCCATGCGTTCGGACCGATTAGCTGAATTATCCCTCACCTTTGGCATTGAAATGCTTCGCCTTTCACACCGCCTGGAGAATCAGAATGAGCGGGTTGCTTCCTATCAGATCGGGAAAAGCGGAACTTCTATCGGCGCAAACATTCGGGAAGCTCATTTCGCGCAAAGTAAGGCGGATTTCATCTCTAAATTGCAGATTGCCTTGAAGGAGACCCACGAAACCCACTATTGGCTGGAGCTGCTGCGAGGCGCGGACTGCATTTCCGAAGTTGATTTTTCCCGGTTTTCTGTTCCCTGCAATGAGCTTCGTGTCTTACTGATCAAATCCATTAATACCGCAAAGGCAAATATGAACAGCAAAAAATAAATGTTTCTTTTTCAATTCGCAGAATTGAAAAACACCTCAATAGTTTCATATCTTCATAGTTTCATATTTTCATTTGAATAAGGAGGAACTAAACATGAGCCGTGTTCTCGTCATCGGCTGCGGCGGCGTTGCCAACGTGGCCATCCGCAAGTGCTGCATGCTGCCGGAGGTCTTCACCGAGCTTTGCATTGCCAGCCGCACCAAGTCCAAATGCGACGCCCTGGCCGCGGAGCTGAAGGACAAGACCTCCACCAAGCTCACCACCGCCCAGGTGGATGCCGACAAGGTGGAGGAGCTGATCGAGCTGATCAAGGCCTATCAGCCCGATCTGGTCATGAACATCGCCCTGCCCTATCAGGATCTCACCATTATGGACGCCTGTCTGGCCTGCGGCGTCAACTACATGGACACTGCCAACTATGAGCCCGAGAACACCGACGACCCCGAGTGGCGCAAGATCTATGACAAGCGCTGCAAGGAGGCAGGGTTCTCCGCCTACTTTGACTACTCCTGGCAGTGGGCCTATCGGGAGCGGTTTGAAAAGGCCGGTCTCACCGCCCTGCTGGGCTGCGGCTTTGACCCCGGCGTCACCCAGGCCTACTGCGCATGGGCCAAAAAGCACGAGTTTGACCGGATCGACACCATCGACATTCTGGACTGCAACGGCGGCGACCACGGCTATGCCTTTGCCACCAACTTCAACCCCGAGGTCAACCTGCG
>CAMOKD010000087.1:0-6049 GCA_946617435.1 uncultured Clostridia bacterium | reverse complement strand
GTCCGGCTGCGCCGGCATGATCGATCCCTACGGAGGTGGTGCGTACGTGTTTCGTGACCCCGGTGGTTGTCGATACTGCGGCACGGGGCGTCGAGTAGAGCAGCCCGGTGGGCTGCGAGATTTTATCGCCGGTTGCCGGAGCTATGCTCCGGGAAATGGCATCTATCAATACGCCGCCCCCTACGAAGGGGGCATGTACGTTTCCCGGTAACCCCGGTGGTATGGGCGACCTTTTATGGCCGCTCACTGAGCGGCCGCTACGGAAGAGCGTGTACACAATCAGCAGCCCGGCGGTGTGGGCGACCTTCAGGGCGGATGAAAGGCATCCGCCCCTACGGAGAGGCGCCTGCGCATCCCGTAACCCCGGTAGTAGCGGGCGGCCTTCAGGGCGGATGAAAGGCATCCGCCCCTACGGAGAGGCGCCTGCGTATCCCGTAACCCCGGTGGTATGGGCGACCCGGCCTTTCGGGCCGCTGACTATCGGCCGCTGACTACTGACGACTGAATACTGAATACTGACCCTTGCCTTTCCCGGGATTATCATGTATAATCCTCTTGATACCACCCGGGCTTCGGGATACTGAACACAATCGTTTCCGCCGAAACGGAGAAGGATGCACTATGGGCACAACTCAATTCCTCACCAATCGCTGCGTCATGGACGAAAAAACCCTGCGCCGGACCTATGGCCGGATCTTCCGCAAAAATCTGCTGCCCTTTTACCTGGGGGCCGGCCTGATGGCCGCCTTCGGCGTGCTGCTCATCGTGCTGCTGGGCGAGGTGGGGCCCTTCTCCGGCTTTTTGCTGGTCGCCGCCGCCCTGTACCTGTTTATGGGCCTGCGTCAGCCCGGCAAGCAGGCCAAGCGCCAGATCCGCAGCTATGAGGAAAGCGGCTCCGGCCCCAGCCCGGAGGTGACCGTCCTGTTTGACCAGGACGCCCTCTGCGCCCGTCGGGAGGGTATGGAGGCACAGACCGAAATCCCCTACGACAGCATCAGCGCCATCTTTGACCTTGGCGACCGGATCATCCTGTGGACCCGGGAAAAGCAGTACGTCGTGCTGGACACCGCCCGCTTTGAACACGGCACCGAAGAGGACTTTTGGCAGCGCATGGCAGACCAATGCGCCTGGGCCATGCCGAAATAAGGCAAAAGCAGGGAGCCCCACCGGCTCCCTGCTTTTTCTGCGCCAGGCTGCAGCTTCTACAGCATTCCGTCTTTCCCATTCATTCTCCCCGGTTACAGCGTATGCGTACCGGGGCCCACGGATTGGGTGCGCCCGTCCGGCAGACGGAGCCGGGCGGTGCAGTTGGCGGGGACGGAGAAGGTGTAGACGTACCCCTCCCCCTGCCTCTCCCAGCGGCTCTCCACCGGGCCCCAGATGCTGAGATACCGGGCCCGGGCGCAGCTGAAATGCCCGCCGGGCCTGGGGGCCAGGACAAACCGGTTCTCCCCCGCCACATGGATGCCGCACATTTCGGCAAAGAGCCACTCCACCACCGCGCCTTTGGAATAGTGGTTCAGGCTGCCGATGCCGCCGGTCTTGGAGTTGGGGCCCTCCCAGGCCTCCCAGATGGTGGTGGCCCCGGCCTTGGGCATGGCAAGCCAGCCGGGGACCTCCTCGTTTTCCAGCAGGCGGTAGGCATACTCCACGTCCATATCCGCCAGGACGTAGAGGATCAGCGGGGTGGAGAGGAAGCCCGTGCCCAGCCGCCAGCCGTAGCGGTCCAGGGCCGTCAGCAGGCGCTTTTGGGCAAATTCCGTCTGCGCCTCGTCCAGCAGCCCCATGTACAAAGGCCGCACCAGCTTGGCCTGGCGGTCGGTATCCAGGGAAAACTTCTTCGTCCGGACCAGGGCCCGGTAGCCCTCTTGGGCCCGCCGGGCGGTTTCGCGGTACAGGGCGGCGTCGGCGGGCTTGTCCAGCACCCGGGCGATGTTCTCCATGTGCCGCATCAGATAGACGATGTACGCCGTGGTCTCCTCCGGGTGGGGAGAGATGAAATCCGAAACGGCGAAGGGCTTCACGTCGGCGGGCTCCGCCCATTCCCCGTAGGACTGGCCGTAGTTGGAGACATTCTTCCGCTCCGACAGGCCGACGCCGGTGGGCAGGGCGGTGGGATACCACCTGCCCAGGGTGCCCCGCTTGTACAGGGCGTAGCGGCGCATGCTGTCGTAGTGCGCCTCCAGAATCCGCCGGTCGCCGTACCGGCTGTAGATCACCCAGGGGATCAGCACCCCGGCGTCAGACCAGCCGGCAGAGCCGTCCATGGGGTTCATATAGGGGTCCACCCCGCCCTTGGGGGCGATCTGGGGATAGCAGCCGTTTTTGTGCTGGACGTCCTGCAGGTCGTTTTCGTACTTGCGGGCAAAGGGGGCGAAGCGGAAGAGGTAAGAGGCGGTTCCGGCGAAGATTTGGGCGTCCCCGGTCCAGCCGTGGCGCTCCCGGGTGGGGCAGTCGGTGGGCACGTCCAGATGGTTGTTCTTGGCGGACCAGACCGTGGCGGCAAAGAAGCGGTTGAGCAGGTCGTTGGAGCATTCAAACCAGCCGGTGCGCTCCAGGTCGGAGTAGACCGCAATGGCGGTGAAGTCCTCGGGGCGGAAGGGAACGTCTGTTTCCACCAGCACGTACTGAAAGCCGAAGACCGCAAAGGTGGTTTTATAGTCGTTGCGGCCCCCGGCGCAGGTGTAGTCCACCTGCTGCAGGGGGGTCGTGATTTTTTTGTTGGAGCACTGGATGTTCTTTTGGGTGAACTCCCCCGCCTCATCCAGCAGCTCGCCGAAGCGGAGGAAGATCCGCTGCCCCAGCTTCGCGTCCAGAGAGAAGGACAGGTACCCCGCAATGTTCTGGCCGAAGTCCAGCACGGTCTTGCCGGCCGGGGTGGTGAGCAGCCGGGGCTTGAAGGTCTCGTGCTCGGTGACGGGCACGTTGTTGGCGCAGGTGGGCCGGACGCTGTGGCTTGTCACCCGGGCAAGGCCCCTGTAGGTGGGGGTGCGGAAGGCCTCTACAATCTCGCCGTCCTGGTTGTCGGCAAAGCGGATGGGGCCGTCGTGGGACCACTGCCAGGTCGCGTCGGTGCCGACGGTTTCCCGGCTGCCGTCCTGATACGTGAGCTCCAGCTGGGCCAGGAGCTTGGTCTCGGCGCCGTACTGGTTTTTCAGGCCCCAGGCCCCGCAGGAGCCCCGGTACCAGCCGTCCGCCAGCTGCACCGTCAGCTCGTTTTCGCCGGGCCGGAGCAGGGCTGTCACGTCATAGGTCTGGTACTGGACCCGCCTGCGGTAGTCCGTGTGGCCCGGGGCCATGACGAAGCTGCCCACCTTTTTCCCGCTCAGCCTGGCCTCGTACAGGCCGCAGGCGGTGATATAGAGCCGGGCTTTCTCGACGGGCCTCGATACAGAGAACGCCTTGCGGAAGCAGTCCACGGGATAACGCTGCTTTTTGTTCACCGGATCATTGCCGGTGATCCACTTGGCCTCCCAGACAGAGATGCCCCGCTCGAAGAAGGCCTCGCTCCACTCCCCGGGGGCGCCGGTCTCGTCCCAGAGACGGATTTTCCAGCACACCCGCTCCCGGTCATGGAGGCCCCTGGGGTAGACCGCCCACATGGCGCTTGACTCCACCTTGCCGCTGTCCCAGCGGGGGGTGACGATCTGCCAGGCGGTCTGCTTCGTGCCGTCCTCGCAGTTCCACATGAGCCGGGGGTGCTTGAGATCGATGCCCAGGGGATTTTCCAGATATTCGGTTCTCAGACAGACGGCTCTCATTTTGCTTCCTTTCTGGCCCTGATCTCGGCCTGCTCGGCGGGGAGATGCTTCTCCACGTCCAGGAACTTCAGGATCACCACCAGCAAAGCGCCGGTAAAGACCTCCAGCCCCAGGAAGGCAAAGTTGATGACCCCATAGACGGCCTGGGGCTGCTGCAGGGCCACGGTCAGCACCCCGTCGGCGGCGGGCTTGACGGCATCCAGGGCGATCTGGGAGACCCAGCCGTTTTGCGTCATCACGGCGGCGGCCTCAGCGGCGGAGCCCGCGGTGATGGGGGCCAGGTATCCGGCCCTGGCCAGCAGCCAGTTGAACACGCCGGTCATGATGCCCACCATGGCCACGGCGATAATATTATAGATGGACATGGCCGTGCCGTCGATCCGCTTGTCGGTTTTCCACTCCAGGTGGTCCAGGCAGTCGGCAAACAGGGCCATAAACACGTAGGAGCAGGGCAGGCCGCCGACGTTTTTGATAAACTGGCCCACCAGCACAACCACCAGGCTGTGGGGGAACAGCCAGCAAATCAGGCTGCCCAGGGCGTAGAGCACAAAGCCAATCATGGTGACGTTCCGCTTGCCAAACCGCTTTGCCAGGGGCCACACCGCAAAAATGCCGATGCCCATGGGGATGCCGCCGATCACCGACACCAGCATCTGGGTGACGCCGTCGTTGTAGGTGCCCAGCACGTAGTTGCAGTAGTACACCAGGCCCAGGTTCTTCAGGGTGACGCCCACGGTGTAGATCAGAAAATAGGCGTACATCAGCACCATGTACCGGTCTGAGAACAGCAGCCTGAGCTGCCGGCCGAAGGACAGCTCCTCCTTTTGGGCCCCGGCAGCCTCCTCGGTGACCCGCTCCTTGGTGAAGAAATACTCCAGCAGGGTCAGGGGCAGGGCCAGGATGGACAGTGCAGACATCAGGGTGATCCACTTGGACTTATCCACCCCGATGGCCGGCATGACCACCATGGGGAACACCAGGGCCACCAGGATGCCGGACATCATAATGGTGGTGATCTGGTTGAAAACCGACAGGCCGCCCCGGGCGGTGCCGTCCCGGGTGGACAGGGGCACCATCAGGTTGTGGCTCATGTTGAAGATGGTGTAGGCGAAGGAGTAGAACAGGTTGTAGGAGAGCATCACCCACAGGGCCTTCACCGTGTCGCTGCCCTCGGGCACTGTGAAGAGCAGAATGCCCGTGACGGGCACCAGCACCGCCGACAGCAGCAGCCAGGGCCGGGCCTTGCCCTCCTTGGTCCTTGTGCGGTCGATGATCTGGCCCATGATGACGTTGGTAATGGCGTCGATCACCTTGGACACAATGGGGAAGACGGTCAAAAACAGGCCGCCCCAGAGGGGGGTGAGATTGAGCACGTCGGTGTAGTAGACGTTGAGATAGGTGGCCAGCACCGCGTTGAGCAGCACAGCCCCCGCCGGGCCGATGAGATAGCCCAGCCATTTTTCCTTTGCCCGGACCTCCGGGGATTTGACGGCACTTGCAGGCAGCTTCATAAGTCGGGTCTCCTTCCGAAATTCTCCGTTCTCAATTCTCAATTGCGCAGCGCCAGCACCAGCCGCAGCACGTTGGCGGCGGTGCGCTGCAGCTCCGCCCGGGTGATGCCGCCGGGCTGATCCAGGGTCTTCAGCAGGGTGCCGTCGGACTTGTAGGTCTTTGCCATGTGGCCCATGTCCCCGGGCATCAGCACGTCCACCTGGGCCCGGACCCGGTAGGCGTTGTTGCGCAGCAGGGGGAACTCCGGGCTTTTGGCCTTTTGCATCCACCAGTCGGTGATGACGCAGCCCTCATAGCCCCACTCCCGGCGCAGCACGGTGGTGACCAGGTCGTAATTGTAGTGGCTCCACACCCCGTTGACCTTGTTGTAGCTGGTCATAAGGGTGCGGGGCTTTGCCTCCTTGACCACGATCTCAAAGTTGCGCAGGTAGAGCTCCCGCAGGGCCCGCTCCGACACCCGGGAGTCGTTGGTGTTGCGCTTGGTCTCCTGGTTGTTGCAGGCAAAGTGCTTGGGGCAGGCGGCCCTGCCCTGGCTCTGGACCCCCCGCACCGTGGCGGCGGCCATCTTGCCGGAGAGGAGGGGGTCCTCGGAGAAATACTCAAAGTTCCGGCCGCAGAGGGGGTTGCGGTGCAGGTTCATCCCCGGGGAGAGCTGGACGTCCACCCCGTAGTGGACCATCTCCTCCCCCACCTTGGCGGACAGGTCCTCCACCAGGGCGGTGTTCCAGGTGCAGGCCAGGGCCGTGCCGCAGGGCAGCAGGGCGCAGTATTTTTTC
>CAMOKD010000086.1:0-6611 GCA_946617435.1 uncultured Clostridia bacterium | reverse complement strand
AGAAAGAGGTGAACTGAAATGAAGGAAGGTATCCATCCCAAGTACGAACAGACCACAATCAGATGCGCATGCGGCGAGATCATCGAGACCGGCTCTACCAAGAGAGACATCAAGGTTGAAATCTGCTCCAAGTGCCACCCTTTCTACACCGGCAAGCAGAAGCTGGTTGACACCGGTGGACGTGTTGATCGTTTCAACAAGAAATACGGCCTGAAGTAAAAAGCCTAAGCCCGCACCTGTATTCGGTGCGGGTTTTTTCTTTCCCACGGAGGTTGCATGGAAGAATACAAGATTGAACGGGCGATTCTGGCGGGCCTTGCCGCCGACAGCCTGAAAAAAGAAGAACAGGCCACCGAGGCCTCACTGGACGAGCTGGAGGCGCTGCTCCAGACTGCCGGCGGGGAATGTGCGGCAAAGGTGCTGCAAAACCGGCACGCGCCCGACCCCCACAGCTTTGTGGGAGAGGGCAAGGCCCAGGAGATCCGCGAGCTGGTGCAGCTGCATGAGGCCTCTATGGTGGTGTTTGACAACGACCTGTCCCCAAGCCAGATCCGCGCCCTGGAGGATATCACCGGCGCCACAGTGCTGGACCGCAGCGCGTTGATACTGGACATTTTTGCCCAGCGGGCCAAAACCGCCGAGGGCCGCCTGCAGGTAGAGCTGGCACAGTACCAGTATCTGCTGCCCAAGCTCTCGGGGATGGGCAAGTCCATGTCTCGTCTGGGCGGCGGTATCGGCACCCGTGGCCCCGGCGAAACCAAGCTGGAGACCGACCGGCGCCACATCCGCGCCCGGATTGACCGTCTGCAAGCGGAGCTGGCCCAGGTGCGCAAGCTCCGCGCAGTGGAGCGCCGCCGCCGGGTGAAGAACGAAATTCCCGTGGTGGCCATTGTGGGCTACACCAACGCCGGCAAATCCACCCTGCTCAACCGGCTCACCGGGGCGGGGATCCCGGCCAACAACCGGCTGTTTGACACCCTGGATACCACCACCCGCCAGCTGGAGGTCAACGACCACCTGTCCGTGCTGCTGTCAGATACCGTTGGCTTTATCGCAAAGCTCCCCCACCACCTGGTAGAGGCCTTCAAGGCGACACTGGAGGAGCTGGAATACGCGGATCTGCTGCTGCACGTGATTGACGCGGCCGACCCGGAGCGGGAGGAGCATATCCGGGTGGTGGACCGGCTGATCGGGCAGCTGGCCCGGCCGGATGTGCCGGTACTCCGGCTATATAACAAGGCCGACCTGGTGCAGCCGGAGGCGCTGCCTGTGGGGGAGCGGAACATTGCCATCTCCGCCAAAACCGGCAGGGGAATAGATCGGCTGCTGGACGGCATCGGCCGGGAGCTGGAGAAGCATCTGCACCACGCGGTGTTCCTGCTGCCCTATGCCATGGCGGGCCAGGTGGACGCCCTGCATACCAAGGCCCAGGTCCTGGCATGCGAGTATACGGACCGGGGCGTGCAGATCGAGGTCCAATGTGACGACGCGGTCTATGGCCGCCTGCGCCAATATGAGGTGACGTGATGGAAGCCTATAAAATCCCCACCCGGGATGCAGAAGCGGAGTTTGTGGAAAAGAAATCCCGTTTCATCGGCAGGATCTGGGTCACCGAAACCGAGGAGGAGGCCCTGGAGCGAATCAAGGCCATGCGCCAAAAGCACTGGGATGCCACCCACAACGTCTACGCCTATATTATCCACGGCGGGCCCACCCGCTTTTCTGACGACGGAGAGCCCGGCGGCACAGCCGGTATGCCTGTGTTGGAGGTGCTGCGGGGCAGAGAGCTGGAAAACGTCTGCTGTGTGGTCACCCGGTACTTTGGCGGCACGCTGCTGGGCACCGGCGGCCTGGTGCGGGCCTACAGCCGGGCGGCGAGAGATGCGGCACAGGCCGCGGGCTGCTCGGTCAAGCAGGTTTGGCAGCGAATTGATCTGCCTGCACCCTACAGCGAGTTTGAGCGTCTGCGCCAGGAAACCGAGCGCGCCGGCGGCATCCTGCTGGATACGGAGTACAGCGCACAAATTCTGATGCATGTGATGCTGCCAAAAGCGGCGGCCTCCGCCTTTCTCAACAGGATTACCGACGTAACCAGCGGACGGGTCCGCGGTGAAGCCGGGGCGGAGGAATATCGGGCATTTCCCACGGAAAAATAAAGGGTTTCCTCTCTTTTTTGCGTATACAAAAAATAGGTGATGTTTTATGACCATTCGTGAACGTCAGGAGCAGGCGGAATATACGCTGCTCAGTCTCCGGGCGGCCAAGGCTGCCGAGACCCGGGGCAGGCTGCGCCCTGAGCCGGAGCGGGATGACCGCACCTGTTATCAGCGGGATGCAGACCGGATTCTTCACAGCCGTTCCTTCCGGCGGCTGATGCACAAAACCCAGGTTTTCCTCCAGCCGGAGGGAGACCACTACCGCACCCGTATGACCCACACCCTAGAGGTCTCCCGCATTGCCAGGACCATTGCCCGCAGCCTGCAGCTCAACGAGGATCTCACCGAGGCCGCTGCCATGGGCCACGATCTGGGCCACACCCCCTTTGGGCACGCGGGGGAGGCGGCGCTCAGCGAGGCCATGGGTCAGCCCTTTTACCACAACCAGCAGTCCCTGCGGGTGGTAGATGTGCTGGAGAAGGACGGCATGGGGCTCAACCTCACCTATGAGGTCCGGCGGGCCATTGTGGGCCACACCGGTCCGGAGATCCCGGAGACCCTGGAGGGGCAGATTGTCCGCTATGCCGATCGGATTGCCTACATTAACCACGACATTGACGACGCCATCCGGGCCGGAATCCTCAAAAACGAAGATCTGCCCCGCAGTGTCACCCAAAAGCTGGGCCTGACCCACTCCGAGCGGATCAACACCCTGGTGTCTGATCTGGTCCGCTCCTCTGAGACAGGGCAGAGCATTACCATGACTCCTGACATTGAGGCCTCTATGCTGGAGCTGCGCAGCTTTATGTTTGAGCGGGTATACCGCAACCCTGTGGCTAAGGGCGAGGAGTCCAAGGCCAAGCTGATCATTCAGGAGCTGTACCGCTATTACTGCCGGCACCCGGAGCGGCTGCCTGCCGACTTCCGCCCACAGATGGATCTGGAGGGCATTCCCCGGCTGGTGTGCGACTATGTGGCCGGCATGACCGACAAATACGCGGTGTACAAGTTTGAAGAAATCTTCGTGCCCACGGCTTGGGCCATTCGGTAATTGAAAACTGAGAATTGAAAGCACACCGAAATTCTCAATTTTCAATTCTTAATTCTCAATTCCAAAGGAGGTGCCTCTGTGGCGTTTCCCCCAACCTTTATCGACGAGCTGGTGGCCCGCAACCCCATTGAAGACGTGGTGGGCCAGTACGTCCAGCTAAAGCGCAGCGGGGCGAATTATTTTGGTCTGTGCCCCTTCCACGGGGAGAAGACCGCCTCCTTTTCTGTAGCCCCCGCCAAGCAGATTTACTACTGCTTCGGCTGCCATAAGGGCGGCGGCGTGATCAACTTTATCATGGACATCGAGAATCTCAGCTACCCGGACGCGGTGCGCTTTTTGGCCAAGCGGGTGAATCTGGAGGTTCCCGAGGACGAGCAGTACCAAAGCCGCTACAAACAACAGGAGCGCCTGTGGAGACTGTGCAAGCAGGCAGCCCGGTATTTCCACGCCCAGCTCAAGGCCGACACCGGCCGGGAGGCCAGGGCCTATCTTCACCGCCGGGGCCTGGATTGGGCCACGGTGACCAAGTTCGGCATCGGCTATGCCCCGGAGGGCTGGCACAATCTGATCCCGGCCATGAAGCAGCTGGGCTTTACCGAGGAGGAGCTGATCGCCGCGGACCTGGCCGGCAGCTCGGAAAAAAACGGCAAGAAAAACGTCTTTGACCGGTTCCGCAACCGGATTATCTTTCCGCTGATCGATCTGCGAGGCAACGTCATCGGTTTTTCCGGCCGGGCCCTGGACAAAAACGACAAGGCCAAGTACATTAACCCCCGGGAGACCGTCATCTTCAGCAAGCGGAAATACCTCTTTGCCATGAACCTGGTCAAAAACACCAAGCGGGACTTTATCATCGTCTGTGAGGGCCCCATGGACGCCATTGCCTGCCATCAGTTCGGCTTTGACTGTGCGGTGGCCTCTCAGGGCACAGCTCTCACAGAGGACCAGGTGAATGTAATCAGCAAGTATACCGACCAGGTGGTCATGACCTATGACAACGACGCCGCCGGGCAGAATGCCACCCAGCGGGCAATCACCATGTTTGAGAAGGCCGGCGTCCGGGTGCGGATCCTCCGGCTCAAGGACGCCAAGGACGCAGACGAATTTCTCCACAAATTCGGCCCTGAGCCCTTTGAGGTACTGCTCAAGGGCTCGGCCGGCCAAGCGGACTACCGGCTGGATACTCTGCGGCGGGAGTTTGACCTGGAAAAGGACGAAGACCGGGTGGCCTTCTCCGCCAAGGCGGCGGACTTGATTTCTACCTTCCCCAGCGCGGTGGAGCGGGAGCTCTATGCCGGTAAGGCGGCCAAGCTGCTGAATATCAGCCTGGAGGCCATGCAGATGGAGATTCAAAAGGCCTGGCGCCGCCGCCAAAAGCAGCAGCGCCGCCGGGAGGAACGGAAGAATCTCACCCCGGCCTACACCAGCCAGCCCGCCGTAAAGGGCCTGCGATACGAAAACATCCGCTCCGCCCGGGCAGAGGAGGACCTGCTGCGGCAGGTGCTGAAGGAGCCCCGGCTATTCGATGCTGACGGGGGGCTGACCGGAAATGACTTTTCCGCACCGGTGCTGGGCAGGGCATACGACGCCCTGCGCGCCAGGTACAAGCAGGGGCTGAACGTCTCCCTTGCGGTGCTGGAGGATTTCACCCCCGAGGAGCTGACCCATCTGTCCGGCATTGCCGGCAATACAGAACCCTTTGTGAGCGAGCAGGCGTTTACAGACTGTGTCAGAATCGTCAAGGAGGAACGGCGGAAAGCCGGCCCGTCCGGCGACCAGGAGGATCTGATGGCCCTGCGCAAACGGCTCATGGAACAAAAAGGATACGGAGGTTAAGATGATGGAACAGAACGAACTCGTGCATCAAAAGCTCAAATCGCTGCTGGAGACCGGCAAAAAGAACGGCAGAGTCACCTCCAAGCAGCTGCTGGACACCCTGGATTCCATTGAGGCGGACGAAAAAATGACCGAACAGGTCTACGCCCAGCTGGAGAAGAGTGGCATTGAGATTGACGTCTCCGATGTGGCAGATATCATCGAGCAGGCGGAGGATCTGCTGCCCACCGATTCTGAAATCCTCTCCACCCAGGAGGTGGTTCCTCTTCAGCTTACCGAGGAGGAGCTGAACGACGAGAACGCCAATCTGGGGGACCCCGTGCGGATGTATCTCAAGGAGATCGGCAAGATCGATTTGCTCACCAACGAGGAGGAGCAGGAGCTGGCCAGGCGGATCGCCGACGGGGACGAGGAGGCCAAAAAGCGGATGGTTGAGGCAAACCTCCGCCTGGTGGTCTCTGTGGCCAAGCACTATCTGGGCCGGGGGATGCAGCTGCTGGATCTGATCCAGGAGGGGAATATGGGCCTATTAAAGGCTGTGGAGAAGTTTGACTACACCAAGGGGTATAAATTCTCCACTTATGCCACCTGGTGGATCCGCCAGTCCATCACCCGGGCGGTGGCGGACCAGGCCCGGACGATCCGGATTCCTGTGCATATGGTAGAGACCATCAACCGTGTCTCCCGCACCTCCAGATCCTTGATTCAAGAGCTGGGCCGGGAGCCCACTCTGACGGAGATCAGCGGTCGCCTGGGCCTTTCCGAGGATAAGATTGCCGAGGTTATGAAAATCGCCCAGGATCCTGTCTCGCTGGAGACCCCTGTGGGCGAGGAGGACGACAGCCACCTGGGAGATTTTATCCAGGACAACGAGGCCACCGAGCCCGCGGAATCCGCCTCCTACAATATGCTTCGCCAACAGCTGGCGGAGGTGATGGCCACCCTGAGTCCCAGAGAATGCAAGGTCCTGCGTCTGCGCTTCGGCCTGGAGGACGGCAAGGCGCACACCCTGGAGGAGGTGGGCAAGGAGTTCGACGTTACCCGGGAGCGGGTCCGGCAAATTGAGGCCAAGGCCCTGCGAAAACTCCGTCATCCCTCCAGATCCAGAATCTTGAAAGATTTTTTAAACTAAGTATGTGCCGTATATTGCGCATTCCGGAAAAGTTTCTCTTGACAATTCAAGAAAATTCCGTATGATACATATGTACAGAATCTTTCAATATCCACAGGAGGCAATTCTATGCTGGAAAAACTGATTTCCTATCTGTCCAAAGAGCTTGATATCCCCGCTGAGGAGATCGACCGTGACACCACCTTTGAAAGCCTGCACCTGGATTCTCTGGATACCGTCGAGATGCTGATGGATCTGGAGGCTGAGCTGGGCGTGGATCTCGACCTGGAGGACAAGCTCAACACAGTAGGCGAGTTGGCTGATTTTATCGAGGCAAAGCTGGATTAAGACTTGCAAAATCAGCAAAAATGTGTACAATATAATATAGGCTTGTCACAAGCGTACCGGCCTGTGACAAGGTCGCACTAGCCGGGGAGATAGCGGTGCCCTGTCACCT
>CAMOKD010000085.1:0-6680 GCA_946617435.1 uncultured Clostridia bacterium | reverse complement strand
ATGAACTACGGCACCTCTGCCAGAGCCTTCTTTGTGGCAGAAGGCAGAGCCGTGGCAGAGCAGTAATTCCCAAATAAAACCCAAGGGCCGGCGCTTCTGCGCCGGCCCTTTTGGGATTCCAAAACCGGAAAAACAGCATAAAAAAACCGCCTCCCCGCGATCACAGCGAGGAGGCGTTTTTTGCAGATCAATACTTGACCTGCGCCAGGATGACGGTGACCAGGGTCAGCAGCACGAAGGCCAGGCCGATCCACTTGGTTACCTTTGCCAGCTTGGCATCCAGGGTCTTGGTGCCGCCCTTGGCCAGGAAGGAGTCGGAACCGCCGGCGATGGCGCCGGACAGGCCTGCAGACTTGCCGGACTGGAGCAGGACCACAGCAATGAGCAGCACAGCGCTCAGCAGGGACAGACCCAGGGAGACGTAGAAAGCAACGTTCAGCATATAAGATACCTCCAATCATGCCGTAGTTCACGGCACACGGCAGCCGGTATTTTCATTCAAAGCGTAGTATATATTAGCACAGATTGCTTCTGATTGCAAGCATTATTTTTTGAGATTTTTCGCCCTTATCCCAGCCTGGCCACAGCCTTGGGCAGGGCGTCCAGGAACAGGGCAATCTCTTCCCGGGTGGTAAACCGGCTCAGACTCACCCGGATGGACCCGTCGATCACCGCCGGGTCCACGCCCATGGCCTCCAGCACATGGGAGCGGTGGCCCCTGGCACAGGCGGAGCCGGCGGAGACGTAGATCCCCATGTCCTGCAGGCAGTTGATCAGCCCCTGGGATCGCAGCCCCGGCACTGCCAGGCTCAGGATGTGGGGGGCCTGGGGCGTGCCGTTGATCACCACCCCGGGCAGCTGGGCCAGCCCCCCGGCCAGCTGGTCCAGCAGGGCCCGCTCGGCGGCAGCATCCTGCCGCAGGGTGGGGGCGGCCGCGGCGCAGGCGGCGCCAAAGCCCAAAATGGCCGGCATGGCCTCGGTGCCGGACCGCATTCCGCTCTCCTGGCCGCCGCCCAGCACAAAGGCGGGCAGGGGCAGCCCCTTGCGGACGTACAGGGCGCCCACCCCCTTGGGCCCGTGGACCTTGTGGCCGCTGACGGAGATCAGATCCGCCCCCAGCCGGTCGGCCCGGAAGGGGAGCTTTAAAAAGGCCTGGACGCAGTCGGTGTGGAACAGGGCGTTGGGGGCAAGGCGGCGGGTCAGCCGCACCATGGCGGCAATGTCCATCACCGAGCCCACCTCGTTGTTTACCATCATCACGCTCACCAGCACGGTGTCCTTCCGCAGGGCCGCGGCCAGGGTCTCCGGCGGGATGCACCCCCGGGCGTCCGGGGCCAGGCGGGTGATCTCAAAGCCCTCCGCCTCCAGCCGGGCCATGGGCTCCAGCACGGCGTGGTGCTCAATTTGGGTGGTGACGATGTGCCTGCCCCGCTTGGCCATCCGCCGGGCGGCGGAGAAGATGGCCCAGTTGTCGGCCTCGGTGCCCCCGGCGGTGAAAAACACCCGGTCCGGGTCGGCCCCCAGGGCCTGGGCCACCTGGAGCCGTGCCCCGTGGAGGGCCCGCTGGGCCTCAATGCCCAGGTTGTGCAGGGCGCTGGGGTTGCCCCAGCAGTCGGTCATGGCCCGGGCCACGGCCTGTACGGCCTGGTCGCAGGGCCGGGTGGTGGCGGAATTATCCAGATAAGCAATCATATGCGCAAAACTCCTATTTTCCCACGCAAAAGCGTTCAAAGATCCGGGCGGTGATGTCCTCCCGGACGGTGCGTCCGGTCAGCTCGCCCAGGGCGGTCATGGCCTCCTCCAGCTCCAGCAGCACCGCATCGGGGGTGACGCCCCGGTCCATGGCCCCCAGGGCCCGGAGCAGGGCAGACCTGGCCCGGTACACGGCCTCCGCCTGGCGGGTGTTGGTGAGAATCCCGCCGTCACAGGGCAGATCCGTGGCAAACCGCCGCTGGATAAAGGCGGACAGGGCCTCCAGCCCGGTGCCGTCCTTGGCAGACAGGGAGAAGACCTCCTCAAAGGGCAGCTCCACCCGGAACACCCGCTGGGGCAGGTCGCTCTTGTTCAGCACGGCCACAGCGTATTTGGCAAGACCGGCGCTGTCCATGGCGGCGCGGTCCTCCTCGGTCAGGGGCTGGGCGGCGTCGCACACAAAGATTGCCAGGTCCGCGCCCTTGGCCGCCACCCTGGAGCGCTCCACCCCCATGGCCTCAATCCGGTCTCCGGCGTCCCGGATGCCGGCAGTGTCTACCAGCCGGGCCAGAACCTTGCCAAAGCGGACGGTTTCCTCCACAGTGTCCCGGGTGGTGCCGGGGATGTCCGTCACAATGACCCGCTCATATCCCGCCAGGGCGTTGAGCAGGCTGGACTTGCCTGCGTTGGGCCGGCCCAGCAGCACGATCCTGGCCCCGGATTTGAGAATCCGGCCCCGCTCACAGGTGTCGTATAACCGGGTCAGCGCCTTCACGTCCCGGCTCAGCGCCTGGCGGAAGTCCTCCAGGGCAAAGTCGGGGATGTCCTCGTCCGGGTAGTCCAGCACCGCGTGGTAGTGGCTGCAGATGTCGGCAAGCCCCTCATAGATGGGATCGATCCGGGCGGCCAGGGCCCCGCCCACCTGGGCGGCGGCGTTGGCTGCCATGTCAGCGCTCTGGGCTTCAATCAGATCGATCACCGCTTCCGCCCCGGTGAGATCCAGCTTGCCGTTCAAAAAGGCCCGCTTGGTGAACTCTCCGGGCCCGGCCTGCCGGGCGCCGGCCCGCAGCAGGGCGGAAAGCCCCGCCGTCAGCACGGCAGGGGAGCCGTGGCACTGGAGCTCCAGGGTGTCCTCGCCGGTATAGGTGTGGGGGGCCCGGGTGTAAACTGCCAGGGCCTGGTCCAAAATCCGGCCTTGGGTGTCGTACAGGGTGCCCAGCAGCAGGGTGCGGTCGGGGGCCTGGCTGAGCCGCTTTCCGTTTTTCAGCCGGAAAACCTGCTCTGCCACCTGGGCGCAGCCCTGGCCGGACAGCCGCAGGATCCCCACGGCAGAGGGGGCAAGGGCGGTGGATATTGCGGCAATGACGTCAGACATAGGGCACCTCCTGTTGGTTCTTGGCGTATTATACCCGGAAATTTCCTGCAAGACAAGCCTTTTTGTTGCATTTCTCCGGAGAAAATAGTATAATAACAGCAAATCTCAACAGGGAGGGATCCCCTATGCAAGATTCCCTGCTGCTCTTCGACCTGATTATGGCGGCCATGCTGCTCTGGGCCGGGGGCAACGCAGCATACTGCGCCTTCCGCATCCAGCGGGAGTGTCAGCTTATTGACAACCGCTATCTCTACCCCGGCAACTGTAAGCCGGAGCTGTGCCAGGACGTGGTCGGCTTTATCCTCTTCATTGTGCCCCGGCTGTGGGTGCTGGGGGTGATCTGCCTGCTGATGGGCCTGGCTACTCTGGTGCTGCGCTTCACCACCTGGGTCACCGTGCCCGACTGGATCAACTACGGGCTGATCCCCGGCATCGGGGTAGGGGCCTTTCTCTGGTACGTCACGGTGCAGCACCGTGCGGCAAAAAAATTCTGGTGAGGTAAGGGCTATGAAAATTGTGATTCTGGACGCCAAGTGCGCCAACCCCGGAGATCTGAGCTGGGACGGCATTGCCGCCTTCGGCGAGCTCACGGTCTATGACCGCACCCCCGAGACCCTGATTGTGCCCCGCACCCGGGGCTGCCAGGTGGCCTTTACCAACAAAACCCCCTTCACCCGGCAGACCATGGAGGCCCTGCCGGAGCTGAAGATGATCGGGGTGCTGGCCACCGGCTACAACATTGTCGACGTGGAGGCCGCCCGGGCGCTGGGAATTACCGTTACCAACATCCCGGCCTACTCCACCCAGGCCGTGGCCCAGCTGACCACCGCCCTGCTGCTGGAGATCTGCTCCCAGGTGGGGCTGCACAGCCAAGCCTGCCGGGAGGGCGCCTGGACCCGCAGCCCGGATTTCAGCTTTACCCTGGCGCCGCTGACGGAGCTGGCGGGCAAGACCTTCGGCATCGTGGGCTTCGGCCGCATCGGCAGGGCAGTGGCCGGGGTGATGGCCGCCCTGGGGATGCAGGTGCTGGTGTATACCCGCCACCCTGACCGGACCGAACACGTCACCTTTACAGACCTGGATACCCTTTTGGCCCGGTCGGACGTGCTGTCTCTGCACTGCCCCCTTACGGCGGAGAACGCCGGCCTGATCTGCCGGCAGACCATCGCCAAAATGAAGGACGGGGCCATTTTGCTGAACACCGCCCGGGGCGGCCTGCTGTGCGAGTCCGACGTGGCCGAGGCCCTGGCCCGGGGCAAGCTCCGGGCCCTGGGGGCTGACGTGGTCTCCGCCGAGCCCATTGCAGCGGACAACCCCCTGCTCAGCGCCCCCAATGTGTATCTCACCCCTCACATCGCCTGGGCCCCCCAGGAGACCCGGCGCCGCCTGCTCTCCATTGCGGAGGACAATCTCCGGGCTTTTGCGGAGGGGCACCCAATCCATGTGGTCAGCTGACGGCGCAGCCGCCGGCGGAAAGCGAGGAACGATCATGTTTTGTCCACACTGCGGCCAGCCCCTGCCATCCATGGGGCGATTTTGTATGTACTGCGGCCAGTCCCTGCCCGGGGCCCGGGCCGCTGCCCCGGCCGACACGCCGGAGCCTGCTGCCCCGGCGGAGGTGCCGGAGCTGATCCCCCAGCCCGCTGCCCCTGCAGCGGCCGCCCCTGCAGCTGCCGGGGCAGAACCGGAGCTTTTCGGCGCCACCGAGGTGCTCACGCCCCCGACCCCCGGCGCCGCCCCCATTCCGCTGGCAGCGCCCGAGCAGTCTGCGCCGGAGCAGCCTGCACCGGCCCCGGCAGCAGGGGAGTCTATGGCCGGCTTCTATGCCCCGGCCTCCCAGGTGGGCCCTGCCCAACAGTTTGACGCCCCGCCGGCCCCCCAGCCGGAGCCCGCTGTCCAGCCGGTGTACGTCCAGCCGGGCCAGTACTATGGGTACCCCCAGGCCGGACCGGTCTACGGCAATCCCCAGCCCGGGCAGTTCTATGGGTATGCCCAGCCGGGCCAGCCCTATATGCCGCCCTACGGCTACACCCAGCCGCCCCAGCCCTGGGCGCCGCCGGTGCAGCCCTGGACCCAGCCGCCCCAGGGCTGGAATCCGCCTGCCCCCGTGCAGAAAAAGAAGGACGATCCCATGGGCCGGGCCTACCGGCTCACAAGCCTGCACACCCTGGTGGTCTATGCCATCCATTCTCAGCTGGCCAGCGTGCTGGTGGTGCTGGTGGGGATGATTCTGGGTGTGACCAGTCTCTCCAGCCTGGGCCCTGAGGCCCTCCGGGGGCCGGAGGCCCTGATGGAATCCCTGGCGGACAGCCCCATGGTCCTTGTCATCACCATTGCTTACGCCCTGGGCTACCTGGGCGCGCTGCTGGTGGGGCTGCTGGTGGCCAAGTCCATCCGCAAGCGTCTGCCCGCCGCTGCGCCGGAGCGCCGCGCCCTGGGGGCAGGGGGCTTCCTGCTGTGCGCGGCGGTGTCCATGGGCCTGTGGATGATCGGCGTGCTGGTGGGCAACTTCCCGTCCCTGGTGGTGCCCGATCCCCAGTCGATGGAGCTGGGGTGGAACTCCGTTCCCATGTGGCTGGTGGCCATTGTGGTGGCCCCTGTGTTTGAGGAGCTGATTTTCCGCAAGATCGTCCTGGACCGGGTCCGGGACTACGGCGAGTCTGTGGCGGTGCTGACCTCGGCCCTGCTGTTCGGCATTGCCCATCTCAACGCCGGCCAGTTCTTCCTGGCCTTCCTGCTGGGCCTGCTCTTTGCCCGCGTCTATCTGCGCACCGGCGAGATCCGCTATACCATGGGCCTGCACTTTATGATCAACACCATCGCCACCCTGGAAGAGGTAGGCTGCCTGATCTGGGGCGACGGCTTTGATCCCTGGTATCTCATCACGGTGGGAGCCCTGGCCCTGGTGGGCCTGGTGCTGGCCCTGGTGCTGCGGCGGCACTGGGTGCTGCAGGGCAGCCTTTCCATCCCCGCCCGGCAGTGGAACACCGCCCTGCGCTGCTGGCCCGTCACTCTGATCAAGTGGATCGGCATTGTGTCCATTGCGGCCACCGCCCTGCTGAACGCTGCGCTCTCCATGGTGGGGGACGTGGACAAGCTGGTGCGGCACGCCCGCCGCGGCCATCTGGGCGGGGTCAACCTGCTGGGGCTGCTGTATCTGCTTCCTGCCGCCGGGGCAGTGGTTCTGATTCTGATCCTCACTCGGCGCAGAAGGGTCCCGGCAGCCGAAGCTGCCCCTGTGCAAACCCCGCCTGCAGCCCTGTAAAACAAAGCCCGTCTCCCCCCCGGAGACGGGCTTTCGGCATTCTTCACAGTTTCAAATTTGCCCAATTGTGCAAGATTTTTTTGGGGCCACCCTAAAACAAAAAATTTTTCTGAATTTCACAAAAATTTTTAGAATACCGGTTGATTATTTGGCGAAAGGGTAGTACAATACGAGTTGGAGAGGCACGAGTCCCTCCGAACATGACCGATAATCAGGAGGTACAATTTATGAAGTACGGTCGCACCTATAATTTCTCTGCCGGCCCCGCTACCATGCCGGAGCCCGTTCTGGAGGAGATCCGGGACGAAATGATGAACTACCGCGGCAGCGGTATGTGTGTGATGGAGA
>CAMOKD010000084.1:0-6847 GCA_946617435.1 uncultured Clostridia bacterium | reverse complement strand
AGGGTGGTGGCCATGGTGATCACCGTGGTGGCCTTGCGGATGCAGTCGCGCATGGCGTTCTGGCCCTGGTAGACGTCGCCCCAGACCTCGGGCAGGGGGCCGTCGTCCCGGATGGAGCCGCAGAGCACCATGGGGACGTTCTTCTTGACGCAGTTGTAGATGATGCCGTTGTCGATGCCCTCGGCCTCAATAAACTTGGGGATGGAGCCGTAGTAGCGGACCCGGTTGATGGTGTCAATGTGGTTGTAGTGGCCGTTGTGCATGGTCTGCTGGGTGTAGATGTCCTGGCCCAGGGCGGTTTTCTTGTAGGCGCCCTCCAGGTCGTGGGTGGCCAGGGCGTTGCCGGCCAGCAGGGCGTGGCAATAGCCGTTGGCAATCAGGTTGCCGAAGGCCCTTCTGGCGTCGGCGTCAAAGGCAAAGGCGGGGCCCATGACCCAGACGATGTTGCCGTGGTCCTTTTCATGGCGGAGCAGCTCATAGAGATTGTCGTAATCCACAGAGAAGGCGGTTTCCCGGCTGCGGCCCTGGCGGAAGGCGAAGGCATCGCCGCCCTCTTTGGGATCCTGGAAGCCGGTCATGTGGACGTAAATGCCCTCGGAGCCGTCCTCGGTGCGGCCCACGCAGATGGCATCGCCCTTGTGCAGGTTGCGGAATTCCTTCACAGAGATGTGGCCGTCGGGCTCCAGCACGGCGACGCAGTCCATACGGCTTTCCGGGGCCAGCTGCCACTGGCCGTTGACCTTAAAATATTCGGGGAAGATGGCGGTGGCATGGTAGCCCTCGGGGGCGTAGAAATCCCGGTCCACCACAACGAATTTGGCGTCCGGCGCATTGCGGAATTGGGGCTGATCAAAGTCAGGCGCCCGATAGGGACGAAGGGCAAAGCTCATGGTAAAAAACCTCCTGTTGCGCAATTGTTGCCAATTGGATTATACACTACATGCATGGATGCTGTCAATGGGTTTGTACACCGGCTCCGGGCCCATGGGCTATTCGCCCAGCACCAGCTCCACCGCCCGGGGGGCGCCGCTGAGATCGTACACCGTGGCAATCACCGTGAGACGGCCGTCCTCGGTGAGATACATGGGCAGCTCCTCGGTAAAGGCGGAGGGGTCCAGGGTGCGGTCCAGGTTGTCCCGGTAGTTCACAGGGCTCTGCTGCTCCATGCTGCCGTAGGCGGCGGCATACCACTGCTCCGCCGCGGCCATGGCCCGGCGGGTCAGCTCCTCCCGGCTCAGCCCCGCCTGGTCCAGGAAGGTCTGCCCGGGCACCTTGGTGCCGTCCGCCAGCAGGACGGAGTACACCGCGCTGGCGGTGCCGCCCCCGGCGGTGCGGCTGTACAGCCGCAGGGTCAGGATGGGCCCCTGGACGTCCGCGGTGTAGTCCACGGTCTGCAGGTCCACAGGCTGATAGGCCTCCATGTCCGCCAGGGCAGTCTGGGCCGGGGTGAGGAACCGGTCGTCAATCTCCCGGTTGCAGGCCATGGCCCAGGCCCCGGGCAGATCGATGTAGGGCAGGCGGTACCGGTAGGCCAGGGTCTGGTCTGCGTAGGCGTAGGTGCCGGATTGGTCCAGCACGGTCTTCACCGCGCCCCCCGCCTGGCTGGGCAGGGCGGTCACCTGGGGCGGGGCGGGCGTCTGGGTGGCCTGGGTCTCCGCCGCCTGGGTGGGCCGGGGCCCGGAGGGGATGAAATGCGCAGAGCTCTCCCGATTTTTCAGGTCGCAGCCCGCCAGCAGCACCAGCAGGGCCAGCACCGGCAGCAGGCGCCTCATTCTGCTCCTCCCAGCCGGAGGGTCAGCAGCACCGGGTTGTGGTCGGTGTTGGCAAAGCCGGCGTCCACGGTGTGGGCGTCAATGACCTGCAGATTGGGGGAGACCAAAAAGCCGTCAATGACGTAATACTGGGTGTTGGCGGTGTCGGCGGGATCGTAGGGCTGGTTCAGCAGCCGGCAGGTGGGGGTGGTCAGGTCATAGGCATAGGCCCAGCCGGGGTCCAGGTCCTCGTTTTGCAGCAGGCCGGGGGTCCACAGCTCCGGGTGCTCGTTGGGATAGGCCTCCAGCCCGCCGGGGAAAATCTGGTTCCAGTCGCCGCCGGCCACCACATAGTTGCCCTGGGCGTACTCCTGCCGCAGCAGCTCCAGCAGCTGGTTGGTCTGGGCAATCTTGCCCTCGCCGTCGTCATAGGCCTCCAGGTGGAGATTCACCAGCACCAGGGACTTGTCGGTGCCATCAATGGGCACCCGGCTGACCAGCAGGCACCGCTTGAGATTGGCGGTGGACACCGGCCAGGAGAAGGGACAGGGCAGGCTGACCCGCTGGGCCTCATCCACCCGGTAGTCGCTCACCGTGAGCAGGCCGGAGTGGACCTTGCCCAGGGGCGGCCAGGGGAAGGGCACGTAATCGCAGCTGTAGTTCAAGGCGTAGGCCGAGGGCCGGCCCAGAGACTGGCGGAACAGGGCCACTTCATCTACGTTGTAGCTGCGGTGAGAGCCGGAGTCCACCTCCTGCAGGAGGGTGAAGTCCGCCCCGGAGGTGAGCACCAGCTTTTCCAGGGCCTCCCGGTTGGCGAGAATCTGGTCTGCGCTGTCCGGCCGCACGTCGGTGCCGCCGTCCATGAAAAAGTCGCTGGAGGCATCCAGGGCGCAGTAGCCGGTGTTCAGGGACAGGACGGTAAAGCTGTTTTTGTCAAACACAGGGGCCTCGGGGGCGTCGATCTCCAGGGTCTCCACGTCGGCGGGGCGGTATTCCGTGACGGTCAGGTAGGCAAACAGGCCCACCACCGCCACCAACACCAGCACCAGCACCAGGGCGATCAGCTTGAAGATCCGTTTGAGCAGTTTCTTCATGGGGGTTCCTCCTTATCAGATAAACGTTGGGTGAAACGACAGCGCGCAGCTTACATCAGGGGGCTCAGCAGCCGGAGCACCGCCCGGTAGAAGCGGCGGGGCAGGCTGACCCGGCAGTCGGCCGGGGTGATCTCCCGGCAGGCGGGGAAGGTCTGTTCAAAATCCGCCCGGATCTGCTCCAGGCAGCCGGCCCGGTACAGCCAGACCCCGTCCTCAAAGTGGAGGTACAGGCTGCGGAAATCCAGGTTCACCGTGCCCACCGAGGCCACCGCGTCGTCGGCCAGGAAGAGCTTGGAGTGGACAAAGCCGGGGGTGTACTCAAAGATCCGCACCTTGCCCCGGAGCAGGGCGGGGTAGTTGGCCCGGGTCATCTCGTAGACGTAGGCCTTATCCGGGATGCCGGGGGTGATGATCCGCACGTCGATGCCGGCCTTGGCGGCGTTGGTCAGGGTTTCGGCCATGCCCTCGTCAATGACCAGGTAGGGGGTCATGATCCAGACCCGGCGGTGGGCCCGGGTGATCATGTTGGAGAACACCGTGCGGCCCACGGCCTCATAGTCCAGGGGGGTGTCCACATAGGGCTGGACGTAGCCCGCGGCCTGGGGCAGATAGGGCTGCTCCACCGGGGGGTCCACCCGCCGCTCCTCGGTGAGATTGTTCCACATGGACAAAAACATCACCGTCATAGACCGCACCGCGTCCCCCCGCAGGAGGATGGAGCAGTCCTTCCAGTGGCCGAAGGGGCGCTCCCCCCGGTTGGCATACTCGTCGGCCAGGTTGACCCCGCCGGTAAAGGCGGTTTTGCCGTCAATGATCATAAACTTGCGGTGGTCCCGGTTGTTCAGCCGGGAGTTCAGCATGGGCACAAAGCGGTTGAAGGCCACGGCGCGGATGCCCAGGGCGGTGAGCTCCCGGTCATAGTGGGTGCCCACCCGGCGGATGCAGCCAAAGTCGTCGTAGATCAGCCGCACGTCCACCCCCTGGGCGGCCTTGTCCAGCAGGATATCCAGGATGCTCTGCCAGACCTCGCCCTCGGCGATGATGAAATACTCCAGATAGATGGAGTGCTCCGCCTTTTCCAGCTCCTGCCGCATCCGGGAAATGGTCTGCTCGCCGGAGGAGAAGTATTCGGTTTCGGTGTTTTGGTAGACGGGGCAGTGGACCGTGTTGCTGAGATACCTGGCCTGGACCGCAGCGCCGGGGTCGTGCCACTCCAGGGCGTCCATGACGGTCTCGTCCTGGGTCAGCTCCCGGCGGATGGTCTGGTCCATGCTGGACATCTTCCGCTTCAGCCGCTTGGACAGCCGGTTGCCGCCGAAGATGACGTACAGAAACATTCCCAGCACCGGCAGGCCCAGGATCAGGATGATCCAGGCCATTTTATAGGCCGGGTTGCACCGGTCGGCCAGCACGTACAGCACCAGCAGCCAGGACAGGGCCGTCATTGCCGCGGTGAGCACCGGCTCCAGATCCCGGAACCACAGCAGCATGGCCAGCAGCGCCGCCAGCTGCAGCAGAATGCCCACTGCCACCAGGCCCACCCGTTGAAATAACAGCTTGAAAAAGCCCTTCATGGTGGTTTTCCTCTTGTTTTCTGTTGCGGCGTCAGATTTCCCGATACATGGCGGCGGCGTCGTCCTTGCGGACGGTCTCCGCCACCTGGAGCACCTCCACGTTCAGGGTGCGGGCGCCGAACTGGATGGTGATCCGGTCGCCCACCTTGACGTCGTAGGAGGCCTTCACCGGCCGGCCGTTGACGCTGACCCGCTGGTTGTCGCAGGCCTCGTTGGCCACGGTCCGGCGCTTGATGATGCGGGATACCTTTAAATATTTGTCAAGTCTCATAATGCCTCCAGGCGTTTGAACATTGAGAATTGAAACACACATTCATTTTCCATTTTCCATTCTCAATTTTCAATTTTTTAAAACCTTTCGTAAATATTGTCCCGTAAAGCTCTCCGGCACGGCTGCCACCTGCTCCGGGGTGCCGGTGGCCACGATGGTGCCGCCGCCGTCGCCCCCTTCGGGGCCCAGGTCGATCAGGTGGTCGGCGCATTTGATCACGTCCAGGTTGTGCTCAATCACCAGCACGGTGTTGCCCGCGTCCACCAGCTTTTGCAGCACGTCGATGAGCTTGCTCACGTCGTACATATGCAGGCCCGTGGTGGGCTCGTCCAGCACGTAGAAGGTGGCGCCGGTGGATTTGCGGCTGAGCTCTGTGGCCAGCTTGACCCGCTGGGCCTCGCCGCCGGAGAGGGTGGTGGAGCTCTGCCCCAGCTTGACGTAGCCCAGGCCCACGTCCACCAGGGTTTGGACCTTGTCCCGGATCCGGGGCAGGTTTTGGAAGTAGTCCAGGGCCTCGTCGGCGGTCATATCCAGCACGTCGGCAATGGACTTGCCCTTGTAAAGCACCTCAAGGGTCTCCCGGTTGTAGCGCTTGCCCCCGCAGACCTCGCAGGGGACGTACACGTCCGGCAGGAAGTGCATCTCGATTTTGACCAGACCGTCGCCGCCGCATGCCTCGCAGCGGCCGCCCTTGGTGTTGAAGCTGAACCGCCCCGGGCCGTAGCCCCGGAGCTTGGCGTCCTGGGTGGAGGCGAACAGGTCCCGGATGTCGGTGAACAGGCCGGTGTAGGTGGCGGGGTTGGACCGGGGGGTCCGGCCGATGGGGCTTTGGTCAATGCAGATGACCTTGTCCAGGTGCTCGATGCCCTCAAACCGGTCGTGCCGGCCGGGGCGGATGCGGGCGTGGTTCAGGCTGCCCGCCAGCTTCTTTTGGATGATCTCGTTGACCAGGGAGGACTTGCCCGAGCCCGACACCCCCGTCACGCAGGTAAAGGTGCCCAGGGGCACGGACACGTCAATGCCCCGGAGATTGTTCTCCCGGCAGCCGTAGACCTTGAGGGTCTTGCCGTTGCCCGCTCTGCGCCGGGCAGGCACCGGGATGGTGCGCCGGCCGCTGAGATACTGGCCGGTCATGCTCTCGGGCTGGGCCATCAGATCCTCCAGGCTGCCCTGGGCCACAATCTCGCCCCCGTGGACCCCTGCGCCGGGACCTACGTCCACCAGGTAGTCCGCGGCGCGGATGGTGTCCTCGTCGTGCTCCACCACGATGAGGGTGTTGCCCAGATCCCGCAGCCGGCGCAGGGTTTCCAGCAGCTTGTCGTTGTCCCGCTGGTGCAGGCCGATGGAGGGCTCGTCCAGAATGTACAGCACCCCCATCAGGCTGGAGCCGATCTGGGTGGCCAGGCGGATGCGCTGGCTCTCGCCGCCGGAGAGGGTGGCCGCCGCCCTGGACAGGGTGAGATACTGCAGCCCCACGCTGCGCAGAAAGCCCAGACGGGAGCGGATCTCCCGCACAATGGGCTGGGCAATCATGGCCTGGGTGGGGCCCAGCTCCAGCTGCTCGATAAACTCCAGGGCCTGGGTCACGGGCAGGTCGCAGTAGTCCATGATCCGCATGCCCCCCACGGTCACCGCCCGGGAGATGGGCGACAGCCGCTTGCCCCCGCACTCCGGGCAGGGGGAGGAGGACATGCACTCCTCCAGCTCCTTGCGCATGGCGTCGGACTGGGTTTCCCGGTAGCGGCGCTCCAGGCTGGGCACAATGCCCTCAAAGGCCTGCTCCAGGGTGCCCCGGCCGTTGGAGCGCTGGTAGTAGAGCTTCAGCTTCTCCCCCTTGGTGCCGTAGAGAATGGCGTCCAGGGCGGTTTTGGGCAGCTTTTCCACCGGGTCGGTGAGCTTGAAGCGGTAGCGCTCGGCCAGGGCGTCAAAGTACATCTTGGAGATGGAGTCGTTTTTCACGTTGCCCCAGCCGCTGGCCTGGATGGCCCCGTCCAGAATGGACAGGGACTTGTTGGGGATGATCAGCTCGGGGTCTACCTTCAGCTGGAAGCCCAGCCCCGCGCAGTGGGGGCAGGCCCCGTAGGGATTGTTAAAGGAGAACATCCGGGGGCTCAGCTCCGGCATGGAGATGCCGCAGTCCTCGCAGGCGTAGTTCTG
>CAMOKD010000083.1:0-6974 GCA_946617435.1 uncultured Clostridia bacterium | reverse complement strand
CGTCGGCGGTGATATAGGGCAGGTTGATCTGGGTGGAGGTGACGCCGGAGAGCTCGATCTTAGCCTTCTCGGCGGCCTCCTTCAGCCGCTGCATGGCGACCTTGTCCAGGGACAGGTCAATGCCGTCGCTCTTCTTGAACTCGGCAACCAGGTAGTCCATAATGGCCTTGTCAAAGTCGTCGCCGCCCAGGTGGGTGTTGCCGGCGGTGGAGAGCACCTCCACGATGCCGTCGCCGATGTCCAGGATGGACACGTCAAAGGTGCCGCCGCCCAGGTCGTAGACCATGATCTTCTGCTCGGCTTCCTTGTCCACGCCATAGGCCAGGGCCGCGGCGGTGGGCTCGTTGATGATCCGCTTGACCTCCAGGCCGGCGATCTTGCCGGCGTCCTTGGTGGCCTGGCGCTGGGCGTCGTTGAAGTATGCGGGCACGGTGATGACCGCCTCGGAAACGGTGCCGCCCAGATAGGCCTCGGCGTCCGCCTTCAGCTTCTGGAGGATCATGGCGCTGATCTCCTGGGGAGTGTAGGACTTGCTGTCAATGGTGACCTTGTAGCTCTCGCCCATGTGCCGCTTGATGGAGGCGATGGTGCGGTCGGCGTTGGTGACGGCCTGCCGCTTGGCGATCTGGCCGATCATACGCTCGCCGGTCTTGGAAAATGCCACCACAGAGGGGGTGGTGCGGTTGCCTTCCGCGTTGGCGATGACAACAGGCTCGCCGCCTTCCATCACGGCCACGCAGGAATTGGTGGTGCCAAGGTCGATACCGATAATCTTACTCATTGTTATTTCCTCCTATATATTCAGTGTATGGTTTTACAATATATCATATGGGCGGATGGGAACATCTGCCCTGATTGCCGGGTTTGGTGCGGGCCCATGCGGGCGTACTTCGTGACGCTTCGAGTCCGGCCCCTGCGGGGTGTCAGTTTGCGACCTTCACCACGGCGAAGCGGACCACCTTTTCGCCGATGCGGAAGCCCCGCTGGAATACCTGGGCCACGGTGTTCTCGTCCAGGGTGTCGTCCTCAATGTGCATGACGGCGTTGTGGGCGGTGGGGTCAAAGGTCTCCCCCGCCTCGCCGAACTCCTCCACGCCAAGGCCCTTCATGATCTTGCGCAGCTCGTTCATGGTGAGCTCCACGCCCTTTTTGTAGGCCTCGTCGGCGGTTTCGTTGGCCAGGGCCCGCTCCAGGTTGTCGTACACCGGCAGGAACTTTTCCACGGTCTGGGCCTTGATGTCGGTGTAGAGCTCCTCCTTCTCCTTGCGGCTGCGCTTGCGGAAGTTGTCAAACTCCGCCGCCAGACGCAGGTACTGGTCGTGCTCGGCCTCCAGCTTCTTTTGCAGCTGCTCGGCCTGGGAGGGCTCGGCCTTCGCCTCGGGCTTGACTTCGGCCTCGGCTTCGGGCTTGGTCTCGGGCTTAGCTTCGGGCGCCGGCTGGGGCTCGGCCTCGGGCTCGGGACGCATCTCCACGATCTCAGGCTCCTTGTCCCGGGCGGTCTTCTTGTCTTTGTCGTTCTTGTTCTTCTTGGACATGGCGTATCATTCCTTTGTTGTATCGTTTGCCTCCGCCAGAGTCGGCGGGGTGCTGCCGTTCTTCTGGAACATTCTGCCCAGATTCTCGGCAAAATACCCGAGCTTGGCGGTGATTTTGGCGTAATCCATCCGGGTGGGTCCCACCACGCCGATGGTGCCCTGCATGCCCTCGCCGATGTCGAAGCGCATCATCACCACCGAGGTGTCCTTCAGCTCCTTGGCCACGTTTTCGGGCCCCACCAGGAACTGCACCGGCCCATCCTTGGGCAGCACCGCCGGCAGATTGGAGATCATCTCCTCGTCCAGGGTCTCAAAGACCTCCTGGGCCTTGTCGGCGGCGTCTTTGTATTCCGGCTGGCCCAGCAGCCGCATCTGGCCGGTGAGATGGACGTCCCCGTGCTGCTGGCGCAGACACTCCAGGGTGAAGTCCATCACCAGGGGCACCAGGGGCGCCGCGCCCCCGGCGGAACGGGAGATCTTCTCCAGCAGCTCGCCGGTGATGCCCTCGGCAGGCACGTCTGTGAGCGAGGCGTTCAAAACCGCCCCCAGCAGCTTCAGATCTGCCTCCTGGGTCCGGACGGGCAGCTTGATCAGCTTGTTCTTGACCACCTCGCCGGAGAGCATCAGCACCAGGATGATGCTGCCCGGGCCCGCCTGGACCAGCTCAAAATGCTTGGCCACAGCCCCGCTCTGGCGGGTGGCCATGGCGTAGGCCGGCAGGTCCGTCATCTTGGACACCAGCTTGCCCACCTGGGACATCATCTGGTCAAATTCCTGGCTTTTCAGCTCCAGGGCCTGATTCAGGCTCCGGGTCTCTTCCAGGCTCAGGCGGTAGTCCTGCATCAGCTCGTCAATGTACAGCCTGTAGCCCGCCGGGGACGGTACCCGCCCCGCGGAGGTGTGGGGCTGCTCCAGCAAGCCCATCTGGGTGAGCGCCCCCATCTCGTTGCGGATGGTGGCGGAGGAGAAGCGCATATCCGGCAGGGCGGCAATGGCCTTGGAGCCCACAGGCTCCGCCGTGGAGACGTAAATGTCTACAATGGCACGGAGAATCTGCTTCTGTCTGGCCGTCAGCTCCACGGCGCCCACCTCCCTTTCCGGTGTCTCAGGGGGATTGGCACTCTTGCCTTGGAAGTGCTTAGCACTCGAACCCCCTGAGTGCTAATGCAATGATACAACCTTGCCGCCCAAATGTCAATAGGTATTTTGTAAATAATTTCTGAACGGCGGGAAAAGAATTTTCCGAAACCTATTGACAAAATGCGGGAATGCGGGATAATAGAACTATCCTGTAGAAGAAAAGGAGAAATTGAAATGGCACGTAAAATCGAACCCGGCGAAAAGCCCGCCTCCCGGCCGGCCAAGGCAGCCGCACCTGCCCAGGCGGCCAAGCCCACCCAGGTGGCAACGGCCCAGCGCGGCTCCATCCCCTACCGCATCGGCGCCATTGTGTGCTGGGTGCTGGCTCTGGTGTGCGAGGGTCTGGCCATCATGGCCTTGATGAACTATTTCTATCCCCCCTTCAACAAGACCGCCTTCCTGATCCTGGCCATTGTGCTGGACCTGGGCTTTGCCATCGCCGGCGCCCAGCTGTGGAAGAAGGCCAACCACATCAAGCCCTTCAGCGAGAAGAACAAGTTCCTGTTCTATCTGGCCAGCGAGCTGGGCGTGATTATGGGCTGCATCTGCTTTATCCCGCTGATTGTGCTGCTGATTAAGGACAAGAGCCTGGACAAGAAGTCCAAGATCATTGTCACCATCGTGGCCATTGTGGCCCTGCTGATCACCGGCGTGGCCTCCGCCGACTTCAACCCCATCTCCGCCGAGCAGAAGGAAGAGGCCGAGAGCACCATCACCGGCGAGGTCTACTGGACCACCTTCGGCCACAAGTACCACCTGAGCCTGGACTGCCCCCACATCCGCAACTCCACCAACCAGTACGCCGGCGAGGTCAAAGAGGCCATTGAGACCGGCCGCACCGCCATCTGCTCCTACTGCGCCGGCCACTATGCCGAGGCGCTGGGCCTGGATCTGGAGGCCCTGAATGTGGAGTCCGGCGGCGCCGAGGCCGCCCAGACCCCCGAAGCCACCGAAGCACCCGCCACCGAAGCACCCGCCGCATAAGGAGGTAACACCATGGCAAATCTGAGCATTGCATCCATCGGCCAGCTGCTCCAGGGCGAAGGCCTTGACACCATCAGCAAGAAGGTCCGCACCTCCCCGGCCAAGGTGGCCAAGGTGCTGAGCCTGGGCATCCCCACCCTGATTGCCGGCATGAAGAAAAACGTCTCCACCCCCGAGGGCGACGCCTCTTTGTCCAGGGCCCTGGGCGACCACAGCGGCAAGAACACCGAGGCCGTGGGCGATTTCCTCCGGGACGTGGACACCAAGGACGGCAAGAAGATCCTGGCCCACGTGCTGGGCGACCGGCAGGAGGAGACCACCCGGGAGCTGTCCAGAGCCACCGGGCTTTCGGTTTCCACCATTGTGAAGATTCTGGCCCTGGTGGCCCCCCTGCTGCTGAGCCTGCTGGGCAACCAGCAGTCCCAGGCCGCCCAGGCGGCCCAGCCGGTACAGAACGCCGCGTCTCCCCTGCAGCTGCTGACCACCCCCGCGCAGCAGACCCCCGCCCAGTCCAGCGGCCTGGGCAGCCTGTTGGGCGGCCTGTTGGGCGGCGGCCAGGCGGCCCAGCCGGCCCAGCAGAGCAGCGCCTTGAACCCCGCCTCCCTGCTGTTGGGGGCCCTGACCTCCGGCCTGACCTCCAACCAGAGCGCTGCCCCCGCCCAGGAGGACCAGAGCAGCAGCCTGCTCAGCGGCTTTTTGAATCTCTTCCGCTGACCCCACACGGGTTCCAAGCCGGAATAAAAAATACTCCATATCGCAGATATGGAGTATCCCGCAATTCTTCATGTTTCATGATTCATTCTGAATGATTCAAGAAGCGCCCCTGTGCCGCGGCACAGGGGCGCTTTGTTACGCTTCGATATTGTCCATCACGTCCCGGAGGGTGACGCTGGACAGGTAGTCGGTGACCAGCTGCTCCAGCTTCTCCCAGACGGGCAGGGTGGGACAGGGGGTGCACCGGGAGCAGGGGGCTGCCCCCTCGCTCAGGCAGGCCACCGGGGCCAGGCTGCCCTCGGTCACCCGCAGGATCTCCGCAATGGTGTACTCCTCCGGCCGCCGGCTGAGCCGGTAGCCGCCGCCCTTGCCGTGGATCCCCTCCACCAGGCCGCCCTTGGACAGGGCGGTCATAATGGACTCCAGATATTTCTGGGAGATCTCCTGGCGCCCGGCGATGTCCTTCAGGGGGACAAAGCCCTCCGGATCCTGGGCCGCCAGATCCGCCAGCACCCGCAGGGCGTAGCGCCCCCGGCTGGATATCATGGCCGCCATGGCTTATACTCCGCAGCTCTCGCAGTCGTGGGCAGCGGGGAAGAGGCTCTCGTCGTAGGCGATGCCGTGGCGATCGTAGTAATCCTTCATGGCCGCCTTGATGGCCTCCTCGGCCAGGACGGAGCAGTGCAGCTTGTGGGCGGGCAGGCCGTCCAGGGCCTCGGTGACCGCCTTGTTGGTGAGCTTCAGCGCCTCGGACACCGGCTGGCCCTTGATCAGCTCAGTGGCCATGGAGCTGGAGGCAATGGCGCTGCCGCAGCCGAAGGTTTCAAACTTGACGTCGTCGATGATGTCGTCTTTGATTTTCAGGTAGATCTTCATAATATCGCCGCACTTGGCGTTGCCCACCTCGCCCACGCCGTCGGCGTCCTCAATCACGCCCACGTTGCGGGGGTTGCGGAAGTGGTCCATCACTTTTTCAGAATAGAGTGCCATAATCATTCTCCTTTTTACTGAATGCGTCTGTCGGGCGAAGCCCTGTGATCTTGGAATTGAAAGCGGAAAACGGAGCATTGAGAATTTTTCGTTTTCATTTGGCAGATCGTGCCCTGCCAAATACAACCATGATCCATTCTCACTTCTCAATTCTCAATTGTCATTGCATGACCCATGTCAGGCAATGACAAACTGCCGCTTGCCGGCAACCAGGTCCCGCCAGACGGGGGACATATTCCGCAGATATTCCACAACCTCTTTGGTGGCCCGGATGATTTCCTCCACCTCTTCGGCGGTGGTGTCCTTGCTCAGGCTCAGCCGCAGGGAGCCGTGGGCCACCTCGTGGGGCCGGCCGATGGCCAGCAGCACGTGGCTGGGGTCCAGAGAGCCGGAGGTGCAGGCGCTGCCGGAGGAGGCGCAGACCCCCTTGTCGTCCAGCAGCAGCAGCAGGGACTCGCCCTCGATGCCCTCAAAGCAGAAGCTGACGTTGCCGGGCAGCCGGTGGGTCAGGTCGCCGTTGACCTCGCCGTGGGGAATCTCGCTGAGCCCCTGGATCAGCCGGTCCCGCAGGCCGATCAGCCGCTGGGAGACCTGGGGCAGCTCCCGGATGGCCTCCTCCATGGCGGCGGCCATGCCCATGATGCCGGGCAGATTTTCGGTGCCGGCCCGCTTGCCCCGCTCCTGGGCGCCGCCCTCGATCAGGCTGGTGAGCAGGATGCCCCGCTTGGCATACAGCACGCCCACGCCCTTGGGGCCGTGGAACTTGTGGGCGGACAGGGAGAGCATATCGATGTTGTCCTCGGCCACGTTGACGGGAATGTGGCCCACGGCCTGCACCGCGTCGGTGTGGAACAGAACCCCGGCCTTGCGGCACACGGCGCCGATCTCGCGGATGGGCTGGATGGTGCCGATCTCATTGTTGGCATACATCACGGTAACCAGGCAGGTTTCGGGGGTGATGGCGGCCTCCACCTGGGCGGGGGTGACCAGGCCGTTGCTGTGGACGTCCAGATAAGTGACCCGGAAGCCCTCCTTCTCCAGCTTTTTCAGGGTGTGGAGCACGGCGTGATGCTCAAAGGCGGTGGAGATGATATGGGTCTTGCCCTTCCGCTTGCCCAGGGCGGCGGCGCTGCGGATGGCCTGGTTATCGGCCTCGCTGCCGCCGGAGGTGAAGTAGATCTCCCGGGGGCTGGCGCCCAGGCAGGCGGCCACCCGGCTTCTGGCGTCGGTCAGGGCCTCGTTGGCCTCCTGGCCCACGGTGTGCAGGCTGGAGGGGTTGCCGTAGATTTTGTCCATATAAGGCAGCATGGCCTCAATGGCGGTGCGGCTCATTTTGGTGGTAGCCGCGTTGTCAGCGTAAATGCGCATGGGGTTCCTCCTTGCAGATATCCCTACAAGTTTTGTAGGTAAATATTCGGTTCGGGATGATTATAGCATATTTACCTACTTTGTCAATAGGCAAAACAAAAAATATGGAAGCGCCCGGCCGCAGGCGGCCGGGCGTGTGCCCTTGGGGCAGCTTACTTCATGTTCTGCTCGTAGGACTCGATCATCTTCTTGACCATCTGGCCGCCGACGGAGCCGGCTTCGCGGGAGGTCAGGTCGCCGTTG
>CAMOKD010000082.1:0-7259 GCA_946617435.1 uncultured Clostridia bacterium | reverse complement strand
CCGCTGGGGTCAGCGGCCACTACGGAGGGGGGTACGTTTGCAGGTGGCAGGGTGGTAAAGGGAGCCTGTGAGTTTAGGGCGGTGTGGGCACCCGCCCCTACGGGGGGGGCGTGTTCCGTGGGTGACTCCCGCGGGGCGTCGAGGACGCCGCCCCCTACGGGGGGAGTGCGTATTTCGTGGCCCGGGGGGGGCGGATGTGGGCATCCGCCCCTACGGGGGGGTGGGTGTTCCGCGGGAGACTCCCGCGGGGCGTCGGGGACGCCGCCCCCTACGGGGGGGGTGGGTGTTCCGTGGCCCCGGGGGGGTGGGCGGATGTGGGCATCCGCCCCTACGGGAGGGGGTGCGTGTTCCATGGGTGACTCCCGCGGGGCGTCGAGGACGCCGCCCCCTACGGGGGGGGTGCAAACGTTTGCAGGTAGCACGGTGGGATGGGGGGCTTTATGGCCGCTGGGGTCAGCGGCCACTACGGAGGGGGGTACGTTTGCAGGTGGCAGGGTGGAAAAGGGAGCCTGGGAGTTTAGGGCGGATGTGGGCATCCGCCCCTACGGGGTGATGCATACGTATTTCCAGTACCCCGGGCGGGGCTTTTCTCGGCGGTTGCCTCTTTACCTTTGGGAAATCATGTGCTATAATTGTGCCATCAAACCGCCGAAAGGATGGACTTTCCTATGACTTATCCCATTGAAATCGCCGGGCTCCACCGGGAGCTGCCCCTGTGCCCGGTGAACGAGCATCTTACCATCGCCGCCTTTATCTGCTTCGGCGACCAGGAGCTTACGGTGGCCTGCGCCAGAGAGCTGCTGAAGCTGGTACCGAAAGAGGATTACGACTACCTCTTTACCGCCGAGGCCAAGAGCATCCCCCTGATCCACGAGATGGCCCGGCAGTCCGGCGCCGCCAAATACTTTATCGCCCGGAAGGGGCCTAAGGTCTATATGCCCGACCCCATCCATGTGGAGGACCGGTCCATCACCACCAAGGGCCAGCAGGCCCTGTATCTGGGCCGGGACGACGCCGATTTGATCCGGGGCAAGCGGATCCTCATTGTGGACGACGTGATCTCCACAGGCGGGTCCCTCATCGCCATGGAGGCCCTGGTGCGACAGGCCGGCGGCTCTGTGGCCGGCAAAATCGCCGTTCTGGCCGAGGGCGACGCCGCCAAGCGGGAGGACATCCGGGTGCTGGGGGCCCTGCCCCTGTTCGGGCCCGACGGGAAGCCCCTGGAGTAACCCAAAAAACACTGTTACAACGGTCCGGCAGCCTGATGTGCGACAGGCTGCCGGACCGTTTTATGATTTCCTGAAATAATATACAAAAATATTGGAAAAGTCTTGCATTTTTCTGCGCGTTTTGCTATACTCGGTACAGTGGTAAACGTTTTACTTTCCAGAATATTCAACGCGAAAGGATGGTTCTTATGCGGCATTTCCTCTTGCGCCGGGCATCGGCGTGGCTGCTGGCGGCGGTGATGGTCCTGTCCTGTCTGGGCGGGCTGACCTTTACCGCCTCGGCTGCCAACCCGGCTGCCATGGACATCGGCTACCCCACCTTTGTCAACACCAATACCCTGACCTCCGTGTTCGATCTCAGCAGTCTGGGCGTCTCCACTGCGGAAAAGGACATCATGATGAAGATCTACGAGGCGGATCTCGCTGCCGGCGGGGATTCCTTCTATGTGGATCGCATTCTCTCCCGCACGGGCGTGTGCTCCGGCGCGGCGGGGTCCAACGGCAATGACGACGCCAACACCTTCCTCACCCGGGGCCGTGCCCTGTACATGTACACCTCTACCCCGTCGGTCATCGGCTTTGGCGGCAACACCGCCTACCACCAGCCTCTGACCGGCAATATGTACCAGATCACCTTTGCCCAGAGCGGCTCCAATCTCTCCACCTCTGAGCAGACCGCCAACCGGGTGAACCAGCCCTCCAACTGGTACTCCACCTACACCATCGGCTCCACCGGGGTGACCGCCCAGGTCACCAAGTTCATCTCGGAGCAGAACGTGGCAGTGACCGCGGTGACCCTGGTGAACAGCGGCTCCAGCGCAAAAACGCTGACGGTGAACGCCGCTTCAAGCTTTGCTACGTCCAAATCCTCGGTGACGGTGAACGGCCAGGCCCAGGATGAGCTGATCGGCAGCAGGTCCTCCCCTTCCAATCTCACCACCCTGACCCCCAGACTCACCGGCGACGGGTTCAGCTTCGGCTCCGGCACCAATCTGACCCGGTCTATCACTGTGCCCGCAAACGGCAGCGCCACCTTTAAGGTGGTGATGGCCTTTACCACCAAGGAAATCCCCGAATCCACCCAGGACTATATCCGCTTTGCGGCCATGGACAACCTTACCGCCATCCGCACCCAAAAGGCAGAATACAACCTGTACTGGGCCCAGAATATCCCCTATATTGAGGTACCCAAGCTGGCTGTGCAGAAGGCCATCCTCTACCGCTGGTGGTCTGAGCGGTTCAACTCGCTGGACGCCAACATCCCGGGCTATGACTATCAGTACCCCGTCACCATCGAGGGCGTACTGGGCTACAACAACGCCATCATCCTCACCCAGCCCATGCACATGCAGGACACCAAGTGGCTGCGCAGCCCCTATCTGATCTACGGCGCGCTGCTGTCCGCCGGCAACTCCTCCCAGTCCTCCGCCTTTTTGGACAACCCCGGCAACCGGAACAACTGGAACAACCACTACGGCCAGTATATCGCCCAGGCCGGGCGGGAGGCCTTCTACGTGGTGGGCGGCGGCGCAGAGGTGGCCAGAAACTTTGCCTACTACTTCGGCCATGACGCCGAGGGCCAGCTGGCCCACTACGGCAACAACATCTCCGGCCAGAAGCTGATCGCCTACGCCAATGCCTATATGACCGGCAACGACGCGGACACCATCTCCTTCCAGGCCGCCAGCGGCCTGAAGGCCCACGGCGAAAACGCCTACGTCTGGGCTGCCGCCGACTCCGCCGCCCAGCTCTACACTCTGTTGGGCGACACCCAGAACGCCGCCAAGTACCGCACTCTGGCCGACCAGATCCAGAGCTCGGTGCTGAACACCCTGTGGTGCGACGTGTGCGGAAAATTTGAGACCTACGGCACCACCCGGGGCGACAGCCACAACAGCAGCAAGACCCACCTGGTGAAAGCCACAGAATCCAACAACTATAACTACTACGCCGTGGGGCTGGTGCCCACAGACGCGGCGTCGATCGCCAAATACGGACCGGCGCTGTCCACCTTTGCCAACGGCAATGAGTTCCCCATCTTCCCTTACTACACCGCAAACCAGGTCCACAACCAGAGCTACAACGGCTCCAACAACTTCTCCAACATCAACTTCACCGTCCAGGCCCGGGCCTACGAGGCGGCCTACCGCACCTATGATACCGCCCACCAGTACGTCACCGGCGAGATGCTGGGCATGATGACGGAATGGATGGCCTGGAATATCTATCCCAACGCCGGCGACGTGCGCTACCCCAACAACGCCGAGTTCTACAACATGGATAACAAGACCTACAACAATTATTACAGGTCCTGGATCTATCACAACATTCTGGGCAACTACAACTACATCTTCTTTGAGGATATGGCGGGCATTACCCCCCGGGCCGACGAGAAGATTGAGCTGTTCCCCATCGATATGGGTTGGGATCACTTTATGGTGAACAATGCCCGGTATCACGGCCACGATCTCACCGTGCTGTATGACGCCGAGGGCGGCACCGACTACTATGCCGACCTGCCCGAGGGCTACAGCCTGTACCTGGACGGCGAGCTGGTACTGACCCTGAGCAGCCTGGCCCACGTGGTGTTTGACCCCGCCACTGGCACCGCCCAGCTGCCCGAGGGCGGCGCCACCGTACGCTACACCAAGGTCGGTTCCGCCCTGCCCACCGCGCTTCAGACCCCTGTCACTGACCAGCGGACTGTGGAGCTGCTGGCCATGTCCGGCATGCACCGGCAGGGGGACGGATACCTGACCAACGTGGCCCAGGGCGCTGCCGTCACCGCCAGCTACACCCCCTCCACTGCCCGCACCGCCTCCTGGGCGGACAAGCACCGGGCAGACGGCGGCACCTCCACCGCCGTGAACGAGGAAAAGCCCGATCCCCAGGCCGTGGTGGACGGCACCACCGTGGACATGCCCTTCTGGGGCAATGACCAGAGCCCCAACGCCAAGGACACCCTGGTGCTGGATCTGGGCCAGGCCCAGACTGTGGACATGGCTGCCATCTACTTCTACAACGACCGGCAGACCGGCGGCTACGCCGAACCCGCCCAGTATCAGCTGGAATACTGGACCGGCACAGACTGGCAGAACGTGACCAAGCAGGACCGTCTGCCCGGCACCCCCCAGGCCAACTACAACCGGATCCTGTTTGAGTCGGTTCAGACCCAGAAGCTCCGCTTCACCTTTACCAATTCCGACGGGCACTACACCGCGGTCACCGAGATCCAGGTGTTTGCCGAGGGCGGCCCCCGGGATGGCGTTTCTGACAACGAGGCCCCCACCGTCACCCTGCGGGAGGACACCACCAGAGTCGGCAACCTGCGCACCGGGCTGGCAGCGGATATCACCGACGACGGCAAGCCCTATGACCTGGACATGACCTATCTGTGGGAGGTGATCTCCAAGCCCGAGGGGGCCGAGACCGTCCTCACCGGTGCGGACTCCCCCTCTGCCACCCTGAACGGAACCCTGGAGGGGGACTACACCCTCCGCTTCACCGTAAACGACGGCGAGAAGTCCGCCACTGCGGAGATTACTGTGCACCTGGTGAAGAAAAACACCACTGCCCTGGGCGACGACATTGCGCCGGACGCCATCTCGGTGGAATCGGACTACACCTCCAGCTGGGAGAATCTGAACGGCATCAACAACCGGGAGTTTGAGCCCGCCTCCTCCAACGTGGGCACCGGCAAGGGCTGGGGCAACTGGAGCCAGAGCGTGGGCTCGGAGCACTACGTGGGCTACACCTGGGACCCCGCAGTGACCATTGGCGGCAGCGATATCTATTGGTACGACGATGGCGGCGGCCTGCAAATGCCCAGCACCTTCCGCCTGCAGTATATGGACGCTGCCGGCCAGTGGCAGGAGCTGCCCATCACCAGCTCTGTCTCCGGCGCGCTGCAGAAAAACCAGTACAACGCCGTGGAGTATGAGCCCGTCACCACCACAAGGCTCCGGCTGTATACCACGGTGCGCTCCGGCTCTGCGGGCACAGGCATCTACCGGTTTAAGGTCTATGCCTCGGTGGATGTGTCCAGGCTGGACGAAATTGAAATTGCCACCAAGACCGGTGTGATTCCCCAGCTGCCGGGTATCATCAACGGCTGGAACAGCAGCGGCTATCTGGTGCGGGTACCTGTGGACTGGGAGACCATCACCGCCGATATGGTGGCCGCAGACGGGCAGTTCACCATCAGCGGTATCAATGCCTCCACGGGTCTGATGACTCACTGCACGGTGTACGTCCGCTCGGACATGGACTACGCCACCATTACCGGGGTGGAGCCGGTAACCCTGTACACTGACCCCGGCGTAGTGCCCGCCCTGCCCGGCACCGTACGGGCAGGCTATAACAACGGTGCTTACGACTCTGTCAACGTGCCGGTCACCTGGCCCGCTATCACAGTAAGCGACGTCTCTACCCCCGGAACCTACACCTTCCAGGGCACAGTGAGCGGTACCACAAACCGTGCGGTTTTGACCATCATCGTCCGGGAATCCAGCGAGGACCCCGCCCAGGTGGACACCTCCGCCCTGGAGGCTGCGATCGCCGCAGCCCTGGCCCTGGATGAGGAACAGTACACCGCCGCCTCCTGGTCCAACCTGGTGGCCGCCCTGACCCAAGGCCAGGCCATGCTAAGCAGCGACACCAAGACCCAGGCGGGCGTGGATGCCGCCGCGGCTGCCCTCCGGGCCGCCATCGCCGCCCTGGTGGAAAAGGCGGTGGACCGGCCGGCCGAAGACAACATCGCCCCCCAGGCTGTGGCCACAGCGGAGTACACCTCCCCCTGGTGCGACGTTGCAGGCGTCAATGATGAGAGCATCCCCAGCCAGTCCCAGGGTACCTACAATGAGAGCTACGGCTCCTGGGGCAACAACAGCGACTGCAACGACGAGCCCATTGTGCTGACCTGGGAGAATAAAGTCGAGTTGACCGGCGCGGGTCTGTTCTTCTGGCATGACGACGGTATCTCCAACGAGAGCGGCATCGACTTCCCCACGGGATACCGGTTTGAGTATCTGGACGCCGACGGCGTGACCTGGCACCCCATCACCGTCACAGAAGGCGGCAAGCTGCTGGCAGACCAGGTGAACTACAACCACTTTACCCCTGTGCAAACCTATGCCCTGCGCGTGCTGCTGGAAAAGCAGAGCAGCTCCAACACCTTTGGCCTTGGCGTGGCAGAGTTTGAGGCCTTTGGTACCTTTGTGTATGACCCGGGTGTGGACTACACCGTCCACTTCACCACGCCCGCGGGCATCGAGGCCCCGGCGGACATGGTCATCAACTCCGGCCCCGGCGCAGAACTGCCCACTGCCGGGGCCCCCGAGGGCTACACCTTCCTGGGCTGGGTGGCAGAGGACTACGACAACGTCACCGCAGCGCCTGCCCAGATTCTCACCGGTAGGTACAAGCCCCAGGCGGATATCACCCTGAAGGCCCTGTACACCTACAGCGTGGCCGGCGGCACTGCCCCCATGCTGACCAAGATGTCCACCTCCGACACCCTGGCCGAGGGCGACAAGATCGTCATCACCGCCGCGGGCACCGATGTGGCCCTGTACCAGGAAACCAACGGCACCTCTTACGTGAAGAAGTACACCTTTGACGGGGAGGTAGAGACGGTCCTGGCCAACGAGAAGAATTATCTGGACGTCACCGCAGCCTCCGGCGGCTGGTACCTGGGCGATGCCACCAACGGCTATCTCTACACCAGCGGCAGCAACAACCTGGCCATCAACACTGCCGGCAGCAAGACCGTCTGGACCCTGACCACCCTGAATGGGTATCTGGCCCTGAAGGGCAACAACCGGTACCTGTCCTACCGCGATGACCTGTCTAACACTTACTGGCGCATGGGCGGCACTGCCGGCACCTCCGGCACCGCCACCCTGGAGATCTACAAGCTCACCGAGGGCGAGGCCAGCACTGCCTATTACACCACGATCATCCATGAAGAGATCCCCGAGCAGATGGTCACCGTCTATGTGGTGGACCAGACCAACAGCCAGAGCTTCAACG
>CAMOKD010000081.1:0-7260 GCA_946617435.1 uncultured Clostridia bacterium | reverse complement strand
CAGGCAGAAGAGTCCGTCCGCTTCCAGAACCGTGCCGTCCCGGAGCTCCAGGCCCCGGAGCTTTCCTTCCCCCAGAACCCGGCGGAAGCCGCTGTTCACCCGCTCCACGTTGGGCAGCTCCAGGCCGCAGTCAGGATAGGCGGCGAAGAGATAGACCTTGGCGGCCGTCTCGGCCAGGTACCGCACCTCGGGCTCATAGCGTTTTGTCCCGCAGAGCACCGCGATGGTTTTGCCCCGGTAGAACATCCCGTCGCAGGTGGCGCAGTAGCTGACGCCGTGCCCCAGGAGCTCCGCTTCTCCTTCGATTCCCTTGGCTGCCGCCACGCCGGTGGTCAGCAGAACGGTTTTCGCCATATAGGGCTCGTTGTCCGCCAGCAGAGCGTAGCCGCTGCGGAGCCTGGAGATGTTCTGCACCATCCGCTCCGTGTTCTCCAGCCCCATCGCCTTCGCGTGGGCCCGGAACTGATCGTTGAGCGCCTGGCCTGTGACGATTCCCAGGCCGGGGTAGTTGGCAATTTGCTCCGTGCGCTGGATTTTGCCGCTGTATTCCCCGGAGCCGAACCAAATCAGGCTCTTGCCCCGCATCTTCAGGGTGATGGCTGCGGACAGCCCGGCGGGACCGGTTCCGATAATTGCAGCATCAAACATAGCAAGTTCCTCCTCAGGCATTGGCCCGGCGGCCCATGACCTTGCTCAGATAGTTATTGGCAGAGCGCAGGATCTTGGCCGGCGCACCGGAGTCCTCCACAGCGCCGTCCCGCAGCACGATCACGTGATCTGCTTTGCGGATGGTTGCCAGGGAGTGGGCGATGATGACGGTGGTCCGTCCTTCCATCAGCTCCTCCAGGGCCTCCATGACCAGGCGTTCACTGGCGGCGTCCAGGCTGCAGGTGGCCTCATCCAGCAGCAGATAGTCCGGGTTGTTCATCATGGCCCGGGCAATGGCAATGCACTGCCGCTGACCGCCGGAGAAGTTGGTGCCGCCGGGAGCCACCAGGGTCTCAAAGCCCTCCGGCAGCTGGGAAACAAAGTCGTAAACTCTGGCCTGCTTTGCCACCCGGACCAGCTCCTCCTCTGTCACGGGACGCTGGCAGCCGTAGCAGATGTTCTCCCGGACCGTCCCCTCCATCAGAGGCGCGCCTTGGGCCACCAGGCAGAAGGCCTTGCGCCAGGCGTGCAGGTCGAATTCCTTCGCGTCTGTGTCTCCGAAGCACATCCGACCGGTGCAGGGATCGTAGAGCCGCTCGATCAGCTTGAACAGCGTGCTCTTGCCGGAGCCGTTGGTGCCGACCACGGCGGTGATCTTGTTCCGGGGCACGGTGCAGGTGATTTTGTGCAGGACCTCCTTCTCGCCGTAGCGGAAGTCCACTTCTTCAAAGCGGATGTCCTGGTCGGGCACGTCCATGGTCATGCCCGCGGCTGCTTCCTCATCCGGCAGCTCCAAGGCGGAGATCACACGGCTCATGGCGCCGTTGGCCTGACGGATGGTGCCCACACTGTCGATCACGTTGGTCACCTCTACGCCCACTGTGGTGGCGATGGTATAGAAGGCGATCACCATACCCACCTTCAGAACGCCGTCACTGACCAGCTTGGCGCCCACGACGAAGGGGATCAGAATACTCAGAATATTGAACCCGGTTTGCAGTGCAGAATAAAACACGTTCATCAAGCCGGACTTGATCTGCATGTGGTACTGTTCCCGGAAGTTTTCCCGGCCGTTGGCGATTTCCGCATTCTGAGCGTTTGCGGTTTTGATCAGAGACAGGCTCTTGGTCCGCTCCACCAGATAGGTGGTGGTGCGGGAGAGCATGGCCTGGTTTTTTCTTGCAATCAGGAACTTCAGCCTGGCGTAGAGCCAGCCGGTGAGCACGCTGACCGGGATCAGCAGCAGCATGGCGCTGGAGATGGTCGCGTTGATCTGATACATTCGGGAAATGTAGATCCCCAGGCTGACGAACAGCGACAGCATGCTCACGATGGTGGTGATCAGCTTGCTGGCAAAGTCGCAGTCCGTGGTGACCCGGCTGACAAGGGCCTCGCCCCCGTCTGCGTCGTAACAGCTCTGCTTGGTATACATGATCTTGCGCCAAAGCTTGGTACGGATGCCCAGATTGATTTTTTCAGCGGCGATGGCAGTGAATACATAGCCTGCTGCAGCCGCCAGACCCAGCCCGACATAGCTCAGGCCGTAGTTTACCAGCTGCTGTGTCGGCACGTTGCCCCGGGCGTCCACCATATCGCCGGTGAAGAAGCTGATGTTCATGCCGGCATAGGTGGAGCCCATGGAGGCGGCAAAAATGAGGACCAGCAGCACCCAGGGAATTTGGACGCCCTTCATTGCCCGGAAATAGGCCAGGATTCCGGTTTTTTCGGATCGTTCGGCAGTTTTGGTCTGTTTCATTGCACAAACACCTCCTGATAGGACTGCTCCTCTACAAGGGTGCGATAGGTCTCACAGCTTTGCAGCAGTGTGTCATGGGTTCCGATGCCCTCCACCCGGCCGTGCCGCAGGACCACGATCTGGTCTGCATGGGAGATAAAGTTCAGTTCATGGGTCACAGTGACAATGGTTTTTCCGGCAAAGCCCTCAAAGAAGGTCTCGCTGATGGCGGCAGCCGTTTCCGCGTCCAGAGCGGAGGTGGGCTCATCCAGCAGCAGAATCTCTGCGTTTTTCAGCAGCTCTCTGGCGATGACCATACGCTGCCGCTGGCCGCCGGACATGGCGTTGCCCCAGATGGCAAGCTCCGCGTCATATCCCTCGGGCTTGGCGTGAATGAAGTCATAGATCCCGGACAGGCGCGTCACCCGGTCCAGCTCTTCTTCCTCCACGGGACGGTGAATTCCGTAAGTCAGGGCCTCCCAAACCGTGCCGCTGAAGAGCTCCGCGTCCTGGTTCATGTAGGAGAGCCGTTCCCGCCAGGCGTAAAGGTTCAGGGCGGACAGCGGCGTATCCTCCACGGACAGGGTCCCGTCCTGGGGTTGATAGAGCTGTATTCCAGGCCGCAGCGCGTCAGATGGCTGCCCCGGCAGGCATAGCCCACGGCCGCGGGGATCACGATCCCCTCCTGCCGAATGCCCAGGGGCTCGTAAGCCATCTCCCTGGGGGGCTGCTCCTCGCCCCGGGGGAAGGCAGCGCAAAGGGCGTCAATCAGAGAAGCCGGGCAGTTGTCAGAAACGGAGAGGGTCAGCCGCCGGGCGGTAAAGATCCGCCCGGCCAGGGATTTCAGCTGTTCCAGAAGGGCAGCCAGCTCCGCCTCCCCGGCTGAACTCCGGCGCTTCATCCAGCGCGTCATCTCCGTGCCGCCCAGGTATTCCCGGGCTGCTCCGTGGGCGCTGAAATAGGCGTTCATCCGGGTCATGGCGTATTGGTGCCCGGCGGCGGACAGGGACTGCTGCAGCTCCATGTCCGCCTGCTGCAGCAGATCCCGCAGCAGCTTTTCGTCGGTATAACAGCTCCGGGTCAGGATCTCCGCCGCCAGCGCTCCGGCGGCCTCCGCCTCCTCCGGCAGACAAACCACAGAAACCGACAGCAGCGGCTTGCAGTGCTCCGGATCGCTGCCGGCATAAACCACCGGGCGAAGGTCCAGCCTGCCGATCCGCTCCTTGACCTGCAGCTGCAGCTGCTCTGCGCTTCTGACCTGGGTGCCCGCCACGCCCAGCACGCGGGAAAGCAGCTCCACCGCCGGCAGCTCCTCCAGTCTGAGAGAGGCCAGACTGAATATCAGCTTGAAGCGGACCAGCTTGCTCTCAGCCTTGTGCCGAAGCACAGGGATTTCCCCAAGGGTCCCCTCCTCCATGGGCAGCGGGTCCGGCCGGGACTTCAGATCCGAACGCTGCAGCATGGGGATGGAGGCGATTGCCTCGGGGCTGTCCGGCGTCTGCTGCCAAGCAGTAAGGGCCTCCGCCTGGGCCGCCAGCTCTCTTCTTTGCGCCTCCGTCCAGGCTGCCGCCTCCCGGCGGAGCCGGGCGGCTTCCCGCTCCGCTTTTTCCGCGCCAAGACTGTGAGAGGGAGTCAGGATCAGGGTCACGCAATGTTCTTTCTCCAGTAAAAGCTCCTGCATCAGCGCCAAAAAGTATGCCGGGTCCGGACGCACGCAGAGCTGGGCAAGCACGTCCTCCACCATCAGACCTTCGGCAGGGTCTCCGCCGTAATTCCAGGTATCCAGCATGTCCAGGGCCTCGTTGAGGCTCCGGGGGCCGAACCCATTGTCATGATCCCGCATCCCGAAGGCGTAAGCGTTGCAGCAGGCCCGCAGCCGCTGAGGCTCCAGGCCCTGCGCCGCGATCTGCTCCAGGGTCTCGCGGATCACCCGGCGGAGCTCCGGCAGCTTTCCCGGGTCCGTGTGGAAGGCGTCCCAGGAGAACCAGCTCTGCTGGATACCGTCGTGAAGGCTGAGGCTGAAGTCCTGGGCCAGCCCCGCCTGCAGCACCGCCCGCTTCAGCGGCGCGTCGTTGTCTCCCGCCAGGTAGTCCGCCAGAATGGAGGCGGCATAATTGCGCTTTCGGTCATAGAAGGGCGCCCAAAGCCTGCCGCAGCAGAGGATGGTCCGCTGCTCCAGGGGTTCCTCCGGGCCGATCTCATAGAGGCGCTCCACGGTTCGGGCGGGACCTGCCGCCTGCATGGGGATGGAGAAGTCCGCCTCCCGCCGTTCATAGTCCCGGAGGAAGCTGTCCAGCTTTTCCAGGGCCCGGTCCAGGTCCACGCTGCCCACCAGGGAGATCCGGGCGTTGGAGGGATGGTAGTATTTTCGGTGCATGGCCAAGAACTGCTCATAGCTCAGATCCGGGATCTGTTCCGGGTCGCCGCCGGAGACAAAGCGATAGCAGTTGTCCGGAAAGAGCAGCTCGTTCATAGCGTTTTCCAGCAGGGTCCGGGGCGAAGAAAAGGCACCCTTCATTTCGTTGAGGACAACGCCCTGATAGACGGGCTCTGTGTCCAGGTTCTCGTACCGCCAGCCCTCCTGGCGGAAGATCTCCGGCTTGTGATAGATGGCGGGATGGAACACTGCGTCCAGATAGATGTCCATCAAATTGAAAAAGTCCTTGTCGTTCCGGCTGCTGATGGGGTATACGGTTTTGTCTGGGAAGGTCATGGCGTTCAGGAAGGTCTGAACCGAGGTTTTCAGCAGCTCCACAAAGGGCTCCTTCACCGGGTATTTGTCGGAACCGCACAAAACAGAGTGCTCCAAAATATGGAAAACGCCGGTGGAATCCTCCGGGATCGTCTTGAAGGCGATACAGAAGGCCTTGTTTTCCTCGGGCCGGTCCAGCCAGCAGAGGCGGGCCCCGGTCTTTTCGTGGGTCATTTCCACCAGGCGGCCGCCCAGCTCCTCGATCTCCCGGACCCGGGTCACTTCAAATCCGTGTACTGTTTGCATGTTCTGTCTCCTCCTTTAGGATCTGGATGTAAGCGGTTCTGCGCGGATCGGATGCGTTCATGCTTGTCCCTCCCATATCAGTTTCCGTCTGCGTTCATTGTCTCCTGTTTTCGCTGCGCTGCAAGCGTTTTTGCTTATTCGGTCCGATTTGCGGATGATTCTGTCCGCAGCCCGTCCCGTTTGGCACTGCGCGAAAAGGCAGGACAGGCGGGTTTTTACGGGCGGGACGACCGGATCGAGATCTATCCCGAGGAGCAGCCCGACGGCCGCCTGGTCCGGTCCATCCGCTTCAAGTTCCCGGTCTGGTTCGGGGAGGGCTATACCTCGGATTTGAGTTGGGACAACGAGACAACGGTCTCATCGTGTCCTTCTTTGGGTTGGAAAACGTGTTCGACATCAAGTGTGTCGTATTCGCCATCCTGACCTCTGTTAAAAGGCACCTTCACTTTCACGCTCTTGACCCAGAAATTCATATCGTCTATCTTGTCTGGCTGCTCAAGGATCTCGACCCTGTCGATGTATGTATTCAGGAATTCTTTCACGACGGCATCCTCAAGCGTATCCAGCCTGCTCCACATGGATGAGACATTTTGTGTCAACTGTTCCACAGATGCCTGCTGCTGCCCATTCATGTCAATCTTGCTGCGTACTTCATCCATCTGCGCCTCAAGGTCGGCAATGTGGGATATGAACCCGCGTATCAGCCCATTATAGTTCTCATACATCTCATCATACAGCGGATCATCAGGATCCATCTCAGCGATTTTGGAAAGCATCCGGTCCTTCCTGCTCCGCACTTCTTTTAGCTGCCCGGACAAAGCCTTCAGTTCTTCCCTCAGGGCGTCCATATCAAGCTGCGCGCTGAGAAAATCCTTGGCGACGCTTTCGTTTACAGACTCCCTGTCGAAAATCTTACGCACGATCTCGTAGACCTCGGCGTTTATGTCATCCTGCCGTATATATGTATGGAAACTGCACGGCCGACCTGACACCACTCTCCGGTTCTTGCATGCGTAAGATAAACTCGTAGAAACAATGGCAACGAATCCTACTGGACAATTTTTCGGTTTTGAAGAAAAGTGTCCAGTAGGACCACAAAACAGCAAAATCAATGAGGATCCCCTCCCGCAACAATTGTAATCATATGATTGCATTTGTTTTCTTTCTGTGGTATGCTATAGGTGGTTAAGGTATGACCATAAACCATTATCAAGTCAGGAGGATAATACGATGGCAAGCACGTTAGTTCAATTCAGAACAGAAGATACAGAAAAGCTCCGTGCCGTTCAGATCCTTGATCGTCTCGGGCTCTCTCTTCCCGCATATCTGAGGATGTGTGTTTCAAGGCTGAACCAGGAAAACGGTATTCCTTTCAGTATGAAAATAGAGGAAGAAACCAATCCCGGTATCCGCGCTCTTCAAAGGGCCAGTCGGATCGCAGAGGAATATGGCATCTCGGATATGACTCTTGAGGAGATCAACGCCGAAATCGCAGAAACAAGGAAATAAACGCCTATGAAGTATTATGTGGTTATCGATACGAATGTCCTCGTCTCAGCAGTTCTGAAGTCACACTCTGTTCCGGGGAGCATCGTTGAACTTGCCTTTGACGGGCCAATCATACCCATTCTAAATGAGGCGATAGAAAAGGAATATCGGGAAGTACTTTCCCGTCCAAAGTTTCATCTTCCTGAAGATCTCATAGAAGGCATTATGAGCACTTTTCATAAACGTGCCATTTATGTCGATGCCGAGCATCTTGACGTTGAACTGCCGGATCCCAAAGATCTCGTATTCTATGAAGTGGTTATGGAAGAACGAAAAGAGGAAGAGGCTTATCTTGTGACCGGAAATATCAGGCATTTCCCAAACAGACCCT
>CAMOKD010000080.1:0-7585 GCA_946617435.1 uncultured Clostridia bacterium | reverse complement strand
ACCGAGGAGGTGTCACCATGGCTGTTCCTAAGAGAAAGGTTTCCAAAGCAAGACGCGACAAGAGACGCAGCTCCCACTGGAAGCTGTCCGTTCCCGGCGTGGTCGCTTGCCCCCACTGCGGCGAGCCCCGTCTGCCCCACAGAGCCTGCAAGGCTTGCGGTTACTACAATGGCCGTCAGGTTGTCGAAGTTGCTGCGGAGTAATTCGTATGTGGAATGAAAGTTGAGAGGAAGGACGTCTTGCCGGCCTTCCTCTCTGCTTTTTATTTCTGGCAGAATTTACAAATCATTTCCATTTTTCCGATTGCAAAGCCGCACAGATTGTGGCATAATGGATGTATACCCCGAGAGGAGGGATTCTTTTGGCGAAACACTATGTTGCCATCGTGGGCCGGCCCAATGTTGGCAAATCCATGCTTTTTAACAAGCTCACCGGTCACCGCACCGCCATTGTAGAGGACACCCCCGGCGTCACCAGAGACCGGATTTACGGCGAGTGCGAGTGGAACGGCCGCACCTTTGAGCTGATCGACACCGGCGGCATCGAGCCCTCCACCGACAGCGAGATGCTGCTCTTTATGCGCCGCCAGGCGGAAATCGCCATCCAGACCGCCGACGTGATCATCATGGTCACCGACGTGAAGGTGGGCGTCACCGCCGCCGATTTAGAAGTCGCCACACTGCTCAAGCGCAGCAAAAAGCCCGTCTGCGTGGCGGTGAACAAGTGCGACGCCGTGGGCCCGGTGAACCCGGAGGTCTACGAGTTTTACGCCCTGGGCCTGGGCGACCCCATTGAGGTCTCCGCCATCCACGGCCACGGCACCGGCGACCTGCTGGACTTCTGCACCGAGCACCTGCCCCCCGAGGAGGAGGCCGAGCCCGAGGATGAGATCGTCAAGGTAGCCATCATCGGCAAGCCCAACGTGGGCAAGTCCAGCCTGCTCAACAAGATTCTGGGTGTGGAGCGGGTGATTGTCTCCGACGTGGCGGGCACCACCCGGGACGCCATCGACTCTTACTTTGAAAACGAGCACGGCAAGTACCTGTTCATCGACACCGCCGGTATGCGGCGGAAGTCCAAGGTGGACGACGCCATCGAAAAATACAGCAACATGCGCTCCATCTCGGCCATTGACCGGGCGGACGTGTGTCTCATCATGATCGACGCCCAGGAGGGGGTCACCGAGCAGGACACCAAAATCGCCGGCCTGGCCCATGAGGCGGGCAAGGCCTGCATCCTGGTGGTCAACAAATGGGATCTGATCGACAAGGACACCCACACCATGGACAAGATGACCGAGGAGATCCGCAAGGGACTGAGCTATCTGCTCTACGCCCCGGTGCTCTTCCTCTCGGCCAAGACCGGCCAGCGGGTGGACAAGCTGTACGAGCTGATCAACTACGTCAACGAGCAGTCTGCCCTGCGCATCACCACGGGCCTTTTGAACAACGTTCTGGCCGACGCCACCGCCCGGGTCCAGCCGCCCTCTGACAAGGGCCGCCGGCTCAAGGTCTACTACATGACCCAGATCGGGGTCAAGCCCCCCCACTTTGTCATCTTCTGCAACGACGCGCGACTGTTCCACTTCTCCTACCAGCGCTACCTGGAAAATCAAATCCGGGGCGTCTTCGGCCTGGAGGGCACGCCCATCCGCATCACCATCCGCCAGAAGGGAGATAAAGACGAATGATCATCCTGCTGTTTGTGCTCTGCGCCGTGCTGGGCTATCTGCTGGGCGGCTTTAACGGCGCCATCCTGGTTTCCCGCTGGATCCGCGGGGAGGACATCCGCACCAAGGGCAGCGGCAACGCCGGGCTGACCAACTTTTACCGCAACTACGGCGGGCTGGACACCCTGCTGGTGCTGGCCATTGACGTGGGCAAGACGGTGCTGGCCTGCTTTGTGGGCGGCTGGATCATGCAGCTCACCGGTCACGCCGGGCCCGAGGCGGCCCAGAACTGGGTCAAAGAGGCCCAGATGCTCTGCGGCGGCTTTGCGGTCATCGGCCATGTGTTCCCGGTGTACTTCGGCTTCAAGGGGGGCAAGGGCATTCTCACCTGCGGCACCCTGGCGGCCTTTATGGGCTGGCAGCTCATTGTCATTTTGCTGGGGGTGTTCATCTTGGTGGTGGCCCTTACCCGGTATGTGTCTCTGGGCTCTGTGATCTGCTGCATCATCTACCCCTTCCTGTTCTGGTGGCGCTGCTACCAGACGCCCATGCTGGTCATTCTCTCTGTGTGCCTGGCGGCCCTGGCCCTGGGGATGCACAGCAGCAACATCAAGCGTCTGCTGGCCGGCAAGGAAAACCGGTTCAGCTTCCACAAAAAGAAATCCTGAGGGAAAGGATCCTGCCATGATGAAATCCCGTTCTTTGCTCCGGCTTTGCGCCATGGTTTTGGTGTGCGCCCTGGCGGTGGGCTGTCTGCCCTCGGCCTGGGCGGTGTCCGGTTTTACGGACGTGCCGGAAAACGCCTATTACACCCCGGCGGTGCAGTGGGCCGTGTCCAAAACCCCGCAGATCACCAACGGCACCAGTGCCACCACCTTCAGTCCGGACCGGATCTGTACCCGGGGCCAGATCGTCACCTTCCTGTGGCGGGCGGCGGGCTGCCCCACCCCCAAGACCGGCGCCTCTCCCTTTACAGACGTCAGCAGGTCCGCCTACTACTATCAGGCCGTCCTCTGGGCGGTGGAGAAGGGCATCACCAACGGCGTTACCGCCAACCGCTTCGGGCCGGACAACGCCTGCACCCGGGGCCAGGTGGTCACCTTTTTGTACCGGGCGGCAGGCTCCCCCGGCCACAGCGTCAGCGACAACCCCTTTGGGGACATCACCCCCAGAGACTACTATTACAACCCGGTGCTTTGGGCTGCCTCCAACGGCATCACCAACGGCATCACCCCCAACCGCTTCGGCCCCAACCAGGGCTGCACCCGGGGCCAGGTGGTGACCTTCCTGTACCGGGTGGAGCTGAAAAACAACGCCGCCCAGGATCTGGCCGGCACCTACAGCATTACCATCTGGTCCACCGGGGAGGTCATCCCCCTGACCCGGCAGCAGATCACCAACTTCAACGCTGCCAACACCTACGGCATCCGCATCAACGCCAGCTTCAAAGAGTGCACCTTCAGCAACATGGGCACCACGGTGCTGGGCACCTATGCCGGCGCCCGGCCGGACCTGTTCCTGTTCCCCCAGGACCAGTTCTCCATGCTGCTCCACGGCGGGGCCCTGTCCCAAATTCCCGAGGCGGTGGCCAAGGAGGTCTCCTCCGCCAACGTAGACAGCGTACTCAGCGCCGCCGCCAAGGACGGCAATCTCTACGCCTACCCCATGACGGCCGATAACGGCTACTTCCTGTACTATGACAAAACCGTGGTAAAGAACCCCGCCAGCCTGGACGCCATTGTCTCCGACTGCCGCGCCGCCGGCAAAAAGGTGGCCATGGAGCTGTCCTCCGGCTGGTACTCCGCGGCGTTCTTCTTCGGCGCGGGGTGCGTGTCCCGGTGGACGGTTTCCCCCGACGGCAAGTTTACCGCCGTGGAGGACACCTACAACTCCGCCGCCGGCATCAACGCCGCCCAGGCCATGCAAAGGCTGATCAGCTCCGGCGCGTTTGTCAACAGCTCCTCTGTGGCGCAGTTCTCCTCCGGCGCGGGGGCTGTGGTCTCCGGCACCTGGGACTATGACCAGGCGGTGAGCATCCTGGGCTCCCGGCTGGGGGTGGCGGCAATGCCGTACTTCAACGCCGGCGGCACCAGCCGCCACATGGGCTCCTTCAGCGGCTGCAAGCTGCTGGGCATCAAGCCCCAGGCCGACGCCAAGCGCCAGGCGGCTCTGCATGAGCTGGCCCGGTATCTCACCGGGGAGCGCTGCCAGGTGGAGCGGTACCAGCAGGTCTCCTGGGTGCCCTCCAACACCGCGGCACAGAGCCTGCCCCAGATCCAGAGCTATCCCGCCCTGAAGGCCCTGGTAGACCAGTCGCCCTATGCGGTGCCCCAGGGGCAGATCCCCGAAGACTGGTGGGGTGTTACCAGCGTGCTGTATAACGACATCAAGGCCGCCGGCACCACTGCCGCCATCCGCACCGCCCTGTCCAACTACGACCGGGGAGTGAAGGCCCTGGTCCAATAACCCGCTGATTATCTCACGCAGCCATGGGTCGGCGGGCCTCCGGCTTCGCCCCACTGGCTGCAGAAATCCTCGCCGAACACAGAAAGGACCGATCACTATGGAAATAGCAGTCGTCGGCAGCGGTGGATGGGGAACCGCCATCTCCCTGCTGCTGCATGAAAACCGGCACGAGCTCACGCTGATTTCCTATTCTCAAGCGGAGAGCGACAACCTGGCCGCCACGCTGGAAAACCCCTTCCTCCCCGGGGTGAAGCTGCCGGCGGATATCCACTACACCGCAGACCCCGCCGCCGTGGCGGACTGCACCCTGGTGGTGGTAGTGCCGCCCTCCTTTGCCGTGCGCTCCACCACCGAGAAAATTGCCCCCTACCTGCGGCCGGACGTGGTCCTGGTCTCCGCCACCAAGGGCATTGAGCCCGATACCGGCAAGCGGATGTCCGAGATTATAACCGAGGTCACCGGCAAAAAGGTGGTGGTTCTGTCCGGCCCCTCCCATGCCGAGGAGGTCAGCCGCAGGGTTCCCACCGGGGTGGTGGCGGCCTGTGAGGAGCAGCTCCTGGCAGAGATTGTGCAGGAGGTCTTTATGAACGAGCACTTCCGGGTCTACACCTCCTCCGATCCTGTGGGTGTGGAGCTGGGCGCCGCCATGAAAAACGTCATTGCCCTGTGCGCCGGCGTGTGTGACGGCCTGGGCTACGGCGACAACACCAAGGCCCTGCTGATGACCCGCGGCCTCACCGAGCTGGCCCGCCTGGGCATGAAGCTGGGCTCCCGGACCGACACCTTTGCCGGTCTTACCGGCATCGGCGACCTCATCGTTACCTGCACCTCCATGCACTCCCGCAACCGCCGGGCCGGGATCCTCATCGGCAACGGCATGACCCCCGAGGATGCCATGAAGGAGGTGGGCGCCGTGGTAGAGGGCTACTACGCCACCAAGGCTGTCAAGCTGCTGTCTGACCGCATCGGTGTGGAGATGCCCATCACCCAGGCGGCCTACCGCGTGCTCTACGAGGGGGCGCCGGTGGGCTCCAGTCTCAGCGACCTGATGACCCGCAAAAAGGGCCGCGAGATCGAAGACGCCGGCTGGGGCTGAAAAAACGCCCCCTTTGGCGGGAAAATCCCTTGCATAATGGGGCAAAATGTGCTACCATGAAACCATCCTGATAAAAAATGAAGGAGGAGATTCAAATGGTATCTAACGTGTTAACGATCATTGGCCTGGTTCTGGCTCTGGCGGGCACCATTGTGCTGTTCATCCTGGTCATGCCCAAGCGGAAGGACGGACACCTGCCCCCGTTTTTGCAGATGGTGCACGATTTCTTCCACTTCAAGCAGCTGTATGTCGAAATGGTGCTCAAGTGCCTGTACATGTTCAGCACCCTGGCGTCGATCCTGGTGGGCTTCTTTATGCTGTTCTCCGGCATCGGCCACTGGTACACCTTCTGGAGCGGCCTGCTCACGGGCCTGGCCATGATGATCCTGTTGCCCATCGTCCTGCGGCTGGCGTACGAGTTCAGCATGATGCTGGTGCTGCTGGTGCAGAATGTAATGGACATCAACAAGGGGCTGAAGGGCGACAACTCCCGCTCCGTGTTTGAATCCTCTCTGCCCCACCGGGAGCGCCCGGCCAAGAAGGTCCGTCCCGCGGCCCCCGCTGCCCAGCCCTATGTGCCGCCCTATGCCCCTGTGGCCCAGCCTGCTGCGCCCCAGCCTGCCGCAGCGCCGGTGATCCGGTTCTGCAACAACTGCGGCTTCCGCTACGACGCCAACGTCACCACGGTGTGCCCCGGCTGCGGCCAGCCGCTGGATAACGTGCTGTGATTCCTTGACTTTCCCGTATTCCTGTGGTATAATCACCCGGTAAACAATTCGATGGAGGAACTACCATGATCCAGATCACCACTCTTGAAACCCGTAATCTCTGCCAGAGCGCCAAGAACGGCGGCTGCGGCGAGTGCCAGACCTCTTGCCAGTCCGCCTGCAAGACCAGCTGCGGCATCGCCAACCAGAACTGCGAGAACGAGAACAAGTAAACGCAACGGGTCAAAATGCCGCCGTCCATCGGCGGCATTTTTCCTGTTATGGGAGACGCTTATGATACATCAATTCCAACTCAACGGCTACAACATTGTCCTGGACGTGTGCTCCGGCTCCATCCACGTGGTGGATGAGATCGCCTACGATCTGATCGGCGGCTATGAGACCGTGGGCCGGGATGCCCTGGTGGCACAGCTTGCCGCCAAGTATGCCGACCAGACCACGCCTGCCGAGCTGGAGCAGGCCTATGACCAGATCACCGCCCTGAAGCAGGCGGGCCGCCTTTTCACCCCGGATACCTACCAGCCCATGGCGGGGCAGCTGAAGGCCAAGACCTCCGGGGTCATCAAGGCCCTGTGCCTCCACGTGGCCCACACCTGCAACCTGAACTGCGCCTACTGCTTTGCCAGCCAGGGCAAGTACCACGGCGATCGGGCCATCATGTCCTTTGAGGTGGGCAAGCGGGCCCTGGACTTTTTGGTGGAGCACTCCGGCAGCCGGAAAAACCTGGAGGTGGACTTCTTCGGCGGCGAGCCGCTGATGAACTTCCAGGTGGTGAAGGACCTGGTGGCCTACGCCCGCTCCATAGAAGCCGAAAAGGGCAAGCACTTCCGCTTCACCCTCACCACCAACGGCATGCTGGTGGACGACGAGGTCATCGACTTTGCCAACCGGGAGTGCCACAACGTGGTGCTGTCGCTGGACGGCCGCAAGGAGATCCACGACCGCTTCCGGGTGGACTACGCCGGCAACGGCAGCTGGGAGCGCATCGTGCCCAAGTTCCAAAAGTTCGTCCGGGCCAGAGGCGGCAGGGGCTATTACATGCGGGGCACCTTCACCCACGCCAACCCCGACTTTTTAAAGGACATCCAAACCATGCTGGACCTGGGCTTCACCGAGCTCAGCATGGAGCCGGTGGTCTGCGCCCCGGACGACCCCTCCGCCCTCACCGAGGCGGACAAGCCCATCGTCATGGAGCAGTATGAAAACCTGGCCAAGCTGATGCTGCAGCGGGACCGGGAGGGCCGGCCCTTCACCTTCTACCACTATATGATCGATCTCACCGGGGGCCCCTGCATCTACAAGCGGATCTCCGGCTGCGGCTCCGGCACCGAGTACATGGCGGTCACCCCCTGGGGGGACCTGTACCCCTGCCACCAGTTTGTGGGGGAGGAGCGCTTCAAGCTGGGGGACATCTGGACCGGCGTGACCAACCACGAGATCCAGGACCAGTTTGCCGCCTGCAACGTCTACGCCCGCCCGGAGTGCCGGGACTGCTGGGCCAGGCTCTACTGCTCCGGCGGCTGCGCGGCCAATGCCTACCACGCCACGGGCAAACTCACCGGCACCTATCAGTACGGCTGCGAGCTGTTCAAAAAGCGCATGGAGTGCGCCCTGATGCTCGCTGCC
>CAMOKD010000079.1:0-7843 GCA_946617435.1 uncultured Clostridia bacterium | reverse complement strand
CAATTGTCCATGGTGTTTGTTCATGTTTCTCGTTGTTTAATTTTCAAGGTACATCGGCTTTGCAGCCTATATAAAATCTCTGTGGTTTCATCGGTTGCCCTCAACCGCAGTGACCTCTATATTTTAGCACGCTTTGTTTGGTTTGTCAAGAACTTTTTTCAAGTTTTTTGAACTTTTTTCTTGGCTCACCCCGGGAAGAGGTCCCTTCCGCAGCGCGCTCAGACATAATAGCACTTTCACTCTGATTTGTCAAGCCTTTTTTTCATTTATTTTGAAGTTTTTTCTTTTTCCGCCGATTTGACTCAAAACCGGGCCCACGCCCCAGGCCCAGGCCCCCAGCAGGGGCAGCCAGGTCTCCGGCACCAGGCGGGCCGGCAGCAGGGCCAAAACCAGGCAGCCGGCCAGCAGTGCCAGGCGCGTACCCTGCCGCAGCCCCGGGGTCCGGGCGGCCAGCAGACGATCCGCCACCAGCAGCAGCAGACCCGTCAGGATCACCGCCGCCAGCAGCAGGCCGGCGCTGACCAGGGCCTCAAAGCGCTGCATCACCCCCAGCACCGAGGCGCTCTCCGCCAGGATATAAAAGGCCTCCGGCCCCCGGGCAAGGGCCGGGGAGAGATTCCCCCGGGCGGTCAGGCTGGCCAGCAGGGCGCAGACCCCCAGCAGGCCCATCCACAGGGCATTGGACGGGGCCTGAGGGCGCAGGGCCGGGGCGAAGTACAACCCCAGGCCCGGCAGCAGCAGCCACGTCAGGGCCAGGAGCCCCTCCCGGGGGGCATGGACGGGCCGAAGCCAGGCGGGGTGCAGATGCAGCAGGCCGCAGCCCAGCACCACCCCAAACAGCACTCCCAGCAGTGGCAGCAGCACACAGGCGGTGCGCAGCAGGGTCCGCAGCCCGCCCCTGGCCAGGCGCAGGCCCAGCCCCAGCACGAAGGCGGCTGCCAGGGGCGACCGGGCGGTCTCCGGAAAGGCCTCCGCCCCGGCCCAGGCCGCCCGGACCGCCAGTACCAGCAGCACCGGCACCACCGCCCAGGCCCCGGGGCCGGGCCTCCGCTCCGGCCGGCGCAGCCGGGCCATCAGCCACAGCAGCCCGCCGGCAGCCAAGGCCCCCAGGGCCACCCACTGCCAGCCCAGCACGGCGCAGCGGCGGAACACCGGCACCGCCCCGGCGGCAAGCAGCCCCGCCCAGAGCTGGCGGGTGGTTTCACGGTTCTTCAAGCAAAAAGCCTCCCTCCACCGGCCGCAGCAAGGGCAGCCCGGGACTCTGTCCGGCGGCCAGGACGGCCCGGACCCGGGCCAGAGTCCGGTTATCCGGGTGCCGGGCCAAATACTGCCCCGCCAGCTCCAGGTCCAGCGCCCCGGAGGGGGTCAGGCACAGCCCTGCCGCCGGGCGCAGGGCCGGGCTTTGGACCACCTGGTCCAGCAGGGGCAGGGCCCGGCGGGTGAGAACCACCTGCTCGGCGGTTTTGAGAAACACCGTACCCGGGGCGCTCGCCTCCAGCTCCCCCAGGGCAGCGGCCAGATCCGGCCCGCTGCCGGCCAGGCCGTTGTCTGCAGCCAGGCGGCAGCTTTCTCCGTCCCAATCCACCAGCAGGGTCTGCACCGGCAGCAGATGGGCGGCATCCTGCCCCCGGAAGGGGAGCATGGCCAGCGCTGCCAGCAGCCCCGCCAGCAGCAGGAGTCTCCGTCTCATGGCCCGCCTCCCTCCGTGGACCGGCGGGGCCGGAGGATGCTGTGGCCGGTGCGCAGATCGGAGAAGGGGGAGAGATAGCTCTGGCCGAAGGACTCCAGCTCCGCCAGGTGCATCACCAGCCCCAGAGCCCCCAGGCTGAGACCGAACAGGCCCGCGATGCTGGCCGCCGCGGTGAGTCCCAGCCGCCACAGCCGCAGGGCATCGGCAAAGCTCTTGGCCGGCAGGACGTAGCCGCAGATCCCCGCCCCGGCGGTGACGATCAGGGCCGCGGGAGAGATCAGCCCCGCCTCCACCGCAGCGGTGCCCACCACCAGGCCGCCGATGATGGACACCGGCTGGCTGATGGCCTTGGGCGAGGCCATCCCCGCCTCCTGCAGGAGCTCAAAGGCAAGCAGCAGGCCGAACATCTCCAACACGGCGGGGAAGGGTACCTGGCGCTTACTCTCAATGATGGCCCGGAGCAGCTGGGTGGGCAGCATCTCCTGGTGGAAGGTGGTCATAGCCACAAACAGGGCCGGCAGCAGCAGGGACAGCAGCAGTGCCCCGTAGCGCAGCAGGCGGATCAGGGAGGCGGAGAGATAGTCGGTGCCCTCGTCCTCGGCGGCCTGCATCAGATCCCCCAGGCGGACAGGGGCCAGATAGCCCACAGGCAGGCCGTCCACCAGCAGGCCCACCCGGCCCCGGAGCAGGCCCCGGGCCAGACGGTCGGTGCGCTCGGTGGGCTGGAGCAGGGGGAAGGGGGTCTGCCGGGGACCGGTGACCGCCTCCTCCACGGCGGCAGGGGTGAGCAGATCCTCCACCCCCAGGCCGGACAGGCGCTGCTGCATCCGCTCCACCAGAGCGGGGTCCGCCCGGTCCCGGAGCCAGAGCAGGCAGACCGTGGCCGGGCAGACGGTCCCCGTCTCGGTCTGCCAGAGGCAGAGGGCCGGGCTGCGCAGATGGCGGCGCAGAAGGGTGGTGTTGGTGCGCAGGGTTTCGGTAAAGGCGTCCTTGGGGCCCCGGGTGGTGCTCTCCACCTGGGGCTCGGCGGGGCCCCGGCGGTCGCCGCCCTTGACCTCACAGGCCAGAGGCGTGTGCCCGGGCAGCAGCACCAGGCAGAAGCCCCCCAGCAGCAGCTGCTCTGCCAGGTCCAGATCCGGGCAGGGCCGGGCCACACAGGCCCACACCGGCAGCTCCCCTGCCGGTGCCAGGGCCAGAGGCCGGAGTATCTGCTCGGCAATGGCGGAGGCGGAGGTCAGCCCGTCGAGAAAATACACGGCGCCGCCGGGCCGGTCCAGGGGCCGGACGCAGAAATCCGCCGCCCGGGCAAACCGGGTCCGCAGGGCGGCATCGGTGACAGACTGGGGCATAGGCACCTCCTTGGCAGACGTTGATACCGGAAGTATGCCCCGCCCGCGGGAATCCATACCCCGGCAGGAGGAATTTGCCCGAGATTGACAAACTCCGAAAACTGTGATAACATACTTGTGTGAGCGGAAAATTAATGAAAAATTGAAAATGGAAAGTGGAAAATTGAGGTATCCGCTGCGCGGATGATTGGATTATGGAGAATGTGATCGAAGAGAAGAGCTTTCGGTTTTCAATTCGCATCGTAAAGCTGTATAAACACCTTTCTGCGGTGAAGGGCGAATTTGTGCTATCCAAGCAACTGCTTCGTGCGGGAACCGGCATTGGCGCAAATGTTGCAGAGGCACAGCAGGCACAGAGTAAGGCAGATTTCATATCGAAAACAGCGATTGCACTGAAGGAAACAACAGAAGCAAAATACTGGATCCGCCTGCTTTATGCAACTGAGTACCTGTCAGAAACAGCGTATCGGTCCATTCTTTCTGATTGTATCGAAATTGAAAAGCTTCTGACCTCGATAGTGAAAACCAGCAAATCAGACCGGTAATTTTCCATTTTCCATTCTCAATTTTCAATTGAATACGCGGGCATGGTGGAATTGGCAGACACGCTGGATTTAGGTGCTGTCACCTCTGTGAAGGTTTTTCCCGCTCCCGTCATTCTGAGCGAAGCGAAGAATCCGTTCTCTTTTTATGAAATAATTTAATATGCGGGCATGATGGAATTGGCAGACATCCAGGATTTAGGTTCCTGTGGAGCGATCCGTGTGGGTTCGAGTCCCACTGCCCGCACCAAACCGGGTTTTCTTACAGCATTTGAGGCTGCAAGAAAACCCGGTAGCTTTTTACGTCGTGCAACTAACGTAAACGCCGCGGCGGGTGTTTAATACTATACTCCGATTAAAATCTTTAGATTTTAATCGGAGCGGCACCGTGCTTCGCACGCTGCCATTTTGTGCCGCAGGCACAAAATCCGTCTCATACGAACTCCAACGCGCCTTCGGCGCTATAAAATGCTTTTTTAAGCATTTTAATGGAGTTCAGTATCAGTATCATAGAAATGCCGCCAAGCAGAATCATCTCCTGCCTGACGGCGTTTTTATTGCGAATTGATCGGTTCAGTTTTACCTTTCTCTTTCTTACTTCTTCTGATAGCCTGTGATCAGGGTCAGCACGAAGCAGACCACGGTGGCCCAGGCAAAAAAGCGATGGTTTTTCACGGATTTTTCCTCCTGTTTTCTTGTTCCTCCATCAGATTGGTCAGACTGTGCAGACTCAGCAGCAGGGTGGATGAATTGTGCAGCAGGGCGCTGAGGGCGGGAGGGAGAATCCCCAGGGCGCCCAGGGCGATCAGGCCCCCGTTGAAGCCCATGACAAAACGGTAGTTCTGCCGGATGCGCTTCATCAGCGCGTCGGACAGGCCCTTGAGCCAGGCCAGCTCTCGCAGGTCCTCCGCGGCAATCACCACGTCCGCCACCTCCCGGGCAATGGTGGCCCCGCTGCCCACGGCCACGCCCACGTCCGCCAGGGACAGGGCCGGGGTGTCGTTGATGCCGTCTCCGATCATGATGACGGTCCGATGGGCCGCCTGCTCCCGCTTGATGTAATCCGCCTTGTCCTCCGGCAGCACCTCAGCCCGGAACTCGTCCACCCCCAGGGTTTGGGCGATGGCTGCGGCGGTGCTTCGGTTGTCCCCGGTAAGCATGACGGTCTTCCCGATCCCGGCCCCATGCAGGGCGGTCAGGGCCTCCGCTGCCTCCGGGCGCAGGGGATCCAGAATGCCGATGGCGGCGGAGAGGACCCCGTCCACCGCCAGATAAAGCCAGGACAGGCCCTGCTCCAGGGTGTCAAAGGCCGCCTGATCCTCCGGGAGGATGGCAACGGCTTCATCTTCAAACACAAAATGGCGGCTGCCGATGACGGTACGCTTGCCGTCAATCCGGGTGGCAATGCCGTGGGCCACCACGTATTCCACCTGGGAGTGCATCTCCTCATGGTCCAGGCCCCGTTCCCGGGCTGCCCGGACCACGGCGTTGGCCACGGAATGGGGAAAGTGTTCCTCCAGGCAGGCGGCCACGCGAAGCATCTCCGCCTCCTGCTGCCCGTGGAAGGGTATCACCTTTGCCACCGTGGGACAGGCTTTCGTGAGGGTTCCGGTCTTATCGAAGATTACGGTGTCCGCTTCGCTGACCCGCTCCAGGAATTTTCCGCCCTTAACGGTGATCTTCCGGGTCCCGGCCTCCCGCATGGCGGACAGGACGCTCAGGGGCATGGAGAGCTTCAGCGCGCAGGAGAAGTCCACCATCAAAACCGACACGGCCCGGGGCACGTTCCGGGTCAGCAGCCAGGTGAGCAGGCTTCCGCCCAGGCACCAGGGCACCAGCCGATCCGCCAGATTGGCAGCCTGCAGCTCCACCCCGGACTTCAGCCGTTCGGAGTCCTCGATCATTCTCACAATGCGGTCGTAGCGGTTCTCCCCTGCCGCACCGGTCACGCGCAGCATACAGTTGCCCTCCTCCACCACGGAGCCGGCGTAGACCGCCGCCCCGGGCCGCTTGGCCACGGGAACAGACTCCCCGGTGAGGGAGGCCTGGTTCAGCATCACGTCTCCCTGCTCTAAAATGCCGTCCAGGGGCAGCACATGGCCGGTGTGGACCAGCACCAGGTCCCCGGGGGATACGCTGCTCAGGGGAACCAGGGCCTGACGCCCGTCGGCCTCCAGCCGCCAGACGGAATCCACCTGCAGGGCCATGCTGCGGGCCAGGTCCTCCACCGAGCGCTTGTGGGTCCATTCCTCCAGGGTCTCCCCCAGCCGGAGCAGGAACATCACAGACGAGGCGGTGGCAAAGTCGCCGGTGAGCTGGGAGACGCCGATGGCGGCGCCGTCCAGCACGTCCACGGTGAGCCGCCGGGACCACAGCGTTTTCACCGCGGTCAGGATCCGGGGAACAGACTCGCAGGCGCAGAGGGTCGCTCGCAGCGGCGCCGGCAAAAACCAACGCTTGCAGAAATGGGAAACGACCATCCCCACCAGCTTTTCCTTGTATTCCCGGTTCATGGCCCGGCTGCTGCGGTGCAGGGGCGGCAGCGCGGCCAGGGCTGTCTCCTCGGAAAAGGCGGCCAGCCGCGCTGTGACGGCTGCCGGATCTCCCCGATAGCAGACGGTGACGCTGCGAATGTTCTCCTGAATCACCACCCGCTCCACCGAGGCTTCCGCCAGCAGCCAGGCCTCCAGCAGGTCCGCCTGGCCGGTGGTCATGGAGCGCACGCAGGCCCGGAGACGGAGCCTTCCGGGGTTGCGATGCAGGATCTGAAATCTCATGCCTCCGCCGCTTCTTCCTGGGGCCGGGCTGCGTCCTCTACGAAAGCGGCTGCCTCAGCGGCCTCCCGTTCCGCGTTGATCTGCCTGGCATCCGCCAAAATGTCGGAGCAGGCAGCCTGGACCTCATCCACGTTCCGCATGAGCTCCTGCTTGCAGCGGAGCCCCGCGGCGGTCAGGTGGGTGTAGACCTTCCGGGCGTCCTTGCTGGCCAAAATTTTCAGGCCCGCCGAGCCGAAGAGGGCTCCATAGACGAAGATTGCAATTTTTCCGGTTAACATAATTCATACCTCCTGTTTTATGTTTGTTAGGCAAAGCTAACCTCTGCGGCGGGAAAAGGCCCATCTGCATCATGGCAGGATGGGCAGGATTCCGGAGCAAACGCCAGTTGTCCTTCGCTAACCAATCATATCACAAAATTCGAGGGATTACAAGCCCAAACTGTGCATTCAGTAATACAAAGGCACCAGCTTTCCCCCAAAAAGGGGTTGGCTGGTGTCTCTCTGTTTTTATTTCTTTCCAACAAGCAGCGTCGAACCGGAAAGCCCCAGCCAGGCTGCTTCGTTTTTCCCCATAAAAGTCCCGTCTGTGGTGTCGATCAGGCGGACTTCTTCGTAGCCTTCTGCCTTCAGCTTCTTCACAAAGGCACCCATATCACCGTAGCGGGCAGGGCTCATCAGGTCATGGATCGCAAATATTCCGCCCTTTTTCAGTACCCGCAGGGTCTCCAGAAGGAGCTTCTGTTTATCGTGGCCGGAAATGTTGTGATACACGTAATTGCTGGTGACGGCGTCGAAGCTCTCGTCTTTGAAAGGCAGGCGGATCGCATTGCCCTCTTCAAAGCGGGCATTTGTGACGCCTTCCGCTTTCGCATTGTCCTCGCATCGCTTCTTCGTAAAGACCGCCTTGTACGCGCCGGACCAGATATCGCAGCCTGTCATGGCCGCGGTCGGATTCCGCTTGGCGCAGGCAATGGTCAGCGCGCCGCTGCCGCAGCCCACGTCCAGACCGACGCCGCCCTCCGGCAGAGTCACGTAGTTTGCCGTTCCCTCGATGATGGTCTTGGCCAGCTTCCGCGTTCCGTTGTAGTCAAAGGTCCTGTGCAGGGCCCCCATCCAGAGGGTAAAGAACAGCAGGACCAGCGTACCGATTCCGAACACGATCCCGCAGATCAGTCTCAGCGTGCCTTGGAGGATTGCCCCTGTGGCTCCCAGAAGCAGGAAGGCGGCAAAAGCTGCAAGCGTTCCCCCTGCCAGCCCATACACCATACTCTTCGGTACCCAGTTTTTATAATCCGGTTTCATCTGACTGCCACCTTTCCAAGCAGTGTATTTCTTGCGCCATTTTCTGTATCATCGTCCTCAATATACCCGTCATACGGAGCGGACGGATCCGTATATTTCTTCGTGAACGGTTTGCAGATCTCTGTTCTATGCCGGAAGGCAAAGTCCAGATCATCTGTCCATCCGGTATGTCCGGTAATGATCT
>CAMOKD010000078.1:0-8006 GCA_946617435.1 uncultured Clostridia bacterium | reverse complement strand
GGCAAGTCTTTACTTCTGTTGTTCCCTTTCTGTTTCGGCAGGCTTTCCGAGAATGTTTGTTGTATAAGTGCTATTTATCCTTCACACAGTACATTGTATGGAATCTTAGTATCAGCCTGCCGGATGCAGCCCCCAGGCCTCGGCGAGGGCAGCACACAGGGCGGGAATCTCCTCCCGGCCTAGGCCCCCGTAGCCCACCACCACCGTGGAGGCCTTTGGCGCCACACTGTGGCAGTAAAACCCCAGGCCCCGCAGACGGATGCCCCGGGCCAGGGCCCGGGCGCAGAGCTCCGGCTCAGACAGGGCCCGGTTGGTGAGCAGAAAGTGGATGCCCCCATCCTGGCCGCTGAGCTCCACCCCCGGCAGGGCCCCCAGCTGCGCTGCCAGCGCGTCCCGCCGGGCCCGGTACAGGTTGCCCACCCGGCGCAGATACCGGCTGTAGTACCCCTCCGCCAGGAAGCGGGCCATCACCGCCTGCTCGTACCTGGACACCGTGGACTGCTGATAGCCAAACAGCGCCCGGTACCGGGCCAGCAGGGCCGGGGGCAGCACCAGATAGGCAATGCGGATGGAGGGCGCAATGCTCCGGCTGAAGGTGCCGATGTAGATCACCCGGCCCTGGGTGTCCATGCTCTGCAGGGCGGGGATGGGCCGGGAGGCGTAGCGGAACTCGCTGTCATAGTCGTCCTCAATGAGATACCGTCCCGGCGCCCCCTGGGCCCAGGCCAGCAGCCTGGACCGGCGGGAGGCCGGCATGGTGATGCCCATGGGAAACTGGTGAGAGGGGGTGATGTAGGCCACATCCGCCCCGCTGGCCTCCAGTGCGTCGGGCCGCAGCCCCTGGTCGTCCAGGGGCAGATAGCGCACCGCCCGACGGCGGACTGCCAGGGCCTGGCCCATGGCGGGATAGCCCGGGTCCTCCAGGGCATAGACCGCCCCCTCCGGCAGCAGTGAGATCAAAAGGTCGGTGAGATACTCCATCCCCGCCCCCACAATGATCTGGTCCGACCGGCAGCGGACCCCCCGGTACTCCCCCAGCAGCTCCCGCAGGGCCTCCCGCAGGGCAGGGTCCCCCTGCCGCTGCCCTCGCTGCAGCAGCGCCGGAGAGGCGTAGACCACCTCTTTGTTCAGCTTGGCCCAGGAGGCATAGGGAAACAGGCTGACGTCCACCGAGGCCGTGGACAGATCCGGGCCGGGACGCTCCTCTCCCGCCGGGGGCAGGGGCACAGGCTCCACCGGCCCCGCTGCCGGGGCAAAGGGCATGAACTCCGCCACGTAATAACCGCTCCGGGGCCGGGCCTCCACATACCCCTCCCCTGTGAGCAGGTCATAGGCCGCCTCCACCGTGGCCCGGCTGATGCCCAGGCTTGCGCACAGGCTCCGCTTGGAGGGCAGCTTCTCCCCCTGGACCAGACGGCCCTCGTGGATCTGCCGGACAAAATACTGATACAGCTGCTCGTACATGGGACGCTTGCTCCCCGCGTCCAGGGTCAAGGACAGGGCTTGCATCAATCTGACCCCCTAAAAAATATCAAATCTGTGTATGTACACCATGCCAGATCGTGTTATAATGATACCAGACTCCGGAACACAAGTCAAGAGGAAGTGAAGGGTATGAAAACGCAAAAGTGGAACGCCCACCAGCTGGTCTTTACCGCGGTGATGGCTGCGCTGATTTTTATTCTGACCAACATCTATGTGCCCCTGGGCCAGTCCAAGGTCCACCTGGGCAACACCGGGAGCATCCTGGCGGGCCTGCTGCTGGGGCCCTGGCTGGGGGGCCTGGCCTCCGGCATCGGCGCGTTTTTGTTTGATCTGCTCCACGGCTACGGGCTGATTGAGGCGCTGGTGACCCTGGTGTCCAAGTTTGCCATGGCCGCGGTGGCCGGGGCCATTGCCCGGGCCCACCGGGAGGAGGGCATGCTGCTGCGCGGCCGGGCCGCCGCAAGGCTGGCCCTGGGCAGCGTGGCCGGCGGCGTCACCTATGTGGCCCTGTATATGCTGAAAACCCTGGTGAAAACCCGGTTCTTCTCCGGCCAGGCGGTGGCCTGGGAGGGCGTGTTTGCCGCCATGCTGGGCAAGCTCCCCGCCACCACCATCAACAACGTCTTTGCCGCCATTGTGGCCCCCCTGTTCTATCTGGCCCTGCGCCCCGCCCTGGAGAAAACCCACCTGCTGGAAAAGCTGGCCTGAGGAGTGCAAAAACACCGGCTGAAGCAAATTGCTTCAGCCGGCGTTTTTTGTTCAGCCGCCCTCAGCCGCCGGGCTCTGCGTTCATGTCACGGTACAGGAAGGTGACGATCTGGCCCCGGGTGCAGGTGTCGTTGGGGGCAAAGCTGGTGGCGCTCTTGCCGTTGGTCACCTGGTGCTCCACCGCCCAGAGCACGGGCTTATAGAAGAACCGGTTGGGCTCCACGTCGGCAAAGGGGTTCTCCGCCGAGGCAGGCTCCGGCTCATCCTCCGCCCGCCAGAGGAAGGTGACCACCTGGCCCCGGGTGCAGGGGTTGTCCGGCCCGAAGGTGGTGGGGCTGGTGCCGTTGGTGATGCCCTGCTCCACCGCCCAGAGGATGGCATGGTAGTAATAGGCACCCTCGGCCACGTCGGTGAAGGGGTTGTCGGTCCGCTGGGGCGTCGGGCTGCCCTTGGCCCGCCAGAGGAAGGTGACCACCTGACCCCGGGTGCAAATCCTGTCCGGGCTGAAGGTGGTTTCGCTGGTGCCGTTGGTGATGCCGTTGGCCACCGCCCAGTTGACGGGCTCCACGTAATAGGCCCCCTCCAGCAGGTCGGCAAAGGCGGTCTTCGGCTGCAGAGCTGCCACGGCCTGCAGCAGCGTCTGGGTAAGGGCGTCCACAGACTCCTGGGTGAGATCCTCCGGCCACTGGTCGGACTGCATCACCTCGGCCAGCTGATACACCCGGGCAATCTGCTCGTCCAGGGCGGCAAGGCTCTGCTCGGAGTAGAGGCTGCGATCTACCGACTCCGCCTCCTCCAGGGCCCGGGCCAGCTGCAGCGTCACAATGGGGCTGGACCAGATCTCCAGCTCATACCACAGGGCGGGGCTGCCGTCAGGATAGGTCTGGTTCAGCGCCAGGGTGAATGTCAGCCCCTCCGGCGCTTCAATGGTGTTCCAGCCGTCCTCGTGATTCCAGTTGTGCAGACGGATCAGGTCGACCCGGCCCTCCCGGTCCCACTGCAGGGACAGGCTCTTTTGGCCGAGAGGCAGGCGCACCTTGACCCGGGTGTGCTGGGCGCCCTTCCAGGTGATGACGTCCTCCTCCGGCACGCCGGCGGGGATCTGCACCTGGCGGCCCATGGCAAAGAGGAGCTGCACCTGTACAGGCTTGTCCTCGGTGCCCTGGAAGCCCCGGAACTCCAGCTCCGCCTCGCTCCAGATCACCACAACGCTCACAAACTCCGGGCTCTCGGGCCGGAAGGTCAGCAGGTTGTCCTCAAAGGTGAAGCCCTCCAGCACCGCGTGGCCGTCCTTCACCGCAAAGTCCTCGATCCGGTTCCCCTCGCCGTCGGTAAACTCCACCCAGATGCTGGGCAGATAGTCGTAGGCGGGCAGATCGATCTCTCCGCCCGGGGAATCAAAGTAGGAGACGGAGTGGGTGGGATCCAGCAGGAGCCGGATCTCCCCGGGCAGGATTGCGCCGTTTTCATCCGGCACGCAGAAGGGCACCGGGCCCTCGGGATACTGGTCAAGGTTCCCCGCCTGGGGATCTGCGTTGACAGCCGCGTACACATTGCCCTCTGCGCGCTCCCAGTCCACCAGGAGCATGCCGGTGAGATCCTGCCGGAACTGGAAGTTCAAGCTGTACCAGTCCTTGGGCGAGCCGTCCTCCCAGACCTGGTCCAGCCGCAGGGTGTAGCTGACCGCGTCCTCCGGGAGCTCCACCTCGGCCCACTCCCCCAGGGTATACAGTGACTCTACGCCCACTGTATGCACATGGGTGCCCTCCGGCCAGGTGAAGGTGACAGACTCGGTGTCAAAGCCCACCCGGAACCGGAGCCTGTTGTCCAGGGTGATCACATCCTGCTCGGGCACGGTGTCCGGCACCAGGATCATGCCGTCCCAGCAGTTCACGTCGATGACCACAGGCGCCTGCTCGGTGCCCCGGAACAGGTCAAAGGCATAGTCCTCTTCGGTCCAATAGACTCTCAGATGGAGCTCGCCGGTGTCAGGGGGCGTAAAGCTGAGCACGTTGTTCTCCAGGCTCACGCCCTCCACCGGCCGGCCGGCCTCTACCAGAGGGCCGCTGTAGGCATTGGTGTCCAGCCAGACGTAGAGCGAGCGCGGCCGGGGCAGCTCCCAGGCCTCGGTGAACGCCACCCGGTTCTGGTTGAAATAGGTGTCCCAGTCCAGAGATTTCGTCTCATCCAGCAGCAGACGCACCGTCTGGGGCGTCCCGTCCGGCGCAAAGCTGTAGCAGAACCCCCGATCCTCCGCATCCACGTAGGCGCTTGCCTCCGCCACGGGGGTCTCGTCCCCCAGGGCGTAAAAGACCGCGCCGTAGTTCTGGTCGTAGCTGAGATAGAACAGGCCGCTGCGATCAAAAAGCTCCTCTTCAAACTGGAAGGTCAGGTAGTACCAATTCTTGGGGTGACCGTCTTCGGTTTGGTTCAGCAGCAGGGTGTAGCCGTTGCCCTCCGCCTCCAGATCGCCCAGGCCCTCCACGTAGATGGCGGGGGGGTTGACATCCTCCGGCCAGGTGAAGGTGAGCTCTGTGACATCCGGCCCCACCCGGAGCCTGGCCCGGCCGTTGGCCACCATGCAATCCTCCGCCGGGATCTCCGGGGGCAGCTGCAGCACGTCGCTGCCCCACCAGTTGAGCTCCACCAGCACGGGCCTGTCCTCGGTGGCATAAAATTCGCTGAAGCGGTAGTCTGACTCGGTCCAGTACAGGCGGAAGGCCAGCGCCTCGTAGTGGTCCGGCTGATAGGTAAAGATATGGTTTTCAAAGGTGGCCCGGTCCCGGAAGGCCTCTGTCACCTGCCCGTTTTCCACCACCAAGGCCTGGTACGGGCCCACCTCGGGGTCATACGTCTCCAGGCAAATGAAGATTGCACGGTCATCGGCATGCCAGGGCCGGACGAACTCCAGCCGACCCTCCCACAGGGCGTCCCAGTCCAGGGCCCGGGTCTCATCCAGCAGCAGGCGGATGGTGCCGGGGCCGCTGTCGGTGTAGTAGCTGCACTCGGCGGGGAAGGACCCGTCTCCGTTCCAGGCGGCCATCAAAAAGTCCTCTTCTGCGGGCTCCGGGTCTTCGCTGCCCACCGACTGAAAGACCAGGCCGCCGTTGACGTCGTAGTCCACCCGGAACAGGTCTATGCCGTACTCGCTAAACGAGAACTCAATGGAATAGAAGGTCTTTTTCTCGCCGTTGTCCCAAAACTGGTCCAGAGGGAGGGCAAAGGAGTTTTCAGCCGGCAGCGGCTGGGCAACCCAGTCCCCCTCCCGGTCGGTGGTCTGCAGCCCCTCCAGGGGGAACCGGGATTCCCAGGTGAAAGTGACGGACGCAGACTCCAGGGGCAGACGCAGGCGCAGGCGCCCGTCCTGCTCCAAAACGTCCTCGGCCGGCACGCCCTGCGGCTCCGGTCTGCCCTCTCCTGCCCAGTAGGCGTCCACCAGGATGGGCTTGTCCTCGGTGCCCTGAAAGGCTTCATAGTAATAGTCGGTATCGGTCCACTGAATGACAATTTCGACCCAGCTGTAGGACGGCATGGTAAAGCGCAGCAGCCGGGTCTGGGGGTCATAGTCGAACCCCTCTACGACAGTCTGGTCCTGCACGACCACAAATTCGCTGACAAAGTCCTTGCCGGTGTCATAGCTGACCTGTACGCTGATGCTGCGGTCCTCATGCTCGATGCTGTCTGTAAAGCGGATTTCGCCATTTTCCCAGGCCTCCCAGTCCAGGCCGCGGGAATCGTCCAGCAGCAGGGTCACCGCCTGACCCTGAGAGAACTCCATGTCTGTAAACGGTTCTGCATACTCCTCGGCCAGGCCCTGGGGTTCGTCGTCTGCCAGGGCGAGAAAGACGCTGCCGTTGCTGGGGTCATAGCCGATTCTCAGGGTGCCGCGCTCCGCGGCCAGGGGCCGGACCGGCAGCAGGGACAGCACCAAAACCAGGGCCAGCAGGATGCTGAAAGCTTTGCTCCATCGGTGTTTCAAGGGAATCTCCTCCTTCTTCATTTTGGCGGGCTCGCCAGGTGTCAATTGCTCTGTGAAACATTTGTGCGATTGGATTGCTTTTGCGTTGTTGGGGGGCGGCAGGGGCGATTGCCCCGGGTTTGCGGCTTTGCATTTGCGGGGGCCGGGCTCTGCTGTTTCCACTATACTATATATTTTTCGCAAATGGAAGCCCATGCGGCCTGTTTTTTGTATATTTTTTTCATTTTTTATTGCAAAAATATACCCCGGCTGTTTCCAGCCGGGGTGTGGCAGGGCGTCAGACGGCCTTTGGCTCGCTGCCCATGCTCTCGGTGTAGTGGCGGAGGATAGACCTGCGGGTGACAATGCCGATAAACTTATTTCGGTCGTCCACCACAGGTACAAAATTTTGCTCCAGGGCCTTGTCCAGCAGATCTCTCATGTCGTGGCCCACAGACACGGGCAGGTTGTCCCGCCGGTGGGCAATCTCCATAATGCTGTGCATCTCTGCCTGCTGTACGTCAAAAAAGCAGAGGTTCTTCATGGCCCAGAGCAGGTCTCCCTCGGTCAGCGTGCCGCAATAGCTGCCGTCTGACTTGCGCACAATGGGCAGGGCCTGAAAGCCCGCCAACTCCATCCGCTCCAGGGCCTCCCGGATGGATTCGTCGTCATACAGCATCTCGCAGCTTGCCTTAGGGGTGAGAAAAAACAGAATATTCACAGGCTCTCGCTCCTCTCTGTCACCGTGATTGTAGCACGAAGATATTACAGCATTATGAATTTCCCGTGAATTTCAAAAAACGCGCCCGGAAAAAATCCGGACGCGTTTTTGTGCGATTTGTACAAGTCTCAGGCAGGCTGGTTGGCCGCCTCGATGATCTTCAGGAACTTCTCCGGCACCAGGGACGCGCCGCCGATCAGGCCGCCGTCAATGTCGGGCTGGGCCAAAAGCTCGTAGGCGTTTTTCTCGTTCATGCTGCCGCCGTAGAGAATGGAGGTGGCGCGGGCGATCTTGGCCCCGTACTGCTTGCGGATGACGGTGCGGATCAGCTCGCAGACCTCTTCGGCCTGGGCGGGCGTGGCGGTCTTGCCGGTGCCGATGGCCCAGATGGGCTCGTAGGCAATGACGATTTTGCGAATCTGCTCCGGCGCAACGCCGATCAGCGCCTGCTTGATCTGCATGGTAATCCACTCGGCGGTGATGTCCGCCTCTCTCTGCTCCAGGCTCTCGCCGCAGCAGAGGATGGGCACCAGGCCCGCCTCCAGGGCGGCCAGGACCTTGGCGTTGACCTGCTGATCGGTCTCCCCCATGGCGCGGCGCTCGGAGTGGCCGATGATGACGTACTTGCAGCCGGCGTCCACCAGCATCTCGGTGGAGATTTCACCGGTGTAGGCACCGGAGGGGTTGGGGTTGCAGTTTTCAGCGCCGATGCCCACGCGGGTCTCCCGCATGGCCCGCACCGCGGCGGGAATGCACACCGCCGGCACGCACAGGGCAATGTCACACCAGCGGCCCTTGGGCAGCATGGTCTTGAACTGCGTCATATAGGCCTTGGTCTGGGAGGGGGTGTGGTTCATCTTCCAGTTGCCCGCAATGAGAATCTTGCGGTATTTTCTGTTCATAAGGCTTATTTGTCCTCCAGGCAGGCAATGCCGGGAAGCTCCAGGCCCTCCAGGAATTCCAGAGAGGCGCCGCCGCCGGTGGAGATGTGGGTGATCTTATCGGCAAAGCCCAGCTGCTCGCAGGCCGCTGCGGAGTCGCCGCCGCCCACGATGGTAACCGCTTCGCTCTCGGCCAGGGCCTGGGCCACGGCGATGGTGCCGGCAGCCAGGGTGGGGTTCTCAAACACGCCCA
>CAMOKD010000077.1:0-8426 GCA_946617435.1 uncultured Clostridia bacterium | reverse complement strand
ACCGCATCTTTCAAAATGTTTTCAAATCGCAATTTGAAAACTCCACCATTCTCAACTCTCACTTCTCAATTCTCAATTCCCCGCCGGCGGCCTGGGCACGGGCGGATGTGGGCATCCGCCCCTACGGATGGGGCGTGTACGCATTCCGTTACCCCGGTGGGATCGGCGGGCTGGGCATGGCCGCTCAATGAGCGGCCGCTACGGAGAAGATTGTGCAAGACGCAACCGGCATCTTTCAAATGTTTTCAAATGGCAATTTGAAAACTCCACCATTCTCAATTCTCACTTCTCAATTCTCAATTCCCCGCCGGCGGCCTGGGCACGGGCGGATGTGGGCATCCGTCCCTACGGCACGCCTCGCCATTCTCCATTCTCAATTTTCAATTCTCAATTCCCAATCCGGTTTCGTCCAGCAGGGCCCGGATGGCCCGGGCCAGGGGGACCATGGCGGTGCGGGCCTCCTGCAGGGTGTTCTCCGTGGAGCCCACCTCGATGATCATGGCCCCGGGGCTCAGATCCCCGTTGAACCGCTCCCGCCGCAGATTCAGAGGCTTGACCAGCCCGCCGCCCTGCCGGGCCAGCAGAGCCTGGAGCTTCAGCGCGCAGCTGAGATTCGCCTCCCAGCCCGGGTGCTCCAGGCCCCCCTCGTCGGTGCCCACCACCAGCATCAGCCGGGCGCAGTCCGCCCCGTCCCACACCCCGGTCTCCCGCACCGGGGTGGCCAGGGCGTCCCGGTGCAGATCCAGCACCAGGCCGATCTCCGGCTCCTGCTCCAGCCAGGTTTTGATCCGCTGCCGGGCCACCGCGTAGGAGCTGTTGTAGGAGGGAGCGTCGCACAGGGTGGTGTCGTGGATCACCCGGAGCCCCAGCTCCTCCAGGGCCACGGTCAGGGCGTCCCCCACCGCCACCACGTTTTGGGCGGTGTCCAGGGTCCGGTGGTCCCCGGCGGACTCGTAGTCCTCCGGGCTGTAGGCCTCGCAGGCGTGGGTGTGGACAATCAGCACCGTCCGGCCCGCCAGAGCCGTGGGCGCCGCCAGCAGGGCCCCCTTGTCCACCGTATAGTCGCAGTTGCCCCCCAGCTCCAGGGCCTCCCCCTCCTCCGGGGTGAAGGCCGGCACCGTCTCCGCCACAGAGACGGTCTCTGTCTCCGCCGCGGTCTCCGTGGCCGGCACAGTCTCTGTCGCCGCCGCGGTCTCCGTGGCCGGCACAGTCTCTGTCACCGGCGGGGTCTCCGTGGCCGCGGCGGTCTCCGCAGCCGGCGTGGTCACAGCGGGGGCAGTGTCCGGGGGCACGGCCCCGGTTTGCAGATACACCACTGCCCTTGCCACCTGGGGCCGGCCGGCCAGCTCCGCGGCGGCGGCCCACAGCCGGGGCAGGGTGCCCGGGGCCAGGGCCAGCCGCAGGGCCAGGGCAAAGCCCACCAGCAGCCCGCACCACCCGGTGCGGGCTTTCTTTTCAAAAATCAGGGCCTGCATCCCATCCCCTCCTGGCATTAGCTTTGGCGGGACAAGCCGGACTTGTCCCTGCGCAAGCCCAGTATATGCACCGCCGGAGAAAAATAGAACCAAAACCACCTTGCAATCCCGGGGTAAATCCTGTATGATAGTGTCAGATATCACCAAAGGAGGATGTAACATGCGTTACGCATTTGGAGTAGATGTTGGCGGCACCACGGTGAAGCTGGGCCTCTTCTTTGAGACCGGCGAGCTGCTGGAGAAGTGGGAGATCCCCACCCGGCCGGAGCACGGCGGCAGCAGCATTCTGCCGGACATTGCCGCGGCGGTGGAGGGCTGCCTGACCCGGCGGGGCATTGCCAAGAGCGACGTGCTGGGCATCGGCATCGGCGTGCCGGGCCCGGTGGACGACGACGGCAACGTGAACCGCTGCGTCAACCTGAACTGGGGGGTCTTTAACCTCCACAAGGCCCTGGGGGAGCTGACGGGTCTGCACGTCAAGGCGGGCAACGACGCCAATGTGGCCGCCCTGGGAGAGTACTATGACGGCGGCGGCAAGGGCAGCCGGTCCATGCTGATGATCACCATCGGCACGGGCATCGGCGGCGGCTTTGTGGTGGACGGCCGGATTTTGAACGGCGCCCACGGCGTGGCCGGGGAGATCGGCCACCTGACCGTGGACCGCAGCCCCCAGGCCCGGCCCTGCACCTGCGGCAAGCGGGGCTGCGCCGAGCAGTACGCCTCCGCCCGGGCCCTGGGGATGCTGGCCATGGAGCAGCTGTGCCGGGACGAGCGGCCCAGCGCCCTGCGCAGCCAGGAGGAGGTCAGCTCCCGCACGGTGTTCCGCTGCGCCGCCCAGGGCGACGAGCTGGCCTGCGAGCTGCTGGACGGGGTGTATGACACCCTGGGCCTGACCATTGCCATGGGCTGCTGCATGGTAGACCCCGAGCTGGTGGTGCTGGGAGGCGGCATGTCCAAGGCCGGCCCCGTGCTGCTGCAGGGGGTGGAGCCCAAGTTCCGGGCCCATATGTTCCACGCCTGCAAGGACACCCGCTTCGCCCTGGCCACCCTGGGCAACGACGCGGGCATCTACGGCGGCTTCCATCTGGCCGCCGGGGAGTAAGCAGCCATGCTGTCCGGGGTCCCTCGCTTTGACATGAAGCGGCCGCCCATGCGGATGCATCTTCGGCCGCTGATCTGGATCGGGGTGCTGCCCAGCCTGCTGTCCCACCGGAACAAGCTGACCAAAATCCGCATGGAGGGCATCAAGCCCCCGTACCTGCTGCTGTGCAACCACAACTCCTTTATGGACTTTACCGTGTCCACCAAGGCCACCTTTCCCCACCGGGCCAACTACGTGGTGGCCATTGACGGCTTTCTCAAGCGGGAGTGGCTGCTGCGGTTCATCGGCTGCATCTGCAAGCGGAAGTTCACCAAGGACCTGCAGCTGGTGCGCCAGCTCAAGCGGGTCACCGACCGGGGGGACATTGCGGTGCTCTACCCCGAGGCCCGCTACTCCCTGTGCGGCACCACGGCGGTGCTGCCCCCGTCCCTGGGCAAGCTGGCCAAGCTGCTGAAGGTGCCGGTGGTCAGCCTGATCTGCCACGGCCACCATGTGAACTCCCCCTTCTGGAACCTGCCGGACCGGCACGTCCGGCCCACCGAGGCGGAGATGACCTGCCTGTTCACCGCCGAGGAGCTGGCCCGGGCCACCTGGCAGCAGGTGAACGAGAGAATCGCACAGGTCTTCCGCTATGACGACTTTGCCTGGCAGAAGGAGAAGGGACTGAAGATCCCCTACCCCGACCGGGCAGGAGGACTGCACAAGGTGCTCTACCAGTGCCCCCACTGCGGCACGGAGTACCGCATGGAGGGCAAGGGCATCCATCTGACCTGCCACAGCTGCGGCAAGGTCTGGGAGATGACCGAGCTGGGAGAGCTCCGGGCCCTGGAGGGGGAGACCGAGTTCTCCCATATCCCGGACTGGTACGAGTGGGAGCGGGCCAACGTCCGCGCCCAGGTGGAGGAGGGCAGCTACTGCTTTGACGGCGCCGTCCGGGTGGACGCCCTGCCCAACGCCCGGGGCTACATCGACCTGGGCCCGGCCCATCTGCGCCATGACCAAGAGGGCTTCACCCTGACCGGCAGGGCCATGGGAGAGGACTACCAGGTGCGCATCCCGGTGCCGGACCACTACTCTGTCCACATTGAATACGAGTATCTGGGCAAGTACGGCGACTGCGTGGACCTGAACACCGACACCGACACCCTGTACTGCTACCCCCAGGGGGAGGACTTTGCGGTGACCAAGCTGGCCCTGGCCACCGAGGAGCTCTACGCCCGCTGGGAGCGGCAGTGGCAGCAGGAGAGACAGGCCGCCCGGTCCGGCAGAAAATAAAAGAAAGCCGGCGGTATTTTGGACGTTCCAAAATACCGCCGGCTCTCTCTGCCCCGAGGCTCAGCCGGCCAAAAAGGCCTCCGGGTCCTGGGGGACGTTGTCCCGGTACACGGCAAAGTGCAGGTGGGGCGGCTGGCCGGCCTCCAGCAGGGCGGTGGTCCCCACGGTGCCCAGGCACTGGCCGGCCGCAACCTCCTGGCCGGCCTGGACGGGGATCTCCTCCTGCAGGTTGGCGTAGCGGGTCACCACCCCGTCCTCATGCCGGACGGTCACCGTCTGGCCCAAAAACTCGTCCCGGTACACGGCCTCCACCACCCCGTCCAGGGCGCAGCGGACCTCCTGCCCCTCCCGGGCCAGCAGATCCACCCCGGCGTGGGTGCGCCAATCCCGGGTGGTGGGCTGCCAGATCAGCCGGTCCATGGCAAAGACCTGGACGGCCTCTCCCTCCACCGGGCGGACGGCGGACCGGGCAGGGGCCTCCGCGGCTTCGGCGGTCTCAGGGGGGGCGGTCTCGGTCTGGGTGGGGGCGGGCTCCACCTTCACGGCGGGCTCCGCCGGGGCCTGGGTGGGCAGTGGTGCCTCCAGGACGGGGCTGTCAGGGGCCTGGGCCAGGGCCGGGCTGTCGGGCAGGGCCTCGGGTGCGGTCAGCTTTTTGCAGAACAGATAGCCCGAGACCCCAACGGCCACGGCGCAAAGGAAGAGCAGGATGTAAAAGCCCTTCTCCCGAATCAGTTCCACAGCGGTTTTCTTGTGTTGCATGGTAACACCTCCATGGCTCTACTGTGCCCAAAGCCATGGGAAAATATGCGTCCATGGGAAAAATTTTCCCCTTGCCGGGCCTCGACAGCTTCCTTCTCCGGCCGGTGGTATACTGGCCCCAGAACCAATGAGGAGGCGGTATCATGCTGATACAAATTGCAAGGCAGCTGGCGGCCCTGCTGCTTTGCCTGACCCTGGCCGTGTCCGGCGGGGAGGAGGGCTTTCTGGTGGGGCTGCGGGACCAGACCGAGCCGGACTGCTGGCTGTGCGATGTGGACGGGGCGGCCCTGGCCCCGGTGCCCGTGGGGGAGGACGTGACCCTGGGCCCCCTGGGGCCGGGGCGTTACCAGCTCCGGGCCGGCGGGGCCCTGCTGGGGGAGTTTCTGCTGGATCGGCAGGCGGTGATCCTGCGGGCGGGGGGCCGGCTGTGGACCGACGGAGAGCTGCTGCACCTGGCCCCCCAGCCCCCCGGCACCCTGAGCGTCCGCTGCACCCTGCCGGGGCCGGGGTACTATCCCCTGAGCCTGGCCGACAGCGGGGGCGACTGGCACACCTGCGTGGTGAATCTGGCCCCGGACACGGCCCAGGACCCGGGCGGCGGCTGGGTGCGCTGGGCGGAGTTCCCCGGCCTGCCCCCCGGAACCTGTGTGTTGTACTATGCCGGCCGGCAGGTGGCCCTGGCGGAGATCGCCCCCGGGGCCCTGACGGTGGCGGAGATCGGAATTGATGGTTGACAAGGCCGCCTGTTTGCGGTAAAATATAGACACTCTTCGGGGGGCCGGACCGATCCGGCTGAGATTGAGCGAAACGGCGCTCTCACCCGCGAACCTGATACGGATCATGCCGTCGTAGGGAAAGAGGTCTTCTCTTTTGTGCGCCGGCGGTTCTGCGTCGGTATTTTTGTACATTGGAGGAGACCATCATGAAAAAGAAAAGCACTGCACGCATCATCGCCGAGGGCGCCATCTGTATCGCCCTGGCCGTCGCCCTGAGCTACATGAAAATCCCCGTGGGGGCGGGCTTCGGCGGCTACGGCGGCTCGGTGGACCTGGTCATGATTCCGCTGATCATCTTTGCCATGCGGGCCGGCATGGGCTGGGGCATCGGCGCGGGCCTGATCTTCGGCACACTGAAGTTCTTCTTTGCCAACGGCACGGCCATCAACTGGGTGTCCATTATCTTTGACTACTCCGTGGCCTACGCCATGGTGGGCCTGGCGGGCCTGCTGCACCGCAACTACAAGCTGCTGCCCCTGGCGGCGCTGCTGGGCTGCCTGGGCCGGTTTGCCATCCATTTTATCAGCGGCGTCACGGTGTACGCCCAGTATCTGCCCGACGAGTTCATGGGCATTGCCAAGCCCTCGGTGTGGCTGTACTCCCTGCTGTATAACGGCAGCTATATGCTGCCCAACACCATCCTGGCGGTGGTGATCTGCGCCCTGCTGGTGATCCCGCCCCAGAGCGTGGCCGGCAACAAGGCCTGATTCTCAATTCCCATCCCCCCACGCGCCCTCCACGCCGAAGGGCGCGTGTTTTTAAGGAGCGCCCTATGAAAAAGAAGAAAGCCCTGCCCCATCTGCTGGTGGCCGGGGGTCTGCTGATTCTCACCCTGGCCCTGGCGGGGGTGGCCAAGCTGGCCCCGGGCAGCTGGTTTGCCCGGTATGCCGATTTCTCCCGCCGGGCGGTGGGGGCTGTGGGGTCGGTGACGGCCCTGGTGCCGGTGTGCCTGTGGCAGCTGGCCCTGGGCCTGCTGCTGGTGGTGGGCCTGGCGCGGCTGATCCGGGCCTTCCGGAAAAAGCAGGCCCTGGTGTGGCTGGCCTCCGCCCTGGAGCTGGTGAGCCTGCTGGTTTTTCTCTTTGTGGGCCTGTGGGGGCTGAACCACTTCGGCCCCAGCCTGGCCGACCAGCTGGGCATGGAGGTCCGGCAGTACACCGACCAGGAGCTGAAAACCGCCGCGGCCTACTACGCCGCCCGGGCCGGAGACTACGCCCTACAGGTGGAGCGGGACGAGAACGGCGACCCCATCCTTCCGGATTTTGCCGGCCAGTCCGCCCTGGCGGTGGCGGCCTATGAAAATCTGGGCGCCGCAGTGCCCCGACTGGCGGACCCGGTGGCCCGGGTGAAGCCGCTGCTGGGCAGCAAGGCCTTTGCCTACATGGGCGTCACGGGGATTTACGTCTGCCTCACCGGAGAGGCCGGGGTGAGCACCGAGACCTTTGGGGTGGCCCAGCCCTACACCATGTGCCACGAGCTGGGCCACAGCCTGGCCATCGCCGCCGAGGACCAGGCCAACTACGTGGCCTTCCTGGCCTGCGAGGCCTCCGACAGCCCGGTGCTGAAATACTCCGGCTACTACAACGCCTTTGTCTATTGCTACAACGCCCTCTATGACCGGGACCCCGCCGGGGCCAAAAGTCTCTGGGCCCTGTGCTCAGAGCCCATGCTCCACGACTGCAACGTCCACGTGGAGCACAACCGGCAGTACGAGGGCCAGGTCCAGGAGGCCGCCCAAAAGGTGAACGACACCTATCTCAAAACCTTTGACGAGCCTGCGGGGGTGCAGTCCTATGGCCTGGTGGTGGACTATCTCATCGCCCACTTTCAAGAGGTGAATTCTGTGAGCTGACCGGCTCACAAAACATACGAAGGGAGAACTACGCTATGAAACTGGAAAAAGTCGTTGTCGCCGGCGGCGGCGTGCTGGGCACCCAAATCGGCCTGATGTGCGCCTACGTGGGCAAGGATGTGACCTTCTGGCTGCGGTCTGAGGGCTCCATCGGCAGAACCATGCCCAAAATTGAGCGGTACTCCGGCCTGATGCTGAAGGACCTGCTCACCGCCAAGGCCATGCTGGGCAACCCCATGGGCAAATTCCTGTATCCCAAGGGCCTGATCCGGGACTGGGACGCCGCCACTGCGGAGTCCATTGACGCTCTGGCCGAGCAGGCCAAGAAGAACTTTGCCGAGAAGGTCCACATCGAGCTGGATCTGGGCAAGGCCCTGGCCGGGGCCGACGTGGTCATTGAGTCCATGTCTGAGGATCCCAAGGCCAAGATCGGCGTCTACACCGCCATGAAGGACCTGCTGGACGAAAAGACCATCCTGCTGACCAACTCCTCCACCATGCTGCCCTCCACCTTTGCGGAGTACACCGGCCGGCCGGAGAAGTATCTGGCCCTGCACTTTGCCAACACCATCTGGAAGAACAACACCGCCGAGGTCATGGGCCATCCCGGCACCGACCCCGAGATCTACAACGAGACGGTGAAGTTTGCCGACGAGATCAACATGATCCCCCTGCAGCTGCACAAGGAGCAGCCGGGCTACATTCTCAACTCCATGCTGGTGCCCTTCCTCAGCGCGGCCCAGGCCCTGCTGGCCACGGGGGTTGCAGACTACGCCACCATTGACAAGACCTGGGAGCTGGCCACCGGCGCCCCGGCGGGCCCCTTCAAGATCCTGGACATCGTAGGCCTGGAGACTGCCTACAACATCAACCAGATGAAGCCCGACGCCCACACCGAGGGCTCGGTGCACAATCTCATCGGCAAGCTGCTGAAGGAGAAGATCGACGCCGGCGAAACCGGTGTCAACGCCGGCAAGGGCTTCTACACCTACAAGTAAGCCGGGCAAAAAACCGCCTCCCCCGGGAGGCGGTTTTTGTGTGGGGAGAAGGAAAAAGCCCGGCCGCCCCCACCACCTGCGTATTTTCGAGGGAGACTCCCGCGGGGCGTCGAGTAGAGCAGCCCGGTGGGCTGCGGGATTTTATCGCCGGTTGCCGGAGCTATGCTCCGGGAAATGGCATCTATCAATACG
>CAMOKD010000076.1:0-8810 GCA_946617435.1 uncultured Clostridia bacterium | reverse complement strand
CCTTCGCAGAGTATTCCTCCAGCTGGGGCAAAATGTCAAAATAGATCATGATGCCAGGTCGTTCCGCCATATTCCCACCTCCGTTTTTTGGTTGACAACAGGCCCGCGCCGTGGTAAGCTGTAGAAGGACACGGCCTGCTCTGGTTTTGTGCCTATATTATACCACAAAAAATGGCTTTTGGCCGTATTATCCATATTCGGATTTTTTGCGAACAAAAGTCCAAAAATATCCATATTCGGATGGGTTTAGGGTAAAAATATGTCTCTTACAACCTACGAACGATTCAATAATGCTCGGGTAGAGTACAATATGCACGGTAAGCAGACCATGGGCCAGGTGGCAAAGGCGACGGGGGTACCTCAATCCATCATCTCCGATCTGGAGCGCGACCATGAGCTGGATGCCGAGCATCCGGCCACGCCGCGGAAGGTGGCGTACCAGACGGTGGCGGTGCTGGCCAGACACTACGGGGTCAGCGCGGACTATCTGCTGGGGCTTACGGACGATCCCCACCGCAGGTCTGCGGCGGTGGATTCTCTGGGTTTGACGCCGGAGGCAGTGCGGCAGCTGAGACAGGTCCGCCATTTTGCGGAGATGGAGGAGGAGCCCGACGGGGACATGCACCGGATGCAGCAGGTGCTGAACCGCTTTCTCAGCAGCAGGCGGTTTTCCAAGTTCCTGGCGTTTTTCATGCTGTCAGAGAAGGCGGCGGAGAAGACCAGGGCGGCCCAGCGGGGCCTGCAGGCGCAGCGCCGGGCCAAGCGGGAGGGCCAACCCCTGGTGCCGGTGAGCCTGGCAGACCGGAACAGCTACGCCTACCGCAAGTATCTGTGCCTGCGGGAGTTTGAAAAGATGCTGGACGCATTCTGTGGCGCGGACGACCTGGAGCCATGATCCCGCGGAGCAATGAGATTTGGCGGCGGAGCAAGCCCAAGAAAAAATTTTTTGAAATCCAGAAAAAAAAGGCTTGCATTTTTGAAACAAGTATGCTACAATATCAAGGCGCTTGAGGAAAGCGTGGTATGCGCCGGTAGCTCAGTTGGATAGAGTGACTGGCTACGAACCAGTAGGTCGGGGGTTCGAGTCCCTTCCGGCGTACCAGAAAAAACCGGATTTGCAAATGCAAATCCGGTTTTTTCAGTGATATTCGCCTGCGGCGAGTGATATTGCTGCGCAGTGATATTCGGCTTTCGCCGAGTGATATTGCGCTGCGCGCAGTTTTATGGCGAATATCATATCACTTTGCGGCTTTGGCGCAAAATATAACTGTCCCATAGGGACAATATAACTGCGTCGCAGGCGCAATCTCACTGATCCACAGGTTTCCCGGTCTTGACCTTTTGCGGCTTCGGCGCAAAATATAACTGTCCCATAGGGACAATATAACTGCGTCGCAGGCGCAATCTCACTGATCCACAGGTTTCCCGGTCTTGACCTTTTGCGGCTTCGGCGCAAAATATAACTGTCCCATAGGGACAATATAACTGCGTCGCAGGCACAATCTCACTGATCCACAGGTTTCCCGGTCTTGACCTTTTGCGGCTTCGGCGCAAAATATAACTGTCCCATAGGGACAATATAACTGCGTCGCAGGCACAATCTCACTGATCCACAGGATTCCCGGTCTTGACCTTTTTGCCGGAAAGGGGTACAATAGGGGTGCAGCGATTAACGGTTGGAGGGATCCCTATGAAACAGACCGATCCGCGGATGGACGCCTACGTCCGGATTCTGAAAGAGGAGCTGCGGCCTGCCATGGGCTGCACCGAGCCCATCGCCATTGCCTATGCCGCCGCCAGGGCCAGACAGGTGCTGGGCGCCATGCCGGACCGGCTGCTGGCGGAGGTCAGCGGAAATATCATCAAAAACGTCAAGTCTGTGGTGGTGCCCCACACCGGCGGGCTGCGAGGGATCCCCGCGGCCGCAGCTGCCGGCACTGTGGCCGGTGACGCCGACGCCGAGCTGGAGGTGCTCTCCCGCGTGACGGCGGAGGGAATCACCGCCACGTCCGAATTTTTGAACACTGTGCCCATTGAGGTCCGCCACGCCGACACCGGGCATATCTTTGACATCCAAATCACCGCCTTCCGCGGCCCGGACGCCGCCGCCGTGCGGATTACAGACTACCACACCAACGTGGTGCTGATCCGCCGGAACGACCGGATTCTGCTGCAAAAGGCGCAGGGGGCCAAGGCCGAGGAGGGGCTGACAGACCGATCCTGCCTGACGGTAGAGGGAATTGTGGACTTTGCCGATTCCGTAGACCCGGAGGCCGTCCGGGCGGTGCTGGAGCGGCAGATCGCCTGCAACATGGCAATTGCCGCCGAGGGCCTGCGGGGCAATTACGGGGCCAACATCGGCAAAACCGTGTTGCAGGGCCGGGAGAACGACATCAACTACGTGATGCGGGCCTGGGCCGCCGCTGCCAGCGACGCCCGGATGAACGGCTGTGAGCTGCCGGTGGTCATCAACTCCGGCTCCGGCAACCAGGGCATCACCGCCTCGGTGCCGGTGATCGTCTACGCCCGGCACACGGGCAAACCCCACGAGACGCTGCTGCGGGCCCTGTGCGTGTCCAACCTGGTGACCACCCATCTGAAAACCGGCATCGGCCGGCTGTCCGCCTACTGCGGGGCCGTCAGCGCCGGGGTAGGCGCCGGGGCGGGGCTGGCCTATCTGAAGGGCGGCCGGTTTGAGATGATCGCCCACACCATCGTGAACGCCGTGGCCGTCACCTCCGGCATTGTCTGCGACGGGGCCAAGGCCAGCTGCGCCGCCAAGATCGCCGCCGCCGTGGACGCAGGGCTGCTGGGTCTGGCCATGTATGAGAGCGGCAACCAGTTCTTCGGGGGCGACGGCATTGTGAAAAAGGGTGTGGAGAACACCATTGCCAGCGTGGGCCGGCTGGCCAGACAGGGCATGGCCGAAACCGACCGGGAGATCATTGAGCTGATGATGGAGACCTGACACCGGCCGCTGCCGGCGCACATATTAAAAGCGGAAGCTGCGCTTGCAGCCTCCGCTCTTTTTTTGCCCCAGGGGCCGTTACAGCTGTACGGTCTTTTTCAGCAGGCCCTGCTTTTCCAGCAGCAGGCGGACGGTGGTGCCCAGCACTGCCGCGGCCACGGCCTTGATGGCGTCGGGCACCCAGAAGGGGATCACGCACACCGCCAGACTCTCCTGGAAGGTCTTGCCCGCCAGCTGAGAGAACTGCAGGGTGCCGCACAGATAGCACACCAGCACCGACAGCACGCAGCCCACCAGGGCCAGCACCAGGCTGAGACCGACCTTTTTGACCCGCAGATGGGCCAGGGGACTCACCACCAGCACCATCAGGGCGTAGGACCAGATGTACCCGCCGGTGGGACCGGGCAGGGCGGTGATGCCGGTGTTGCCCCCGGAAAACAGGGGCAGCCACAACCCCAGGGCCAGGAATACCACCACGCTGACCACCGCCTGCCACCAGGGCAGCACCACGCCGCAGAGCATCACCGCAAAGATGCTGAGGGTGATGGGAATGGGCCCGATGGGTATGGCAAAGGGGGAGAACACACACAGAATGGCCGCGAAGATGGCGCACTGCACCAGGGCGGCGAGCTTGGATTGCTTCATATCTCTTGTTCCTTTCTCTTGCTCCGGCCTGGGATTCTGCGCCGGAAAACGTCTATGGTATACCACAAAACCCGCCAATTGTCAAGTAGAAAACAGAATTCCGGATGCAAATAGAACATCCGTTTAATTAAAAAGCCCCACAAGGGCAAAAACAGGGGCGAGCGTGCTGCTCGCCCCTGGGGGTGGGGGTTCCGGTGTCAGAAGCTGCCGGTCCAGGTATACTGGGTAAAGAGCTCGGTAATCTGGGCGTTGGTAGGCCGCTTGGCGTACATTGCGGAGGGGGTGACGTAGTTTTTGCTGATCTCCCAGCCGCTGAACCGGTTGTTGTAGGCGGTGTTATAGGCGGAGGCGGAGATCTTGGTGCTGCCGGAGTAATAGGTGGTGGTGTTCCCCTCAACCACTTTTTGGAGCAGTGAGGTGGTGGAGAACCTGCTGTTCACAAAGTTGATCTGGTGGAAGCCGTCGCTGTAGCTCCCATGGCCCGCCCGGAAGGTGTATTCTGCGGTGAGCCTCCAGGTACCGGCCCTGCGGGACAGGGTGATATCGGTCAAGGGGACGTACTGGTAATCGTTGCTGGCAGGGGAGATGTCCTTGCCTTGGCCGTTTTTGTAGGTGTACAGGGCTAGCATAGTGGAGAACAGGCCGGAGCCCGGTCTGCCGCCCACCAGCAGCTCGGGGATGCCGTCAAAGTCCAGGTCGGCCAGCATGATGTTGCTGCCGTACTTGGTATCGCTGCTGGTGCGCAGGATGTTGCGGTAGTAGGACTCCCAGCTGCGGGTGAGCTGGATGGTGCCCAGGTCCATGTCCCGGTTGTCCAGGGTGAGGGTGAAGGACACGGTTTTGCCGTCGTAGCCCTCGGCGGTGATGACCAGCTCCCGGGCGCCCACGGGGATCTTCTCCACCCGGAAGTAGCCGGTTGACTGGGAGACCGCGGAGAGGGTGCGGCCGTTGGCAGTGACGGTGAGCTTGGCCCCATGAATGAACTGCTTGGTGGTGGCGTCCTGCAGCATGCCGTAGACCGTGCCGTTGAGCGGACGGAGCCAGATGGTGGTTTTGGTGCCGCCGTTGGCCTTTACCACCCGGTATTCGGAGGCGGGGGCGTAGTTTTCCGCGCTGACGTCCACCTGGACCTGGCCGGCAGGGACGTTTTTCAGGGTGGCGGTGCCCAGAAAGGTACCGCCCACTGCGGAGTCGGTATAACCGCTCAGCACATGGGTGATGTTCACCGTGGCCCCGGGGATGGGCTTTTTGGTGTCAAAGTCCAGCACGGTCACCTTCAGGGGGCCGAAGCACTCCATCCACACGTTGGAGGCGGTCTTCTTCACGGTAAAGGCCTTTCCGGGGTGGAGGCTGCCCTCAATGGTGGGGGCGGCGTTGTACTTGCCCACGGGCAGATACAGCTCATAGGGGGCGGTGTTGGTTTGGGGCAGGTTCCCCTTCTTGCCGGTGACCTGCACGGGAATGCCGGAGAGCTCCTTGCCCTGGTAGTCCGCGCAGCGGAGGGTGACCCGGTAGGTGTAGTTCTGGCAGGGGCCGAAGCCGAAGTGGGGCACGCCGCCGTAGGGGCTGTCGGGCTCGTTGACCAGGGAGAAGTGGAAGAAGGCGTCCTCTCCGCTGCCGCCGCCGGTGGTAAAGTCCTCCCGGCTGCGCTCGCCGGGGGCGACCCCGCCCTCCATCAGACCGTCGTCATCCAGTTCGTCGTCGCCGAAGGGGTTGAAGGGGAAGGTGATGTTCAGAATCTGCGCATCCAGGGGCTTGAACTCCGCAATCTCCAGGATCTTGAACTCCAGGCTGACGCCCACAGTGAGATAGAACTCCAGGGTGCCGCTGACGCAGAGATTGCAGCAGTGCTTCTTTTCGGCGTGGTCCACGGAGACCAGGTCGCCGGCCATCGCCATCTTCAGCCGGATGCCGGCCTCGGCGGAGACGGTGGCCTTGGCCACGTCGGTGAGATAGGCCAGGCTGATGTCCAGCTTGATGCCGAGAGACACGGACAGCTCGCCGTTGAGATAGAAGCTCTTGCTGCCCTCCTCGGGCTTCTCGTCGATGTTCTGGGTGCCCACGTTGCGGATGTAGATAAAGCCGCTGGTCTTGGTGCGGGTGAAGCTGGCCCCGGCGGTGGCGGTGGCCGTCAGGGTGACGGGGATGGAGGCCTTACCGGTGATGGTGAGCCCGGGGATCTTGGTGGGCATGGTGTGGGAGCCCAGGGGGATCAGATCGGCGGAGTTGGATTTTTCGCCGTCCGCGCCGATGTTCAGCTGGTCGGCGGAGCCGACCACCTCGAACTTGCCCTCCACCTTCTGCTCGGTCTTCATGGAGAACTCCACATAGTCCTCGCCGAAGATCTTGATGTCCCAGTGCAGGCCCACGGTGACGGTGTAGCTGGCGGTGAGGGCGGCGCCGGCCTTGAGACCCTTGGGCAGGTTGAAGTACAGGCTTGCGTTGAAGCTGGTCTCAGAGCTGCCCTCGGTGTCCACACGCTTGTCCGAGCCGCCGAAGGTCATGTCCGCGTCCATGTAGGAATAGTAGTCCCACAGGGCGCCGTCGCCCATGGGGGTGATGTCCAGATGCTCCCCGTCCCACTCCAGGCTGCCCACCCGGAACAGCTGGAGCTTGCCCTCGATGTCGGTGGCGGCCACCTTGTCGCCCTGCTGCAGGCCCAGCCAGGCGCTGTCGGGGGAGTCGACTCTGTAGCCGGTGATGCCCTGGTCGTCGGTGCGGAGGTGGCCGTTTTCCCATACGGACACGGCACTGTAGGTACCGTGCAGCGCGCAGCCGGGGCCGTCCAGCAGGAGCACGTCGTCGGCCAGGACGCCGAAGTTGGTGGTGGTGCTGGCGTCAAAGTTCACCACCCGGTCGGGGTCAAAGCTGTCCACGTCCTGGGCCTGGTAGTCCTGCCAGATTTGGGTGTAGCGGATGGTCTCATAGGGATCGCACAGCAGCTCGCCCTCGGCGTCGGTGAGAGTGGCCCGCAGGATAAAATATTGGGGCAGGGAGGACAGGCGCAAGGTGATTCCCTCTGCCTGGGCATAGTCCGGGGCGGGGCACTGGGAAACCTGCAGCACCTCGCGGTCCTCGTCCAGAACCTGCAGGGTCAGGGTGGCGGGGCCGTTGCTGTTCAGGGTAACCAGCACGTCAGTGCCCTGCACGGTGAGATCTGTGATGGACCAGACGGTTTCCTCCCGGTTGGGCTTTTGCAGGGGGGTGTCGTATTCAATCACATAGGCATACTGCCGGTTGGGGGAGGTCATGGTGCTGCTGTAGTCGTACCAGACCCAGCGGCCCTCCGCGGGCAGGAAGCAGGCCTCCAGGGCATTTTCGTCGCTGCCGGCCCAGTGGAGATTGGGCTCGCCCAGCTGCCACAGCTCGTCGCACCAGGCGCCGCCGTTGAGATAGTCCTGGGTGGGCAGGCCGTCGCGGCCCAGCCAGTAGTAGTCGCTGCCCAGGGCATCCCGGGTGCCGCCCAGGTAGAAGTACCGGTCGTTCAGACCCTTCTGCTCGATCAGGTCCAGGACAAAGCGGTATTCCTCGATGGAGTCAAAGCAGACCAGCTTGCCGTTGCGGGCCAGGGCCTTCTCCTTGGCTTCCAGCCAGGTGCAATTGTCGGCCACAATCTCATAGCAGTCGGGGTCAAAGGTCTGCGCCGGCTCGGCGGGGTGGTAGGTCCGGTACAGGAAGGTGACCACCTGGCCCCGGGTACAGGTCTGCTGGGGGGCAAAGGTGGTGGCGGTCATGCCGTTGGTAATGCCGTTCTCCGCAGCCCACAGGATGGGGCAGAAATAGAAGGCGGCGGAAGCCACGTCGGCAAAGGGATTGCGCTTGGTAATCACCTTGGTGGCGCCCATGGCCCGGTACAGGAAGGTGACCACCTGGCCCCGGGTACAGATCTGGTTGGGGGCGAAGGTGTCGGGCCCCATGCCGTTGGTGATGCCGTGCTCCACGGCCCACAGCACCGGCTGCTCATAATAGGCGCCGGCGGCCACGTCACGGAAGGGATTGGTGTTGCCCTGGGGGGCGGGGGCGCCGGCGGCACGCCACAGGAAGGTGACGATCTGCCCGCGGGTACACTGGGCGCCGGGGGCAAAGGTGGCCAGGCTGGTGCCGTTGGTAATGCCGGAGCTCACCGCCCAATCCACCGGGGTGGCGTAGAAGGCCCCGGCCGGCACGTCCTGGAAATCGGGGACCGCCTGGCCCTCGGTGACCGTGACGGTACACTCCGCCTGCAGGCTGCCGGTGCGGACCAGGATCCGGGCGGTGCCCACGGCCTGGGCGGTGACCAGACCCAGACCCTCCACCGTGGCCACGCCGGGGTCAGAGGAGGTCCAGGTGAATTCGGCGTCCTGCTGTCCGTTGGAGAGTGCTGCAGACAGCAGCATGGACTGGCCCACCTCCAGCTCGGCGGAGGTCTGGGGCAGAAGGATCTCGGCCTTGGTCTCCTCGGCGGCAACCGCGGGCAGCAGCTGCAGCCCCAGGGCCAGCACCAGAATCCATGCCAATAGCTTGCGTTTCATAGAATCACCCTTTCTGTGAAATGTACAAAAGAATACAATTCAATTATATGCTGAAACCTGGTTTTGTCAAGTTTCCGACCTGGATTTCACAGAAAAAACGAAAAACGGGCAAAAAAAGGGGGACCGCAAAACGCGGTCCCCCGGGGTGGGTGATTAGTTGTCGTACAGGTCGATGAGCTTGTTCAGGTGCTCCCAACGCTCCATGGCGTTCTGCTCGTTCTTGGCGAACAGGGTGGTGGCGCGCTCGGGGAACTCACGGGTCAGCCGGCTGTAACGGGCCTCGTTCATCAGGAACTCCTGATAGCCGCCCTTGGGGGCCTTGGAATCCAGGGTGAACTTCTTCTCGGCAGCGGGGTTGAAGCGGAACATATTCCAGTAGCCGCAGTCAACTGCCTTCTTCATCTCTTCCTGGCAGTGGATCATGCCGCCCTTGATGGAGTGCATCTCGCAGGGGGCGTAGCCGATGATCAGGGACGGGCCGTGGTAAGCCTCGGCCTCGGTGATGGCCTTCAGGGTCTGGGCGGGGTTGGCGCCCATGGCCACCTGGGCCACGTAGATGTAGCCGTAGCTCATGGCGATTTCGGCAAGGCTCTTCTTCTTGATCTCCTTACCGGCAGCGGCAAACTGTGCCACCTGGCCGATGTTGGAGGCCTTGGAGGCCTGGCCGCCGGTGTTGGAATAGACCT
>CAMOKD010000075.1:0-9189 GCA_946617435.1 uncultured Clostridia bacterium | reverse complement strand
GATCGATCATGCCGGCGAAGCCGGACGATCGATCCGATCCGCCGTCCAGGCGGATATCCCCCGGCGCAGTGCGATATACGAACTGCACACAACCAGCCGGCCCCCGGCCGGCCGGAACGCTCGTCCCACTGCGTGGGCATGAGCGTTCCCTACGGGGCGTGTGCGTATCCCGTCACCCCGGTGGGACGGGTAGGCCGGGGATGGCCGCTCAGTGAGCGGCCGCTAGGTCGAAGCTTGTGCAAGTTACAACCGCATCTATCAAATGTTTTCAAATGGCAATTTGAAAACTCCACCATTCTCCATTTTCCATTTTCAATTTTCAATTTTTCCCTCCGGCCGGCCCGGGCACGGGCGGATGTGGGCATCCGCCCCTACGGTGGGAACGTGCGCATCCCGTCACCCCGGTGCGTATCGTGCAGGCTTCTGCCCACCACAAAAAACCGTTCCACCGCGGTGGCGCGGGGGAACGGTTTTTCCAGTTACACAATCACAACAGCTTGGCCCTTACAGGGGCTTTTGCTTGATTTTGGCCCAGGGTCTGGGATACTGGGCCGGGGTGGGGCGCACCTTGCGGATCACCAGCACCCGGTGGTCCGCCCCGCCGATGGCAAAGTGGGCGGTGCGCTGGCACTCGCCGCCCAGCAGCCGGATGGCCCGGCGGGCTTCGTCCAGCTCCTGGTCGCCCATGGCCCCCTTCATGGCCATAAAGCAGCCCCCCACCGCCACGTAGGGCAGGCACAGCTCGCACAGCAGCTGCAGCCGGGCCACCGCCCGGGAGGTCACCACGTCGTAGCCCTCCCGCCGGCCCCGGATCAGCTCCTCCGCCCGGCCGGGCAAACACGCCGCCCGGATGCCCAAGGCCGGCAGGGCCTCCTGCTCCAGCCAGGTCATCCGCTTTTGCAGGCTGTCCAGCAGGGTCAGCTCCAGCCCGGGCTCGGCCAGCTTCAGCGGCACCCCGGGAAAGCCCGCCCCGGTGCCCACGTCCAGCACCCGCTTGCCCGCCAGGGGCTCCAGGGTCAGCAGGGTCAGGCTGTCCAGCAGATGGAGCTCCGCCACCTGGTCCGGCGCGGTGATGGCGGTGAGATTCATCACCCGGTTTTTCTCAATCACGGCTTGGCCGAAATCCGCCAGCCGGTCCACCACCGGCGGCGCCAGGTCCAGCCCCAGCCGGTCCAGCCCGGCCTGCAGCGCAGCTTTCATGGGCGCAGCTCCCTTCCTTGCTCAGATTGCCCCCAGTATACCACAAATCCCCCGGCTTTGCAATCCTTGGGGAAAAATCGGCAAAAATCCCGCCGGTTCCCCCTTGCAATTCCCGCCGGGCTCGGGTATAGTATGGGGGACGTCATTCCTTCATGCACGGAGAAACCTTATGAGTAAATCAAAGCTGAAAATCGGTCTGGAGCTGTTCTGGATCTTTCTGAAAATCGGCTGCTTCACCTTCGGCAGCGGCTGGAGCGTCCTGGCCCAACTGGAGCAGGAGTTTGTGGACAAGCGCAAGGCCATCACCAAGTCCGACCTGCTGGAGCTGACCACCGTGGGCAAATCGGTGCCCGGCATTATGATCACCAACATCTGTATGCTCTTCGGCTATCAGATGGGCGGCTGGTTCGGCGGCGTGTGCGCCGTGGTGGGGCTGACGGTGCCGGCGGTGTTCATCCTCACGGCGGTGACCTTCTTCTACGACGCGGTGAAGGGCAACCCCTGGTTCGGCTACGCCATGCGGGGCATCGGCGGGGCGGTGGTGGCCATCATCTCCGGCGCGGCGGTGTCGCTGGGCAAGGAGGCCCTGCGCCGGTGGAGCGCGGTGCTGATCTGCGCCGCGGCCTTTCTGCTGGGCCTGCTCACCGATATCAGCAACATCGCCCTGATCCTCATCGGCGTGGTTGGGGCCCTGTGCTGGTACGGGGTCAGGCTGGGCCTGGAAAAGAAGAAGGGGGGCGACGGCAAATGATCTACCTGGAGCTGTTCCTCTCCTTTGTGAAAATCGGCTTTACCAGCTTCGGCGGTATGTCCATGGTCCCGGTGATCATGGAGGAGATGGGCCGCCACGGCTGGATGAGCGCCGGGGATATCTCCAACCTCATCGCCATTGCCGAAATGACCCCGGGCTCTTTGGGGGTCAACTGCGCCACCTTTGCCGGCACCCAGACCGCAGGCTTCCTGGGCGGGCTGGCGGCGGTGACCGGGGTGCTCACCCCGGCCTTCACCCTGACCCTGGCGGTGGCGGTGTTCTTTGCCAGGTTCCGCACCAGCGGGGTGATGAAGGCGGTGCTCACCGTGGTCAAGCCCATCTGCATCGGCATGATCCTGCTGGTCATCCTCACCCTGGGGGAGGGGAGCTTCTTCCCCCAGGGCCGGTTCGACTATGTGGCGGCGCTCATTGCGGTGGTGTGCTTTGTGCTCATCCGCTGGAAAAAGGTCTCCGTCCCCCTGCTCATCGGCCTGTCCGCGGCCATGGGCATTGTGTGCTACGGCCTGCTGGGCCTGGGCTGAAAAAATCGGTGCGCTGCAGAATTTGCAGCGCACCGATTTTTTTATTTTATTGCAGCGTGCGGATCAGATACTCCAGATATGCGGCGCACAGCGCCTGCCGGGGGGTGTTGGACAGCACGCCCAGGTAGGCCCCGTCGTCCAGCCCCAGCCGGTCATAGCCCGGCAGGGCGGACAGGTCCAGGGCGTTCACCGCCGGGGCGGTGACCACCTCGTGGGTCTGGGCCTCTCCCAGCTGGTACTCGATGCCGTTGTCCTCCAGGACCACCTGGTTTTCAGCCAGATACGTCCCGTCCCGGACCAGGGGCTCCAGCTCCAGCAGCCAGCCCTGGGCGGAGATCAGGTCGTAGGCCTGGCGGCTCATCAGCACCAGGTCCAGCTGCTGCTGCTCCACCGCGCCCATCAGCTTGATCCTGGAGGCGTACACCAGCCGGTGGGCGTCGGCCTCGGCGTCCTCGGCCAGGTACAGCCCCCGCAGCAGGCTGATCTCCTGCCGGTCGGGATCCATCCCCTGCCCGGCCAGGAAGTCGGCGGTCATCAGGGTCTCCGCCTCCGGCCCGGGCTCTACGTTCACCAGGGCCATGGTCAGCACCGGGGTCTTGGCGGTGAGCTTGCGCCACACCGTGCCGCCCACCAGCACCAGGGTGACCAGGGTGATCAGAATGGGCCACTTATAATAGATGTAAATGTGCTCCAGCTTTTTGGAAGCGGGCAACTGCCGGAATTGGGCTTTGGCAGCTGCCCGCTCTTCTTTGGTGCCTGTCATGGGGCGTCCTCCCCGTCGTCGTCTTCTTCGTCCTCGGTCTCCGGGTCGTTCCGGGCGGTGCCGTCGCCGGTGCAGGCGTCAATCACCCGCCACAGCAGCAGGGAGCAGAGAAAGGCGCTCAGCCCCTCGCCTGCCATGATCAGGGGGGCAAAGAACCGCACCGTCACAAAGAAGATGGCAAAGTGGATGACAAACATACAGATGGTGCAGAACAGATAGTGGGTGCCGATCATAAGGGCGTTTTTCAGCATGGCCCGGTTGCTGTTCTGCACGCTGGCCGTCAGGGGAAAGACGTACAGCAGCACAATCACGTAGATCACCGCGGCGGCAAACACCACCGCCAGCAGCAGGGTCCACATCACGGCCATGGGCCCCTGGGCGGTCTGCCGCAGGTGCCAGAGCACGTAGACGTCCGCCCCCAAAAACAGCCCCAGGCCCAGCATGATCAGCCACAGCACCGTGGCCTGCTTGAAATCCCGGCGGAAGGCCCGGAAGAACATGGCGGTGACGTTGCCCTCCTCCCCCCGGGCCATGGCCAGGGTCACATAGTACAGGGCGGAGGTGGCGGCGCCCAGGGTGACAATGGGGATGGAGCAGACCATCCACAGGATGTTCAGCCAGCTGCTGTAGACCAGCTTCAGCATCCACTGGCTGAATTTGCTGTCGTAAGAGAAGAATTTCATACCGATCCCACCTTATATATAATAGGTATCCGCCTGCCGGACGTCTCCGGTGGATTCCCGGAGGATCAGCTCCGTCTCGGTGTAGAGCTTGCGGTAGTCCAGGGAGGGCTCTTCCATCCGGGACAGCAGCAGCTGGACGGCGGAGTAGGCCATGATCTGGGTGTGGATGTGCACCGTGGTGATGGCGGGCACCGCCATCCGGGACTCCGGCGCGTCGTCAAAGCCGCTGAGCATCACGTCCTCGGGGACGCTTTTGCCCAGCTTGCGCAGGATCTGCAGGGCGTCATAGGCGATAAAGTCGTTGGCGCAGACGAACAGATCGGGCAGCTCCTCCAGCTTGCTCAGGGCGGGGTAGAGATCCAGCACGTGGATGGCCCGCAGGATAAACCGTTCGTCCACGGGTGCACCGGCCAGCAGCATGGCCCCGCGGTAGGCCATATACCGCTCGTGGAAGGACTGGCAGTGGTCCGGGTCGCCCAAAAAGCCGATCCGGCGCTTGCCCCGGCGGAGCATCCCGCTGACCAGGCGGCTGATCTCGCAGTAGCTGTCCATGTAGAGCTGATCCGCCGGCAGGGAGCGGCCGTCCGAGCGCACGGGCCCGTCCACAAACAGAATGGGCAGCCCCAGGTCGCAGAGCATATTGTCGTAGTCCCAGTCGAACATCTCAATGCAGATGATGCCCCGGGTCTGCTCCGGCAGGAAGGTGAAGGGCAGGCTCCGGCTGCGCAGGTCCTCCTTGCTCACATGGTGGGTGTTCAGCCGGTAGCCCAGCTGGCTCAGCTCGTGCTGGAGCCGGTCCAGCATGGTGGTGGCAAAGTGGGAGCCGCCAAAGTAAAAGGTGGTCAGCAGGGCGATCTCTCCCCGCTGGGCGGGGGCCGCGTTGGGCTGGGCGGATTCCGCCGCCCGGTACAGAGACTGGACGTAGGAGAACTGCTTGTAGCCCATCTCCACCGCCTTTTGCAGAATCTTCTCCCGGGTGACGTCCGCCAGCCCGTCGGCGTTGTTGATGGCCTTGGAAACGGTGTTGCGGGAGACGCCCAGGGCGTCGGCGATATCCTGGATGGTGACCTTCTTGGACATGGGGGCCGCTCCTTCCCACGTTTCGCGAAACGTTATTCTAGTTTTTCACACGTATAGGATAGCATAAAAGAGTGCAAATGTCAACACAGAAACCGGGCACCCCCGGGGAATAATGTCATTTTTCACATATGAAGGGGGGCACAGTTGTGCATAACGATAAAAAATGTGCATTTGCACGATTCCTGGTTGACAATTTTCTGTTTTAATGCTACGATTGCCATGCCAGTTTCCCTGAAAATCGTGCAAATGCACACATCTGGCGGTGGGCACTTGTGCGAAATCACGAACGAAACAATGAAAGAAAAGGAGGAGTTCGATGAAAAAAACCTCAACGCCAGCGTCCCACGGGGGAGGAAGCTCCAAGCTGCATAACACCAGAATTTACATGCAGCAGCATTGGCAGCTGTACGTCATCTTTATGATGCCGGCTTTCCTGCTGACGGTCATCTTCCGCTACATCCCCATGGGCGGCATTGCGATGGCCTTCACGGAGTACAATCCCATCCGGGGCATCCTGCACAGCGAGTGGGTCGGCTTCGATCACTTCAAGCGCTTCCTGTCGTCGCCCGACTTCCTGCGCTACCTGATGAACACGCTGAAGCTCAGCGTGTACGGCCTGCTGTGGGGGTTCCCCATCCCGATTCTGCTCGCGTTCCTGCTCAACCGCATTCTCAGCAAGAAGACCAAGCAAAAGATTCAGCTGGTGCTGTACATGCCGAACTTCATTTCGGTCATCGTGCTTTGCGGTATCGTCCGCATCCTGCTGTCCCCCACCGGTATGCTGAACGCTCTGCTTGGCACCAGCACCAACTTCATGACCGAGCCCGGTGCCTTCCGCACGATTTACATCGCGTCGGGCATCTGGCAGGGCGCAGGCTGGGCCTCCATCATTTACACCGCGGCCCTGTCCAACGCCAGCAAGGAGCTGAAGGAAGCGGCGGTCATTGACGGCGCCAACATTATCCAGCAGATCAAGGCTGTGGAATGGCCCGCCATCAAGGACACCGTGCTCATCCAGTTCATCATGAGCGTCGGTAACATCATGAGCGTCGGCTTTGAAAAGGCCTACGCCCTGCAGACCGACATGAACATGGAGACCTCCGAAATCATCTCCACCTATGTGTACAAAAAAGGCCTGCTGGACGGCGACTACGGCTTCTCTACGGCTGTGGGCCTGTTCAACACTGTCATCAACATCATCCTCCTGATCTCCATGAACACGATCGTCAAGAAGATGAACGAAGGCAAGGGCATTTGAGAGAGAGGAGGAGACAAATGACACAGCGAAAGAAAAAAAGCGAGTTTGCCAAGCTCCCCGCGGGAGATAAGGTACTGCTCATCATCGGCTACGTGCTGTTGGGCCTGTTTGTGGTGGCCATCATCTTCCCCATGGTGTACATCATCCTGGCCTCCTTCATCGACCCCATCACCCTGCAGAACCAAGGCCTGACCTTTGACTTCACCAAGTGGACCACCACCGCGTACGCCCGCGTGCTGGAGAACAGCCAGATCTGGGTCGGCTTTGGCAACGCCATTCTCTACTCGGTGCTGTTCACGATCATCTCTGTGGTTGTGACGCTGCTGGCGGCCTACCCCATGTCCCGTGCGGACTTCAAGGGCAAGGGCTTCTTCAACACCATCTTCGTCATCACCATGTTCTTCGGCGGCGGCCTGATCCCCACCTACCTGCTGATCTCCAACCTGGGCATGCTGGATACCATCTGGGCCATTCTGATCCCCGGCGCCTTCAGCGTGTGGAACATGATCATCGCCCGCACCTACTACATGGGCATCCCCCGCGATCTGCAGGAGGCCGCTGAAATCGACGGCGCCACCGAAATGATCTACTTCTTCAAGATCCTGCTGCCCGTCTGCACCCCCATCATCGCCACCATTTCCATGTGGCAGTTCGTGGGTATGTGGAACAGCTACTTCGACGCCATGATCTATCTGAACAGCGCCTCCAAGCAGCCCCTGCAGCTGGTGCTGCGCTCCATCCTGATTCAGAACCAGCCCGAGCCCGGCATGGTCTCTGATATGCAGTCCACTGCACAGCGTGCTCAGATGGCTGAGCTGCTGAAGTACGCCACCATCATCATCTCCAGCCTGCCGCTGCTGGTCATGTATCCCTTCTTCCAGAAGTACTTTGACAACGGGATTATGGCCGGTGCCGTCAAGGGCTGATTTGACCCATTCGTGTTTCAAAAATTGAAAGGAGAAACAACATGCGTAAGTTTACCAAGCACATTGCTCTGCTGCTGACCGTCATCATGGTCGTCGGCCTGTTTGCCGCCTGCGGCGGCAGCGGCGCTGCCGGCGGCGACTCTGCCGGTCTGGACGTGGACCCCGCCTCCCTGCAGTTCCCCCTGGCTGAGAAGGCCGAGATCTCCGGCCTGACCAGCTTCCCCGTGGGCACCGAGGCTGAGCCCAACAACCGCACCATCTTCAAGCGTCTGGAAGAGCAGACCAACGTCCACGTCAACTGGAAGACCATCCAGAGCGACCAGTGGGGCGACAAGATCTCCCTGGAGATGTCCAACCTGAAGACCCTGCCCGAGTTCGTGTTCAGCGCCGGCTTCAACGACACCGACCTGCTGAAGTACGCCAAGCAGGGCGTCATCATCAACATTGAGGAATACATCGACAAGTACATGCCCAACCTGCAGAAGGTCTTTGAGCAGGCTCCCGAGTACCGCGCCATGTGCACCGACGAGAACGGCCACATCTGGGCTCTGCCCTGGATCGAGCAGCTGGGCTACGAGAAGACCGCCATCCAGACCATCGGCAACATGCCCTTCATCAACGTGGCCTGGCTGGAGTTCCTGAACCTGGAGATGCCCAAGACCGTTGACGAGTTTGAGCAGGTTCTGATTGCCTTCCGCGACAACGCCGACGCGCTGAAGAAGGAATTCAACATTGACGGCGAAATCATCCCCATGTCCTGCATCATCGGCGCCGGCAACGAGGACTGCCGCGTGCTGACCAACGGCTTCGGCGAGGGCTACGGCGATCCCGACGACGGCCGTCACATTGTTGTCACCGACGACCTGAAGGTTGTCTGCCCCGCCACCACCGAGGGCTACCGCAAGGGCGTGGAGTGGCTGCACAAGCTGTACTCCGAGGGCCTCATTGACCAGGAAGCCTTCACCCAGGAATGGGGCACCTACGTTGCCAAGGGCAAGTCCGGCCGCTACGGCGTCTGCTTCTCCTGGGACGTGGCCAACATTGTCACCATCACCATGGACGACCTGATTGCCGGCAAGGGCTGGCAGCCCCTGCCCATGCTGAAGGCTGACGTTCTGAACCTGACCCCCGCCAACGGCTCCTTCACCTCCGGCTTTGACCGCGGCCGCTGCGTCATCACCGCCAACGCCAAGAACCCCGCCCTGATCTGCGCCTGGCTGGACCAGATGTATGATCCCATGCAGTCCCCCCAGAACAACTGGGGCACCTATGGCGAAGACGACGATTTCGACATCTTCGAGATGGGCGAGAACGACGCCGGCGAGCCCATGCTGAAGCACACCTGGCTGGGCGATGCCTCTCCTGTTGAGGTCCGCGAGGCTGAGTGCGTGGGCGGCCCCCTGGCCATCCTGGACTCCTACTACGGCAAGTACGTCACCTGCCCCGACGATGCCCAGTATCGTCTGGACTGGATCAAGAACGTCTACACCCCCGACATGAACACCAAGTACGTCTACCCCAACGTGTTCATGAGCGCTGAGGACACCAAGACCATCTCCAACCTGAACGCCGACATCTACAAGTGCATCAACGCCTTCCGCGCCGACGGCATCATGAACGGCGTGACCGACGAGTCCTGGAACAAGCTCCAGAGCGACCTGCAGGCCTACAAGCTGGACGAGTACCTGGCCGTATTCCAGAAGTACCTGGACGCTTTCTACGCAAACTAAGCCGCCGCCATTGACTGCAAGGAGGATCATTTATGGCTGAAGTTCAACTGAAAAACATCAAAAAGGTGTATCCCTTCGTCTCCGGCGAGGATAAGAAAAAGAAAAAGAAGAAGGCGGACGAGCCTGAGAAGAAGAAGGTCAACCTTCAGATCACTGACGAGGGCGTCGTGGCTGTTCAGCAGTTCAGCCTGGACATCAAGGACAAGGAATTCATCGTCCTGGTCGGCCCCTCCGGCTGCGGCAAGTCCACCACCCT
>CAMOKD010000074.1:0-9345 GCA_946617435.1 uncultured Clostridia bacterium | reverse complement strand
CCACTGGCATAACTGTCTTAGGATTGCTCCCACTTCAAGTCTTTTCTCTTCATAGTGTTTTGATTCATATTGTTTGACCTCCTTTTGGTGCTTCCTTGCAGTTGCCAGACCGCAAGCTCATTATAGCACCAAAAGGAGTTTTTTTGTCCTGTTGTATAGCTTTAAGCGCTTCCGAACCACCCACGCCTAGCGTGGGGTTTTCGTATGACAAAAATAGGCCAGCTCGTTTGAGCTGGTCTAACTTTTATGTCTCGATAAATGCCTGTAAATCTATACAGAAATTTATCCAAACATAGAAAAATGTGGATTTTGGTACGTGGACTGCTTTGGTTTATAATCTCCTAAATTGAATTTGGTTTGGGGACATTTCCGGGGACATTTGATATTTGAGTTTTTGTCGCCAAAATGTCTAAACTTTTCGCACTAAAAATGGTACAAAAAATCCTGAAACCATACGATTTCAGGACTTTTTATGGTCCGAGTGACTGGATTCGAACCAGCGGCCGTCCACGGCTTCGCCGGGCCGCCCGAGCGGCGGGATTGAAATACAAGAGGCCGCTGGTTCACCGACCTTGGCAAATAAAAGAAAGGCAGGTATTTATCATACCTGTCTTTCTTGGTCCGAGTGACTGGATTCGAACCAGCGGCCTCTTGAACCCCATTTGTTCTTGAGCCGTAACAGGACGTCCCTTACAGTTGCTTTACAGCCCATAGAATACACGATTTTTCCAGTAAAATCAAGGGATTTCAGCGCTTTTGTATTAAATCACTCGTCATGACCGGGAAAACGATTTTTTTGAATTTTTGGAAAAGTGTTAGACAGGTGTTAGAAGCTCTGCTGTTGCAAAGAAAAATGTCTACCAGGAGAACCAGATCCGCATACTCAGCTTGCGCGGTCTGGTTTTCTCCTGTAAGCAAGAATACCTGTACACATGGTTACGCATCGTAAATCCGGATGATCTCCTCGGCGATTGTGCGGCGGGAGACACAGCGGTCCATGGCCTGCTTTTCCAGATAGCGGTGGGCGTCGGCCTCCGTCATCCCCAGTTGGCCGATCAACAGCCACTTGGCGCGGTTGACGATGCGAATCTCCTGCATTTTCTCCTCCAGGCTCTGGGTTTTCTGCTCCAAACGGCGCAGGCGCTGTCGGGCCGTGAGCATCCAGTGAATCGCGGTCTCCAGCGTCCGGGGTGTGGTGGGCTTTTCGAGGGTGAAAACACCCTGTTCCTCCGCCCGGCTCTGCAGCAGCTTGAACTCCTGGGCCCGCAGAAGCAGCAGGCAGATGGTCTGCCGCCCGGCGGAAAGCTCCGCGGCCAGGTCCATCCCCTGCCCGTCGGGCAGAGGCGCGTTGAGCAGCACCAGGTCATAGCTCTGGTCCAGAACCGCGCGCTTTGCCGCGTTCACAGAGGGGACCACGCGGATGGGATCGCAATATGGCTTGCAAAGGCCGAGAACCGTTTCGTTGAACCGCTCCGAGCAGGAGACCAGCAGCAGGCTGTAGCATTGACTTGGAAAGAGCACCGCGTCACCCCCTTTTCTGCGTTCTCCATCTCAAAGACAATAGCTGTCGATCAACGTCCGGGGCAAATAGGCCCTTAAAAAGTCGCTGGAGGCAGCCAGCGCTGCGGCGGCCTCCTTGGATTCCGGCAGCCGGGCAAACCGCGCCTGGGTTTCCCGGTCCGCGGTGAAGAGGTTCAGGTCCGCAGAAGGAGGAAGGGACAGCTTTCCCGTAATCCCGTCCATGGCGGCCCAGATCAGCAGGGCGTAGGCCAGATAGGGATTTGCTGCCGGGTCCGGGGAGCGCAGCTCCGCCCGCCGGAATTCGCCCTCCGCGGCGGGAACCCGGATCAGCTGGGAGCGGTTCTGGGCAGACCAGCTGATAAACCGCGGCGCCTTGTCCCGGCCCAGGCGGGTATAGGAGCCCTCCAGCGGGTTGAGAAATACGGTGATCTCCCCAATGTGCCGCAAAATGCCTGCGATCATGGGTCCCAGCAGATCCTCGCCGGACGCAGACTGCACCGAACAATTGATATGGAAGCCGCTGCCCGGGGCATTCTCCAAAGGCCTTGGAGAGAAGTCCGCCCACAGTCCGTTTCGCGCAGCCACAGTCTTGACCACTCTGCGGAAAGACATTGCGTTGTCCGCGGCGGACAGCGCGTCGGAGTAGCGGAAGTCGATTTCATTCTGGCCGGGTCCCTCCTCGTGGTGGGCCCCCTCCGGCTGGATGCCCAGCTCCTGCAGCATCATGCAGATCTCCCGCCGGACGCCCTCGCCCCGATCGTCCGGGGCACTGTCCATATAGGACGCCTGATCCACGGGGATGCGGGTCTGGTTGCCCCGATCGTCCAGACAGAACAGGTAGAATTCCAGCTCCGCGCCGAAGGAGAAGCGCAGCCCTTGGGCCGCAGCCTCCTCCACCGCCCGGATCAGAAGACTGCGGGTGTCATTCTCAAAGGGGTTTCCGCCCGGATAGCTGACCCTGCACTGCATCTGCACCAGCTTCCCCTGCTCCGGCCGCCAGGGCAGCAGGGTGAGGGTCTGAGGCAGCGGGTGCAGGAACAGATCTGAGTGCACCTGGCCGCCAAAGCCGCGAATGGCGGAGGCGTCGATGGCGATCCCATAGGAAAAAGCCCTGGGCAGCTCCGAGGGCAAAATGGCGATGTTCTTCTGCCGCCCGAACACGTCACAAAAGGCCAGGTGGATAAAGCGAACGTCCTCCTCGGCCACAAAGCTCTGAACGTCCTGGCTGGTGTACTGCATAATCATACCCCCAAATAAAATCTTTTCGTATTATACTACATCAAATCAAACTTGAAAAGGGGCTTGACAAATAAAAATTCATCCCGTATAATACGCGGGTAAAGGCAATGGAGTCTTTAGGATCACGGTCCTAAGTGCCCCCATTGCCCTTTTTTTATTCTTTTTCGGGAGGTTTTTCACATGGTACATGATTTTGACAGCTTCGGAAGTCTGGTATTCGACGACAGAGTGATGAAGGCAAGGCTCTCCGCCGGAATCTACCAGCAGCTGAGAAAGACCATCGACGAGGGCTCAAGCCTGGACCCGGTGGTGGCCGAGGCGGTGGCCGCGGCCATGAAAACCTGGGCCATCGAGCACGGGGCGACGCATTTTACCCACTGGTTCCAACCCCTCACCGGCATCACCGCAGAGAAACATGACAGCTTCATCAGCCCTGCCTCCGATGGACGGATCATTCCGGAGTTCTCCGGCAAGGAGCTGATCCGGGGCGAGCCGGACGCCTCCTCCTTCCCCTCCGGCGGCCTGCGGGCCACCTTTGAGGCCAGAGGCTACACCGCCTGGGACCCCACCTCCTACGCCTTTCTCAAGGGAAAAACCCTCTATATTCCCACGGCCTTCTGCTCCTACGGCGGGCAGGCGCTGGATAAGAAGACGCCGCTGCTGCGCTCCATGGAGGCCTTCAACCTGCAGGCCCTGCGGGTGCTGCGCCTGTTCGGGAACACCGAGGTGAAGCGGGTGCGGACCTGCGTCGGCGCGGAGCAGGAGTATTTCCTCGTGGACAAGGGCCTGTATGACCGGCGGAAGGATCTGATCTTTACCGGCCGGACGCTCTTCGGCGCCATGCCCCCAAAGGGCCAAGAGATGGACGACCACTACTTCGGCTCCATCAAGCCCAGGATCGCCGCGTATATGGAGGATCTGAACCGGGAGCTCTGGCAGCTGGGCATTCCTGCCAAAACCGAGCACAACGAGGTGGCTCCTGCCCAGCATGAGCTTGCCCCGGTCTATACCACCACCAATTTGGCCACGGACCAGAATCAGCTCACCATGGAGATCATGCAGAAGACGGCGCTGCGGCACGGCTTGGTGTGCCTACTGCACGAAAAGCCCTTTGCCGGGGTCAACGGCTCCGGTAAACACAACAACTGGTCCATCGCCACGGATACGGGCGTGAATCTGCTCTCGCCCGGGGATACCCCCTATGAAAACGCCCAGTTCCTGCTCTTCCTCTGCGCTGTGATCCAGGCAGTTGACGACTACCAGGATCTGCTGCGGATCTCTGTGGCCACAGCCGGGAACGACCACCGGCTGGGCGCCAACGAGGCGCCGCCTGCGGTGGTTTCCGTCTTTTTGGGCGACGAGCTCACCGCCATTATGGACGCGATCGTCGAAGACCGGCCCTATGAGGCAGCAAAAAGCACCACCTTGAAGCTGGGCGTGGACGCGCTGCCCCGCTTTGCCCGGGACAATACGGACCGCAACCGCACCTCTCCCTTTGCCTTCACGGGCAACAAGTTCGAGTTCCGTATGGTGGGCTCCTCTGACAGCATCGCCTGCGCCAACCTGATGCTGAACGCCGCGGTGGCAGAAAGCCTGCGGCAGTACGCGGACGCTCTGGAGCAGGCGGAAGACTTTGAAGCCGCCCTGCATGCGCTGATCCGGGACAGCTTCCGCGCTCACCGGCGCATCATCTTCAACGGCAACGGCTATGACGAGGCTTGGCTGCAGGAGGCGGAAAAGCGGGGCCTGTGCAACTACCGCAGCACGGCGGACGCCCTGCCCCATCTGCTGGACGAAAAGAACGTGGCCCTGCTCACAAAGCACCGGGTCTATTCCGAAACAGAGCTGCGGGCCCGCTGCGAAACCCTGCTTGACAACTACTGCAAGACGGTGCGGATTGAAGCCAAAACCATGCTTTGGATGACAAGGCGTCAGATTCTGCCTGCTGTTTCCGGCTTTGCCGCCGAGCTGTCAGAGCGTGCCGTGAAACGAAAGGCCCTGCTCCCGGAGACGGGCTGCATCTATGAAAGCAGCCTTGCAGCGGAGCTTTCCTCGCTGATCGACGAGATCCACCGGAGAGCGGCGGAGCTGGAGGACGCTTTGCTGCACAGCGGCACCGCCGGAACCGGGGCGGAGGACGCGGCAGGCATCCGGGATGCGCTGCTGCCCCGGATGCAGAGCCTGCGAATCGCGTGCGACGAGGCCGAGACCAAAACGGAGGCTCAGGTATGGCCCTTCCCCAGCTATGCCGAGCTGCTGTTCTCCGTCTGAAAACAGGGGGGTACGTATGGGAAACTGTGTAATCGTTGGCGTCAACTGGGGAGATGAGGGAAAGGGCCGGATGGTGGATTATCTCACCGGGCAGTATGACGTTGTGGTACGATACCAGGGCGGCGGCAACGCCGGGCACACAGTCATCAACGAAAAAGGGAAATTTGCCCTACATCTGCTGCCCTCCGGGATCTTCCGCAGTGGGGTAGTCAATATTCTTGGAAACGGTGTGGCCCTGGACCCAGAAAACCTCTGGAAGGAAATACTGGACCTACGGGAGAAGGGGGTGCAGATCACACCGGGCAATCTGCGGATCAGCAACCGTGCCTCCCTGCTTCTGCCCTGGCACCGGGATCTGGACGCTTTGGAGGAGCAGCGCCTGGCGGACAGGCAATACGGCTCTACAAAGCAGGGCATCGCGCCGTTTTACTCGGATAAATTCCAGAAGAAGACCATTCTTGCAGGCCAGATTGCGCATATGGATTCCTTGCGGGAACAACTTCGTGCGCTTTTGGAGTGGAAAAACCTGACTCTGACCAAGGTCTACGGTGCCTCCGGCTATACGATGGCGCAAATGGAGCAGTGGCTGCAGGACTTCTGCGCGCCGATTCTTCCCTTTGTGTGCGATACCGGCGCGTATTTGAGGCAGGCCCAAGCGCAGGGCAAATCCATTTTGTTTGAAGCGCAGCTCGGCGCACTCCGGGATCTGGACTACGGCATCTATCCCTACACCACCTCCTCCAACACCCTGGCGGCCTATGCCCCCATCGGAGCCGGACTTCCCTCCGCCGGGATCGACGAGGTGATTGGCGTGGTCAAGGCCTATTCCACCTGCGTGGGCGAGGGACCCTTTGTCTGTGAGACGTTCGGGGATGAGGCCAAACGGCTAAGAGAGGCCGGCGCTGAATATGGCGCAAAGACCGGCAGGCCTCGCCGCGTCGGTCCGGTGGATCTGGTGGCGACGCGCTACGGTGCGGCGCTGCAGGGTGCCACAAGTCTTGCGCTGACAAAGCTGGACGTGCTGAGCTATCTGGACACCATCCCTGTCTGCACCCGCTATCGACTCAACGGGAAAGAGACCGATCAGTTCCCATTTCCCACCGAATTGGAGGACGCGGAACCGGTTCTGGAATTCCTGGAGGGTTGGCACTGCGACATCTCCGGCGTCCGGCGCTGGGAGGATCTGCCCAAGGCTGCGCAGGATTACGTTATATATCTGGAAAAAGCCATAGGCTGTCCCGTTGCCTATGTGTCCGTAGGCGCTGAAAGAGACAGTATCATTGTTCGACAGGAGAATTGCCATGACTGACCGCTATGAATCCCCGCTTTCCGCACGCTATGCATCCCCGTATATGCTGCGTCTGTTTTCGGCGGATACCCGCTATCAGACCTGGCGCAGGCTGTGGCTTGCCTTGGCCGAGCAGGAGCGAAGGCTGGGCCTGCCCATCACAGAAGATCAGGTGCGGGAGCTTTCCGAGCACCTTACAGATATAGACTATGACCTGGTCCGCCGGCGGGAAGCCCAGGTGCGGCACGACGTGATGGCCCATGTGTATGCCTACGGCAAGGCAGCCCCCTCCGCGGCAGGCATCCTGCATCTGGGAGCAACAAGCTGCTACGTCACCGACAACGCGGATCTGATCCTCTACCGGGACGCCTTGCTGCATCTGCGCGCAGAGCTGCAAGCCGTGTTGGCAAATCTGGCCCGGTTTGCCGAGCGCTGGAAGGACACGCCAACTTTGGGCTATACCCACTACCAGCCGGCCCAGCCGGTCACGGTGGGCAAACGCGCAACATTGTGGATGCAGGATTTTCTCTCTGATCTGGAGGAGCTGGATTTCGTCCTCAGCCAGATCAAATTCCTCGGCTGCCGGGGGACCACGGGGACCGAGGCAAGCTTTCTGGAGCTCTTCGGCGGCGACGCGAAAAAGATCGACGAGATGAACCGCACCCTGGCAGAAGCGTTCGGCTTTTCGGAATGCTACCCGGTCTGCGGGCAAACCTACCCCCGCAAGCTGGACAGCCGCATTCTGAACGTCCTGTCCTCCATCGCCCAGAGCGCGTATCGAATGGCAACCGACATCCGCCTTTTGCAGCATGACCGGCAGCTGGAGGAGCCCTTTGAGGAGGAACAGATCGGCTCCTCCGCCATGGCCTACAAGCGCAATCCCATGCGCTGTGAGCGCATCTGCTCCCTGGCGCGTTTTTTGATGGCAGACGCAATGAACGCTGCCATGACCGCCTCGACCCAGTGGCTGGAACGGACGTTGGACGACTCCGCCAACCGCCGCATCTCCATGCCGGAGGGCTTTCTGGCGGCGGACGCCATCCTTCGTCTGGCGCAGAACGTGACGGACGGTTTGCGGGTCAACGAACGTATGGTGGAAGCGGCGGTCCGGGAATATCTTCCATTCCTTGCCACAGAGAATCTTTTGATGGAGGCGGTCAAGCGAGGCGGAGACCGGCAGCAGCTGCATGAGATCATCCGTCGCTGCTCCATGGAGGCCACAGCAAACATGAAAAACGGCGAGCCCTGCGATTTGATGCAGCGGCTTTCCCGGGAGCCGGCCTTTGGATTGTCCGAAGGAGAACTGAATGAGCTTCTGGACCCGCGTCTGTATATCGGCCGCTGTCCGGAGCAGGTAGAGCGGTTTTTACAGAAGGTTGAGCCGCTGCTTTCCGAAGCTGCAGAACAGCCTGCACGCATTGAACTGTGATGGAGGATGCAGATGGAAAAAATACTTGTTTTGGATTTCGGCGGCCAGTATAACCAGCTCATCGCCCGCAGAGTGCGGGAGCTGGGGGTTTATGCCGAGATCGCAGCCTATGACCGCGTTTCTCCCGGCGAGATCCAAAGCGCCGGGTATCGGGGCGTCATCTTTACCGGCGGGCCAAACAGCGTGTACGACCCCGCCGCGCCCCGCTGCGACGCGGAAGTCCTCAAGCTGGGCATCCCCATTCTGGGAATTTGCTACGGCGCACAGTTGCTGGCTTTTCTGGAGGGCGGAGCTGTGTCAAAGGCCGAAGCCGGCAGCGAGTACGGAAAGACAACGCTGCGGTCAAGGCCGCATCTGCTGTTTCAGGACGTCCCATCGTCAAGCGTCTGCTGGATGAGCCATACAGACTACATCAGCACCCTGCCGGAGGGCTGGCAGGCCCTTGCGGACACAGAAAAATGCCCCTGCGCCGCCCTGGGCTGCGACGCGAAGAAGCTCTATGGCGTGCAGTTTCATCCGGAGGTGACCCACACCGAATATGGCAGACAGATTCTTCGGAATTTCCTCTTTTCCGTCTGCGGCTGTAAGGGTGATTGGAGCCCGTTGGATTACGCAGATCGGATCATTGCCGATTACCGGACCAGGCTCTCGGGGAAGCGGGTTCTGCTGGCTCTGTCGGGCGGCGTGGACTCCTCGGTGGTAGCCCTGCTGCTGCACAAGGCCATCGGGCAGAACCTGGTCTGCGTCTTTGTGGATCACGGTCTGCTGCGGAAGGGCGAGGCCGATTTTGTGGAACAGACCTTTCAAAACCGCTTCGGTGTCCGGCTGATCCGGGTGAACTCCCAGGAGCGTTTTCTGAGAAAGCTGTCCGGCGTCCGGGACCCGGAGCAAAAGAGAAAGATCATCGGAGAAGAATTCATCCGGGTGTTTGAGGAGCAGGCTCAGAACCTCGGCCAGATCCATGCCCTTGCCCAGGGGACGATCTATCCCGACGTGATTGAGAGCGGCAAGGGCGACTCCGCTGTGATCAAGAGCCATCACAACGTGGGCGGTCTGCCGGACGTGATCTCCTTTGAACAGATCGTTGAGCCCCTGCGGGAGCTGTTTAAGGATGAGGTCCGGCAGGTGGGCACCATGCTGGGACTGCCAAAAGAGCTGGTATGGCGGCAGCCTTTCCCCGGGCCGGGCCTGGCGGTGCGGATCATTGGGGAGATCACAAAGGAAAAGGTAAATGCCCTTCAAGAGGCGGACGCTATCTTCCGTGAGGAAATCGACGCCGCGAGGCTTCCGGAAGGGCCAAACCAGTATTTTGCCGTGCTGACGGACACCCATACCGTGGGCGTCATGGGGGACGCAAGGACCTACGGCCTTACAGTGGCCCTTCGGGCGGTTTCCACGGAAGATTTTATGACGGCAGAGTGGACGCGCCTGCCTTATGACATGCTGGCAAGGGCCAGCAGCCGCATCACCAATGAGGTGCCCGGCATATCCAGAGTGGTCTATGATATTTCATCCAAGCCGCCGGCAACGGTGGAATGGGAGTAAGGGAGGAGACATCCATGACGAAATATATTTTTGTGACCGGCGGCGTGGTCTC
>CAMOKD010000073.1:0-9361 GCA_946617435.1 uncultured Clostridia bacterium | reverse complement strand
GTGGACGAGGTGGACTCCATCCTGATCGACGAGGCCCGCACGCCCCTGATCATCTCCGGCAAGGGGGACGAGAGCTCCAAGCTCTATGAGATGGCGGACTTCTTTGTCTCCCGTCTGAAGCGGAAGGTCTATGCCACCACCGACGACAAAGAGGCCCATGACGACGACGACTGCGACTACTACGTGGACGAGAAGGCCCGCTCTGTGCAGCTCACTGCCGCGGGCATCAAGAAGGCGGAGCAGTACTTCAACGTGGAAAACCTGGCGGACATCGAAAACTCCACCCTCTCCCATCACATCAACCAGGCCATGCGGGCCCGGGGCATTATGAAGCGGGACGTGGACTATGTGGTCAAGGACGGCCAGGTCATCATTGTGGACGAGTCCACCGGCCGTCTGATGTACGGCCGCCGCTACAACGAGGGCCTGCACCAGGCCATCGAGGCTAAGGAGGGGGTCGAGGTCGCCAGCGAGAGCAAGACCCTGGCCACCATCACCTTCCAGAACTTCTTCCGTCTGTACAAAAAGCTCTCCGGCATGACGGGCACCGCCATGACCGAGCAGGAGGAATTCGCGGGCATCTACGCCCTGGATGTGGTGGAGATCCCCACCAACCGCCCGGTGATCCGGGTGGACTACCCCGACGTGGTGTACAAAACCGAGGCCGGCAAGCTCCGGGCGGTCATCCGCCAGATCAAAGAATGCCACGCCAAGGGCCAGCCCGTGCTGGTGGGCACCATCTCCATTGAAAAATCCGAGCTCCTCTCCCGCCTGCTGAAGCGGGAGGGCATCGGCCACGTGGTGCTCAACGCCAAGCACCACGAGAAGGAGGCCGAGATCGTGGCACAGGCCGGCAAGCTGGGGGCGGTGACCATTGCCACCAACATGGCAGGCCGCGGCACCGATATCGTTCTGGGCGGCAACCCGGAGTACATGGCCCTGGCCGACCTGCGCAAGCGGGAGGACATGACCCAGGAGCTGCTGCAGGAGGCCAACGCCTACTCCGAAACCGACGACCCCGAGATCCTGGCTGTCCGCCGGGACTATGAGCAGGCCTACCGGGCCCACAAGCAGGACACCGACGCCGAGGCCGAGCTGGTGCGCAAGGCGGGCGGCCTGTTCATCGTGGGCACCGAGCGCCACGAATCCCGCCGGATTGACAACCAGCTCCGCGGCCGTTCCGGCCGTCAGGGCGACCCGGGCGAAAGCCGGTTCTATATCTCCATGGAGGACGACATCATGCGTCTGTTCGGCGCAGAGCGGGTGCAGAATATGATGGAGACTCTCGGCATCGACGAGGACACCCCCATTGACGCCAAGATCCTCTCCGGCGCCATCGAAAACGCCCAGAAGACCGTGGAGAGCCGCAACTACCAGGCCCGTAAGAACGTGCTGGAGTACGACGACGTGATGAACACCCAGCGCAAGGTCATCTACGAGCAGCGCCTGCAGGTGCTCAACGGGGAGGATCTGCGCGCCAACATCGAGAGCATGATGCGCTTTGTGGTGGACACCGAGGTGGAGGACAGCTTCGGCCAGGACAACTACATTGCCGACATGGCCCAGATGGATGAGCTGCTGGCCCGGTTTGAGGGCAAGTACTTCCCCAAGGACGCCTGGCGTCCCACCCTGGACGAGATCAACCGCATGGAAAAGCAGGACGTCAAGGACAAGATCCTCGCCCTGCTCCAGGCCACCTACGCCCAAAAGGAAGAGCTCTATACCAGCCCCGTCATGCGCGAGATGGAGCGGGTCATCACCCTGCGGGTGGTGGACGAATACTGGATGGACAACATCGACGCCATGACCGACCTGCGCCAGGGCATCGTGCTGCGCTCCTACGGCCAGGTGGACCCGGTGGTGGAGTACAAGCGCGAGGGCTTCGCCATGTTTGAGGGTATGATCAACGCCATCAAGGAGGAGACCGTCCGCCGGCTCTTCGCCTTCCGCCTGCGCAGCGAAGCCGATATGCAGCGCAAAAAGGTGGCCACGGTCACCGGCACCGGCGGCGGGGACAAGACCGTCAAGCGTCAGCCTGTGGTCAAGAAAGTCAAAGTGGGGCCCAACGACCCCTGCCCCTGCGGCTCCGGCAAGAAGTACAAAAAGTGCTGCCGCGACAAGGACCTGGGCCGGGTGTCCGAGGGCTAAGTCCGCGTCTGTAGGGACAAGCATTGCTTGTCCGCGTACACCGCACGGAAGCAATTGAGAATTGAAAATGGAAAATTGAAAATTGTGGTGTTTTGCAGATTGCCATCTGCAAAATGAAAAAACAATTTTGAGCCTGTCCAACGCGGGAACCTGCTTGTAGGGGCGGCCATTGGCCGTCCGCGTATCCCCATTCGTAATGCCCCCGGAGCATGACAAAAAGGAGAGAAAGTCATGGATACTGTCATTTCTGTAATGGAATTGACGCTCTGTAGGCTTGGCTTTGCCGGGACCTTCATCGCGCCGATTGCATGGATCGTTTTCGCGGTTACCCAGCACCGCCTGAAGAAGACTGTAACGGAGCCGCAGCGGAAACACCGCCGAGCTTTGCGGAAGGTCAGTTTGATCCTTGCGATCCTGTTTACGCTCTGCGTTATATACCTCTTCTTTGCCTTATCCGATAATCCGGCTGTGCCGCTGCCCAAAACGACGTAGTGTTCTGCTGAAAGGTTTGCCCTATGACATACAATGAAATCGACATCTCCAAATCCCCCCGCAAGGCGCATTTTGACCACTTCCGGAACGCGCCGAACCCTCATGTGGGCGTTACTGTTGATGTGGACGTGACGGAATTCCTGCGGCTTTGCAAGGAAAAGGGCTGGTCTTTCTACCTGGCCTTCATCCGTGCTGCGGCTATGGCTGCCAACGCTGTGCCGGAGCTGCGCCGCAGAATCCGTGGGGATCGGGTGCTGGAATACCTGCGCTGCGACACCTCCCACGTTGAGCTGCTGGAAAACGGCGCCTATTGCTATTGCACCCTGCGGCATGACCCCGCCCAAAGCTGGGAGGACTATATGCATTATGCCGTGGCCCAGAGAGCACTGGCCAAGGCCGACGCTTCCATCGAAGAGGAGGAGGACGTGGAGAGCCTGTATTTCATCTCCACCATTCCCTGGCTGCATTACCGGGATTTTTCCCAGCCGAATTACGGCCCGGACGCCAGCAATCCCGCCATCACCTGGGGGAAGTATGAGCCGGATTACCGGGGCAGGCTGATGATGCCGGTCTCGCTGCTGGTTCACCACAGCCTGGTGGACGGGCTGCAGCTGGCCGACTTTTACCGGAATCTGGAACAGGTCCTGGCCGAGCTCTCCGGCCCGGAGACCTGACAAGGAGGCCCCATGTTTCAAACACACATTGCCCCCCAGGGGCCGGAGTACCTGACCTCCGACCTGCTGGGCACGGCCCACTGCTTTACCACCCGGCTGGGCGGGGTGTCCACCGGGCACCTGGCCTCTCTGAACCTGGGGGTCCACCGGGGGGATCGGTGGGAAAACGTCTATGAAAACTATCGCCGTCTGGGCGCCGCGGTGGGCTTCACCCCGGAGCAGACGGTCTTTACCCGCCAGACCCACACCGACAAGGTGGAGCGGGTCACTGCCGCAGACCGGGGCGCCGGTCTGCTGCGGGAGGTGGAGCCCGAGCGGGACGGCATCTATACCGACGAGCCGGGGGTTGCCCTGGTCTGCTTTGGGGCGGACTGCACCCCCATCCTCCTCCACGACCCGGTGACGGGCTGCGTGGGCGCGGTGCACTCCGGTTGGCGGGGCACTGCCGCGGGGATTGTGCTGGCCTGCATCCGGGCCATGGGCAGGGACTACGGCGTCCGGCCGGAGAATCTCCGGGCGGCCATTGGCCCCTGCATCGGCGGCTGCTGCTTTGAAACCGGGCCCGAGGTCCCTGCCGCCATGGTCTCCGCCCTGGGGCAGGCGGCCCGCACCGCCATCCGGCCCGGGGCAGGGGACCGATCCTTTGTGGATCTCAAGGCCCTGAACCGGCTGTGGCTGGAGCGTGCCGGGGTCCGGCAGATTGACGTCTGCCCCGACTGCACCCGCTGCCGGCCGGACCGCTACTGGTCCCACCGGGTCACGGGCAATGCCCGGGGGTCCTTGGCGGCTGTGATTTTGCGTACCGGGGAGGAATGCCTGTGAAACGTCTGATTTGTCTGCTGCTGGTGCTGGCCCTGGTGCTGGTGGGCTGCGTGGATGTGCCCACGGTGACCCGGGAGGAGACCGAGCCCGACGAGACCCAGCCGGCGGGGGAGGAGGCCCTTGCCGCAGAGGAGACAGCCACAGACTTCGGCCTGGCCTACATTGCCGAATACGGCTTCAATCCCTACAAGTGCACCTGCATCACCAACCGGCCGGTGCTCTCCCTGGTCTATGAAAGCCTGTTTGTGCTGAACAACACCTTCCAGCCCGAGCCTGTGCTCTGCGACCGGTTTGCGGTGTCTGAAAACGGCCAAACCTACATTCTCACGCTCCGTGAGGGGATCGTCTTCTCCGACGGCAGCGAGATGACCTCCCAGGACGTGGTGACTTCTCTCCGGGCGGCAGCGGGCAGCGAATATTACGGCTCCCGCTTTGCCAAGGTGGCGGATTTTTACACCTCTGACAGCCGCACGGTGATCATTGCGCTGAACACCCCCTATGAAAACCTGCCCCTGCTGCTGGACGTGCCCATCGTCAAGGCCTCCACCGTGGACGACCAGGAGCCCGTGGGCTCCGGCCCCTATTATCTGTCCGCCGGCGGGTCCAAAAGATTCCTGCAGCGCAGCCGCCGCTGGTGGCAGGACGCCCAGCCCCCTGTGGACGAAACCCGCATCCTGCTGGAGCCTGCCCTCAGTCCCTCCGAGGTCCGCGACAGCTTTGAGTTTGGCGCCACCAGCCTGGTCTGCGCGGATCTGAACTCTCCCACCGCCGTGGGCTACCGCTGCGACTATGAGCTCTGGGACTGCCCCACCACCGTGATGCAGTACCTGGGCTTCAACCTGGGGGCGGGGCTGTTTGCCAACCAGGAGTTCCGCTCCGCCGTGACCCATATCATCAACCGGGAGGCCATCATCGCCTCGGTGTACAAGGGCTTTGCCGAGCCCGCCTATCTGCCCTGCGCCCCGGCCAGCCCCCTGTACGACGCCGACCTGGCCGCAAGCTACGGCTATGACAAAAATCTCTTTCTCCAAGCCAAGCGGGCTGCCGGCATCACCGAGGGCGACACCGGCACCATCCTGGTCTACGCCGCAGATTCCAGCCGGGTGGAGGCTGCCCACCAGATTGCCGACACCCTGGCGGAGGTGGGGGTCAAGCTGGAGGTCAAGGCCCAGGACTATGACACCTACCGCTACAATCTCAGCCACGGGGTGTATGATATGTACATCGGCGAGGCCCGGCTCTCCGGCAACTTTGACCTGACCGAGTTCTTCCAGGCCTATGGCAGCCTGTGCTACGGCGGCCTGCAAAGCGGCAACATGACCAAGCTCTGTGCCGACGCCCTGGAAAATTCCGGCAACTGCTACAGCCTGCATAAGAGCGTCATGGACACCGGGTATTTCTGCCCCCTGCTGTTCAAGTCCTACGCCGTCATGGCCAACCGGGGCGTGATCACCGCCCTGCAGCCCGCGGTGGACAACGTCTTCCACCTCTCCGGCGGCCGCACCCTGGCGGATGCCAGCGTCTCCTATGACGAGATGACCGGCAACATCACCCCGGACAATACCCCCCTGGAGACCGACGAAGCCGGCAACCCCATCCTCCCCACGCAGACCGATGAGGCCGGCAACCCCATCCAGACCGAACCCATTGAGGACCAGCCCTGACCGGGCCGGTCCTCATTTTTTTGCCCGGGGGCCTTGACAAGCAGGGAATAATGTGCTATAACTGTATTAACACAACTAATACAGTTAACACAGCAAACAGAGAGGAGTGACGCGGTTGATCAATCTGAACTACCGGGACCCCCGTCCCATCTACGAGCAGCTGGAGGAAAAGCTCCGGCGGATGATTCTCTCCGGGGCCATTGCCCAGGGGGAGCGGCTGCCCTCGGTGCGGGAGCTGGCGGGCAGCCTGGCCATCAACCCCAACACCATCCAGCGGGCCTATCGCGAGCTGGAGGCCAAGGGCTTCACCTACACCGTGCCCGGCAAGGGCTCCTTTGCCGCCGCCCTGACCGAGGTGGACCATGCCCGCAAGCTCCAGCTGCGGCAGACGCTGGTCTCGGCGGCCACCGAGCTGATCCAGCTGGGCGCGTCCAAAGAGGAGCTGATCAAACTGATACAGGAGGAAACACCCCATGCTTGAAGTACGCAATCTGACCAAGACCTTTGACGGCTTCCGGGCCCTGGATGAGCTGTCCCTCACCGTGCCCAAGGGGGCCATCTACGGTCTGGTGGGTCCCAACGGCGCGGGCAAGTCCACAGTGATCCGGCACATGACCGGCATTCTCCGGCCGGACAGCGGCACCGTCACCATTGACGGCAGCCCGGTGTATGAAAACCCCGCCGTCAAGGCCAAAATCGCCTATATTCCCGATGATATTTTCTACTTTCCCTCTTCCAATCTGCGGGACATGCGCCGGTTCTATGGGGGGCTGTACCCGGGCTTTGACCCGGACCTGTACCGCAGCCTGCTGCAGGTGTTCGGCCTGGATGAGACCATGGCCCTGCGGCGGTTTTCCAAGGGCATGCAGAAGCAGGCGGCCTTTCTGCTGTCCATCTGCATCCGGCCGGAGCTGCTGATCCTGGACGAGCCTGTGGACGGGCTGGACCCGGTGATGCGCCGTCAGGTCTGGAGCCTGATGCTCCAGGACGTGGCGGAGCGGGGCACCACGGTACTGGTGTCCTCCCACAATCTCCGGGAGCTGGAGGACGTGTGCGACCACGTGGGCATCATGCACAAGGGCAAGATGATGCTGGAGCGCACCCTGGCGGAGCTCCAGGACAACGTGGTCAAGGCCCAGGTGGTCTTCCGTGAGGGGGCGGACACCCTGCCCGAGGGGCTCAAGGTGCTCCACCGCTCTGCCAGCGGCAAGATCCACACGCTGATCATCCGGGGCAGCCAGGAGCTGGTCAACAGCGCCCTGGCCTCAGTGAATCCGATTTTCTTCGACCTGGTCCCCCTGACCCTGGAAGAAGTATTTGTCTATGAGTTGGGAGGTGTGGACTATGAAGTCAAGTCTGTCATTCTGTAACGGCACCCTGCTGCGCAAGAATCTCACCCGCTTTGCGCCTCTGTGGGGCATTTACCTGGCGGGGGTGCTGCTGGTGGGCCCGGTTCTGCTCTTTGTGGCCCTGGGGACGGCCGGCCATGCCAACCGGCGAGAAATCGCCGAGGAGCTTCTGCTGGTGCTCCGGATTGCCAGCATCTACGCCCATCTGATTTACGCTCTGCTCACTGCGGGGGTCTGCTTCAAGTATCTGCATAAAACCCGCAGCGCCTATATGATGCACGCCTTTCCGGTAAACCGGCTGACCCAGTTCTGCACCAACGTGGTCTCCGGGCTGCTTTTTGCCCTGGTGCCCCAGCTGCTCAGCGCGGTGCTGTGCCTGCCGGTGCTGGCCCTGTACGGGGTGCCCAATGCCCTGGGGCTTGCCGGCGCGCTGCTGGCACACTGGGTGCTGCAGTATCTGTGCTTCTTCGGCCTGGCGGTGTTCTGCATGATGCTCTCCGGCCGCACGGTGATTGCGGCGCTGAGCTACCTGGCGGCCAACATCATCGGCTGGGCCCTGCCCTTTATGGTGCTGCGGATTGTGGAGCCTCTGTTCTTCGGCCTGGATCTGGGCGGCAGCAGCTTCACCTTCCTCTCTCCTATGATCCAGCTCTCCACCCAGGCAGGGGAGGGCCTGCTCTGGCCCGCGGTCTACGGGGCGGTGGGCCTGGTGCTGCTGGCCCTGGCCTGGCTCCACTACCGGGTGCGGCAGCTGGAGCGCACCGGCGAGGCCATGGCCTACGGCTGGGCCCGGGTGGTGTTCCTTCTGCTGTTCACCCTGATGGCGGGGCTCACGGTGGGCTGGGTGCTGTGGATGATTTTCTCCATGGGCGGCAGCATCTACCACGGGGTGTTCGGCTTCTGCCTGTGCCTGTGCGCAGGGCTGTTCCTGGGCTGCTTCGGCGCCCGGATGATGCTCAGCCGGACCGTCCGGGTGTTCCGGCGGGGCAAAAACTGGCTGGTCTACGGCGCCATTGCCCTGGCGGTGGTGCTGTGCGTGCTGGGGGTACGCTTTGACGTGCTGGGCCTGCAGCGCATGGTGCCCTCGCTGCAGAGCGTCCGCTCTGTGGAGATTTACACCCAGGAGAGCAGCATGTTCGGCCCTCCCGGCGACCAAATCATCATCGAAGATCCCCAGGAGCTGCAGACCGTCCTGGCCCTCCACCGGGAGCAGACCGAGCAGATGGCGGCGGGCAAGATCCTGGCGGAGCCGGACGGCTTTGCGTCCAATCCCTTTGCGCCCCGTGGAAGCATACGCTACCGGGTGCACCTGGTGTATCACCTTCGCGGCGGCCTGACAATTCGCCGGGCGTATATTCTCACCAATATACAGGAGGGTAGCAAGCTGCTCGATGGGCTCTACGCTGTGCCCCAGCGCTGCGAGGAGTACTATGCGCGGATCCTGCCCGAAACGGTGCGGACGCTGGAGGTGTACAAGACCGACACCACATACGGGCTGACCGGGAAATCTGCTTCGATCTACCCGGAGCTGCGGCAGGCGATTCTGGCCGACGCCGCGGCGGGGAAGTTCCCGATTCATTGCAACGCGGTGCGGTACAACGTCATTTTGCAAAGCCAGGAGGGAGATGGGCATTCCTATCTCAACCTGGACGTCCCGTCTACCGCAGCCCAGACCTTGGCGCTGCTGGACTGAGCAGCGATCACGCCCTGCGGCGCCTTCCGCCCCGGGGCGAATAAAAAAGAATACCGGCTGCAGCAGACGGGCCTGTCTTGCTGCAGCCGGTATTTTTTGTGGCAGTGCCTTCCGGGCCCGGATCGGGCCGCAGGAGGGGCACAGGAAAAATAAAGGTCCGGGAGCCTGCCGAACTCCCGGACGGTAGAAAAAAGAAAGGAGGAATGAAAGAAAATGAAAACGATCTTGCATGGTCATATTGTATTCTGAAAATATTAAAAATGTAAGGCAAAAGTTTTTAAATAAGTGTTAAGTTGAAAATGTTTTTTTCAAGTCTGTCATACGTCCCGCCGCCACCCCACCGAGGTCACGGAAAACGTACGCACCCCTTCCGTAGGGGGCGAACTCGAAGAGTCACGAAGTATGCCTTTCATCGGCCCTAAGGTCCGCCACCCCACCGAGGTCACGGGAAACGCACACACACCCCGTAGGGGCCGATGCCTTTCATCGGCCCGCGCCAGCCCTCCCACCCCACCAGGG
>CAMOKD010000072.1:0-9587 GCA_946617435.1 uncultured Clostridia bacterium | reverse complement strand
CATGGTCTTGAAGTTGGTGAGCATGCCGCCCAGCCAGCGGGCGTTGACGTAGTACTGGCCTACGCGCTCGGCCTCTTCCTTGATGGCGTCCTGGGCCTGCTTCTTGGTGCCGACGAAGAGGATGCTCTCGCCGTTCTCAGCCAGCTCGCGGACGAAGGAGTAAGCCTCCTCCAGCTTCTTTACGGTCTTCTGCAGGTCAATGATATAAATACCATTGCGCTCAGTGTAGATGTACTGAGCCATTTTGGGGTTCCAGCGGCGGGTCTGGTGGCCGAAGTGGACACCGGCTTCCAGCAGCTGCTTCATGGATACGACTGCCATTTGTTCATTCTCCTTTTTTGTTTTTCCTCCACCCCGATCATCTTTCCCGCCCACCTTGCGGCACCGAGCGGAAAATCCCCGGGTGTGTGAGTTGCAGCGTCATGGGCTTTTTCACCCATGCCGATGTATTATACATGATTCCGCCGGGAAATGCAAGCATTATTTTGCCCGAAATCCCGGAATTTCACAGCCCCCGGCGAGTTACGGCGAAGTGGGCACAGTGGGCGCGGTGGGCGCTGTGGGTACTGTGGGTGCGGTAGGTGCCGTGGACGGACAGGCCAGGTAATTCTCGGCCCGGTACAGCAGGGTCACCACCTGGCCCCGGGTGCAGGGGGCCTGGGGGGCGAAGTGGTCGTAGTCCACGCCGTTGGTGATGCCAAGGCAATAGGCCGCCAGGACGGGCGCGGCGTAGTAGTCCGCCGGGGCCACGTCGTCAAAGGGCAGCATGGACAGCGGCATGGGGTCATCCTCAGGCACGTCCAGGCCCAGCTCCCACAGGCTTGGGCTGCCCATGGCCCGCCACAGGAAGGTGACGATCTGCCCCCGGGTGCAGGGGTCCTCCGGGGCAAAGCGGTCCGGCGCCATGCCCTTGGCAATCCCCTGCTCCACCGCCCAGGCCACGGCCTTGCCGTAATACCGGGACGGCTCCACGTCGGCAAAGGGGGTTTCGGTCCCCTGGGGCGCCGGGCTGCCCATGGCCCGCCACAGGAAGGTGACGATCTGCCCCCGGGTACAGGTCTGCGCCGGGGAGAAATGGGTCTGGTCGGTGCCGTTGGTGACCTGCTTCCACACCGCCCAGGCCACCGCCCGGCTGTAGAAGGCGTCCCGGGGCACGTCCGCAAAGGGCTCTTGGACCTGGACCAGGTCAATCAGCACAGAGTCCACCGGGTTGCCTGCGGCATCGGTGAACTGCTTCCCGTTCCAGCGGCCCCCCTGGGGCTCCACGATCCGCGCCGGGAAGGGAATGGACAGGTCCACCGGGTCGGAGGGGGACTCCACACGGCTGACCCGGACCTTGCCCGCCAGCTCGATCCGCCAGCCCATGATGTTATCCGCCCGGGTCTCGCCCGCTTGAATGGAAACGCCGTCCCGGCCCCAGATGGTGTCTGCAGTGACCTGAGAGTGGTCGATTGTCACGCCAAAAATGCCGGAAATACTGCCGGCGTTTACCACCGCGCTGCCGATCGAGACGCTCTCGCCGCCGCCGCTGATCTCCGGGCAGGTCACCGTACCGCCCAAAATATTGACCCCCTGGACGCCCAACAAACCGTTGTACATCAGGCTCCCCGTGGGCATCGGGTCGGCAAGCGCCGGGCAGACCAGGTTGCCGCCGTCAAACCACAGGGTGCCGCGGGCATGGACGCCCTTGGCCGTGAGGACCTCCTCCTCCCCCTGGATGGTGAGATCCTCCATGGAAATCACCCAGCCCAGGGTGCGGTCCACGTCAAGAATCAGGTTGGTGTGCTCCCAAAAGACGTAGGAGCGGCCCTCCTCCAGCTCACTGAGATACACATATCCCCCTGCGGTGGGCAGGCAGCCGTATTCTTCATACAGCTCCATGCAGGCCTGGGCAGTGTACTCGTCCACAGTGTCCGGGATTTCCGGCAGGGCTTCGGCGCCGGCCCGGGGCATACCGCCCCACAGGGGCAGGACCAGGCACAGGCAGAGCAGCAGTGACACAATACGTTTCATTTGCAATTTCCTCCTTGGTGCAAAAAACGGATTCTTCCACGATTCTATTATACTCTGCTTTTGTGCCCTGTCAACCGGAAAAGCGCCCCCGGGGGCAGTGCCTCCGGGGGTGGGCCGGGTTATGCCCTGCCCCCCAGGCTGTGGACGTGGCACTCCGGCAGGGCGCACTCCACCAGGATCAGATCGTCGCCGATGCGGCGGATGCAGGACCACGGGATCCGGTAGCAGCCGTCCCGGCCGAAGAGCTTGAAAAACCGGCAGGGCCCCGGCAGGATCAGGGCGTGGATTCTGCCGTCGGGCAGCTCCAGCTCCAGGTCGCTGACGTACCCCAGGCGGCAGCCGTCAGAGAGGTTGATGACCTCCTTGCAGCGCAGTGCGGACAGCTTGGTACACATAAAATCACCCCCGCCCAGTCTATGCCGACGGGCGGGGGTGTATGACGCAATCATTGGGCCAGGGCCTGGTCAATGGCGGACTGCATGATGCTGCCGCTGACGCTGCCGGGGATATAGCCCAGAATCTCCCCCTCCCGGGTGATCAGGAAGGTGGTGGGATAGGCGGTGATGCCCCACTGGGTCAGGCTTTCGCCGGTGGGATCCATCAGCACCGGGTAGGTGTACCCGTTCTGCTCCAAAAAGGCAGTGACTCCCTCCAGGTCCTCCTCGCCCCCCACGCCGGGGGTGGCAAGGCCCAGAATGATCACCTCGGGGTCCTCTTGGGCGGCGTAGGTCTCGTAGATGGTCTGGATGTCCGGCATCTCCTGGCGGCAGGGCGGACACCAGGTGGCCCAGAAATTCAGAAACACCACCTTGCCCCGGTACTCCGAGAGCTTGTGGGTCACGCCGTACTGGTCTGTCAGCTCCAGCGCCGGGGCCGGGGGCAGGGCTTGTTCCGCCTGCTCTGTGGCCTGGGTGCTGCCGGCAGGGGCGTCGGTCTCCACCGGGGCTTGCGGGGCGGTCTCCGCCGCCGTTTCGGCGGCGGCAGGGGGCTCGGCCCCCAGGCGGGCCAGGTCGCCGGACAGGCGGGTCATCAGGCCGGTGACCATCATCACGCCCATCAGGATCATCAGCACGCCCCCCAGGCGCACCGCCCAGGGCAGCAGCCGGCGGTGCTTTTTCAGCAGGGAGAGCAGCCCCGTGCTGAACAGGCCCACCGCCAGGAAGGGCAGCACAAAGCCCAGGGTGTACACCCCGATCAGCAGCAGGCCGGTGCCGCGGGTGCCGGCGGAGGCCGCCAGCAGCAGCACCGAGGCCAGGGCCGGGCCCACGCAGGGGGTCCAGGCAAAGCTGAACACAAAGCCCATGACCAGGGCCGTCAGGGGGGACATGGCCAGCTTTTCCAGCCGCAGGGGCAGCCGCCGCTCCGTGGCCAGCAGCCTGGACTGGCCGAACAGCCCCAGCTGGTACAGGCCGAACAGGATGGCAACCACGCCCCCCGCCACCGCCAGCACCCGCTGGTGCCGACCCAGGAAGCCTCCCAGGGCCGTCATGCCCAGGCCCAGCAAAAAGAAAGCAAAGCTGATGCCCAGCACAAAGAAAAACGTGTTGCACAGCACCCTGCCCCGGGGATACCGGAGGGTGCCGTCCGCCTCTCGCCGGGCCGCGCCCCCGGACAGATAGCCCAGGTACACCGGCACCAGGGGCACCACGCAGGGGGAGAAAAAGCTCAGCAGCCCCTGGACAAACACCGTGAGCACCGGGACGCTGAGTTGAAACTCAAGCCCCACGGGATCCCTCCTCTCCCCTGCCCACCCGGCGGCGGATCTGCCGCAGCTGGGCCAGCATCCGGAAGGTGTCCCGCAGGGTGTTCACCTTGGAGGCCCGGTGGTTCACAATCTTGACCGGCAGCTCCTGGATGGCATAGCCCAGCTTTTGGGCCCAGAGAATGGCCTCAAAGTCAAAGGCGAAGCCGTCGGTCTGCACCCGGGAGAAGATCTCACGGGCGGCCTGCCGGCGGAAGGCCTTGCACCCGCACTGGGAGTCGCTGAGCCGGAAGCCCCCCACCAGCCTAAGCACCAGAATGTAGGTTTTGGAGGCCAGCCGCCGCAGGGGGGTATAGCCGGCGTAGCCCTCGGGGTGCAGCACCCGGGAGCCCAGCAGCACCTGCTTATCCGGGGCTTGGTCCATGGCCTCCACCACCCGGGCGATGACCTGGGTGCCGTAGGCCAGGTCGGCATCCAAAAACATCAGCAGCTCTCCCCTGCCCTCCAGCATACCGGTTTTGACCGCCCGGCCCTTGCCCCGGTTGGGGGTATAGCCCAGCACCCGGACCCCGGGCAGGCCAAGGCCCTCCACCAGGGCGGCAGAGCCGTCGGTGGAGCCGTCGTCCACAAACACCAGCTCCCAGTCAAAGGGCTGGGCTGCCAGGTATTCGGTCAGCGTCCGCACCGTCTGGGGCAGGATGGCGGCCTCGTTGTACATGGGAATGATAAGGGATAATTTCATAGGCGATCTCTTTTCTCGGGGGGAGCCTCAGAGCTGCTCCTGGCCCACATAGACGAACCGGGGCTGGCGCTTGCCGTCCCGCTCCACGGTTTCGGTAAACATGCGCAGGGGCCGGACCCACAGGCCCCGGTCCCCGTACAGGGGGCGGTAGACCACGAACTCCTCCAGGGTCTCGGAGTGGCGGGCCACCCCCAGGACCTCATAGTCCCGGCCCTTAAAGTGGCGGTAGCGCCCAAGGCGCAGGCTGCTCATACGGCAACCTTCTCCGGCACGGCGGCTTTCTCCGGCTCGGCCTGCTTCTGCTGGTCCAGCAGGAAGCGGCGGTCGTTCTTGGGCAGGTAGTCCACCTCAGTCTCGGCGGGGAGCTCCAGCAGGTCGGGGTGCTCCAGCAGATAGCGCACCAGCTTGACGGTTTTGGAGTAGTAATAGCCGTCGGCAATGCGCTCATCCAGGGTGATGCCCAGGTTCAGCACCGGGCGGACGGTAACCGTGCCGTCGGGGTGGCACTCCGGGGCCAGGTGCTTCTTGCCGATGACCACAAAGCAGCTGCAGGTGCCCCAGTTGGACAGATGGTGATAGCCGCAGTTGAGGTCAATGGAGCCCAGGTTGGTGAGGAAAATGGAGGAATAGTTGGGGTCGTCCTTGATCAGGTCATAGGGCACCTTGCCCTTCCGGTCCAGGCTGAAGAGAATTTTCATCACCAGGCGCAGCACCCACCGGGGCAGCTTGAGCAGCTTGTCCATAAAGTAGGTGGAGTTGTCCACGTTGCCCTCCTTGCGCTGGGTGTGGATCTCCTGGCACAGGTCGTCATGGAGCTTGTCGATGGTGGCGTCGGGCTGGAATTTGCGGAAGGCCAGGCCCTCTTCGGACCGGTCGGAGAATTTCTTCTTGACCACAAAGGCCACGGACAGGAACTTGCGCTGGTACATCCGGTTGCCGGAGATAAAGCGGTTCATCTTGGGCCGGAGCACAAAGGCCTTGACCACCGCCGAGCAGATCACGTGGAAGTAGGTGTACTTGTCCTCGGTGCGGCCGGCGTTCTTTTTGGCCAGGTATTCCTCGATGGGCCGCAGGTCGATTTCCTCGTTGATATAGGCCTCGTTGTCGGCCCGGTTGGGGTAGAGATAGGCCATGAACTGGTTCATGGCAGGCTCCTTGTTGAGCCAAACGCCGTCAAAGCGGTCTCCCCGCTTGATTTTTTCCTTTGCCATATTCTATCCTTCTTTTCTTAAAATAAACTCAAAATGCCCATCACCGCGCCGATCAGCGGCAGGTGGAGAATGAAGATCCACAGGCTGTTGCGGCCGCAAAAGGTGAGCAGGCGGATAAGCGGCTGCCGGGGGTCCACCCCGGGCAGCCGGGTTTTTTTCTCTTGGTACAGCAGCCGGCCCAGCACCAGGCCCAGGCAGAACCAGCCCAGGTGGGGCAGGATGGGGAAATAGTCCCCCGAGGAGAACCCCGGGTACATCAGCCCCAGGGGGAACAGCAGCCTGGTTTGCACCACTGTGCCCTCAATGGCGTAGCCGGCAATCACCACGACCAGCCCCAGCGCCCCCAGGGCCCAGGTGGGCAGCTTTTTCAGCACCGGGGAGAGCATCATGCAAAAGCCCAGCAGGTGCAGCACCCCGAAGCGGATGACAAAGGCCCGGTCCAAAAGGCCCAGCAGCACCCCGATCCAGGAGCCCAGGGTCAGCACCATGCCGCCGGCAAACACCAGGGCGCCCCGGCGCAGCCCCCGGCTGCCCAGATGGGCGCACAGGCCGGAGAGCACCACAAACAGCAGCCCCGCGTGGCCGATGAACCACAGCAGCCACTCCGGCAGACGGAACCGCCCCAGCATCACCGAGGCGTAAAACAGGCTGTGAAACGCCACCACAAAGACCATCATCAGGCCCCGCAGGGCGTCCAGCTCCCAGATCCGGGGCTTTTCCGTCCCGCTCATTTGCCCTCCAGCTGGGCGTTGGCCTCTTCCTCCAGCACCCGGTAGGCCACCTTGCCCACCAGCGTCTTGGGCAGATCCTCCCGGAACTCGATCTCATAGGGCATGGCGTACTTGGCAATGTGCTTGCGGCAGTAGGCCATCAGCTCCTCCCGGGTGGCGTCGTTGGGCTCGTAGCCCGGGCGCAGCACCACAAAGGCCTTGACCTTCTGCTTTTTGTAGTCGTCCTTCACGCCCACCACGCAGGAGAGCAGGACCTTTTCGTGGCCGTCAATGATGTTCTCCAGCTGGCTGGGGTAGACGTTGTAGCCGGAGGTGATGATCATCCGCTTGATCCGCTGGCGGAAGTAGACAAAGCCGTCGGCGTCCATGGCGCCCAAATCGCCGGTGTGGAGCCAGATCCGGCCGTCGCTGTGGCGGCGGAGGGTCTGGGCGGTCTCCTCGGGGTTGTCCACATAGCACATCATCACAGAGGGGCCGGAGATGCAGATCTCGCCCTCGATGTTGGGCTCCACCTCTTCCTCAGTGCCGGGCTTGACGATCTGGTAGTAGGTATCCGGGAAGGGCACGCCGATGGACCCGGAGCGGGCATAGTCCTTGGGGGTCAGGCAGGAGGCGGTGACGCACTCGGTGGTGCCGTAGCCCTCCCGGATCTGGATCTTGGCGTTGTGGGCCTTCAGGAAGTCGTCCACCTTGTGCTTCAGCTCGATGGACAGGGAGTCGCCGCCGGAGAACATGCCGTCCAGGAAGCTGAGATCCGCGCCCTCCAGCAGGTCGGTGCGCAGCAGGGCCTCAAACAGGGTGGGCACGCCGGGGATCAGGTTGGGCTGCTTTTTGATGAGCAGCTGGGCATAGGTCTGCACGTTGAACCGGGGCACCAGGATGCACCGGGCGCCGCCCACCAGGGCGGTGTGGATGCCGATGCCCAGGCCGAAGCCGTGGAAGACCGGCATCACGGAGAGCATCTTCTTGCCCACAATGTCCGGCAGGCCCGAGGCCGCAATGGTCTGCAGGGCGGTGGCGTTGAAGTTCAGCGACGAGAGCAGGATGCCCTTGGTGGTGCCGGTGGTGCCGCCGGAGTACAGGATGGAGGCGCCGTCGGTGTACGGGGTGTCATCGGGGGGCAGCTGCTTGATCTTTTCGCCCCGGCGGAGGAAGTCGTTCCAGCGGATGTAGTCCCCGCCCCTGGGCAGCTTGGGCACCTTGCGGGCGTCTTTGGTCAGGGGGTAGAGCAGGCCCAGGGGGGCGGGCAGCTCGTCTTTGATCTGGGCGATGATCAGCTTGATCGGCGCCTCCAGCTGGGGGCGGATCTCGTCGATCTTGCCGTAGAACTGGTCCAGGGTGAGGATGGCCTTGCTGTGGGAGAAATTCAGGTAAAAGGCGATCTCCTGGGGCGCGGACAGGGGGTGGATCATATTGGACACGGCGCCGATGCGGTTGATGGCGTAGAAGGTGTCCAGCGCCTGGGGGCAGTTGGGCATACAGATGGTGACCCGGTCGCCCTTTTGAATGCCCAGGGCTACCAGGGCCCGGGCCGTGCGGTCAATGCGCTCCATAAAGCGCTCATAGGTGGTCTGCTTGTTCATAAACTCGTAGGCCACCAGCTTGGGATGCTGCCGGGCAGTGTCCCGGACAATCTGATAGATGGTCTTCTTGGGATACTCCAGGGTCTTGGGGGTGTCGCCGTAAAATTTCAGCCACGGCGCACTGGAGGAAATGCCCATATTGATCTCTTCCTTTCTTCACAGTGATTTGTCAAAGGCATAATCATGGGTTATTATACAGGTCAGTACCGCAAATTGCAAGGGCCGAAGGGCGAAAAAGGCCGATTTTTCCCATTTGCACACAAAAAGCAGGGCCTTTGCAGGCCCTGCCGGGGAATTCTGCCGGTGCTGCGGCGGGGTGTTCACCTGGTGACGGACTCAAAGTGGCGGTTGAGCTGGTCGTTCAGATCCTGGGCGGCGTTGTAGCCCATGCGCTTTTGCCGGCTGTTCATGGCGGCCACCTCCAGGATGATGGCAAGGTTCCGCCCCGGCCGGACCGGGATGGTGGTGCTGGGCACCTTGACCCCCAGGATGTCCACATACGTCTCCTCCAGACCCATGCGGTCATAGTGCTTGCCCGCCTCCCAGGGGACGATGTTCACCACAAAGTTGATGACCGTCTCGTCCTTGATGGCCGCCATGCCGAAGAGGTTGGCCACGTTGATGACCCCGATGCCCCGCAGCTCAATATAATTGCGGATCAGGGCCGGAGAGGCGCCCATAAGCTGCCGGGGAGAGGTCTTTTTGATCTCCACCGCATCGTCGGCGATGAGCCGGTGGCCCCGTTTCAGCAGCTCCACCGCGGTCTCGCTCTTGCCGATGCCGGACTCGCCGGTGATGAGGATGCCCTCGCCGTAGACCTCCACCAGCACCCCGTGGCGGGTGACCCGGGGGGCCAGGGCGTTCTTTAATGAGGTGATGAGCCCCGAGATGATGTAGGACGTGGACTCCTGGCCCTGGAGAATGGTGATGTTGTGCTTGCGGGCCATTTCGATGCACTCCGGGTGGGGCTCCTGCCCCCGGGAGATCACCAGGGCCGGGATTTTGTAGCTGAACAGCCGGTCAAAGACCTCTCGGCGCTGGGCCGGCGTGCGGGAGTCCAGAAAGCTCATCTCCACATAGCCCAGCACCTCTACCCGCAGGGCCTCAAAGTGGTCAAACCAGCCCATCAGCGGCAGACCGGGGCGGGAGACCTCATCCACCATGACGCGGATGTGCTCGTAGTCAGTGGCCTGATAGGCCACGGTGAGATTGAATTCCTCGACCAGCTTTTTCAGCGGAACACTGTAGTTGTTCATATCCGGAACCTCCTGGGGCGGGATTTTTCTCTATTATACCGGATATTTGCCCCGGGTGCAACGGATTTTTTGTCCCGGAGGCCCGGAATTGCAGGGCGGAAAAAAATTTTTGAAAAAATCCTGGAAATTTCAAATTTCCTCTTGCAATTTGGTTCAGAATTTGGTATTATACTGTCCGACGCTTTGAGGCGTCACGATTTTGTGTATTTCACCTATGGATTGGAGGTGCAGCTAATGGCAAAGTGCGATATTTGCGGCAAGGGCGTTACGTTCGGCATCAAGGTCTCCCATTCCCACAGACGTTCCAACAGAATGTGGAAGCCCAATGTCAAGCGCGTGAAGGCGATTG
>CAMOKD010000071.1:0-9724 GCA_946617435.1 uncultured Clostridia bacterium | reverse complement strand
TGAAGCCGTAGGTCATCTGGGTCAGGTCGTTGGTGCCGAAGCAGAAGAACTCGGCCTCCTTGGCGATCTGGTCGGCGGTGACGCAGGCGCGGGGGATCTCGATCATGGTGCCGACCTCATACTTCATGTCGATGCCGGCAGCGGCGATCTCGGCGTCGGCGGTCTTGACCACTTCGGCCTTGACGTACTTGAGCTCTCTGATCTCGCTGACCAGGGGGATCATGATCTCGGGCACCAGGTTCCAGTCGGGATGGGCCTTCTTGACGTTGATGGCGGCACGGATGACGGCCTTGGTCTGCATCCGGGCAATCTCGGGATAGGTGACGGCCAGACGGCAGCCACGGTGACCCATCATGGGGTTGAACTCCTTCAGGCTCTCGATGAGGGCCTTGACTTCCTCAACAGACTTGCACTGGGTGGCAGCCAGCATCTCGATGTCCTTCTCCTCGGTGGGCACGAACTCGTGCAGAGGGGGATCCAGGAAACGAATGGTGACGGGGTAGCCCTCCAGGGCCTCGTAGAGCTTTTCAAAGTCGGACTGCTGATAGGGCAGGATCTTGTCCAGGGCAATCTCGCGCTGCTCGGCGGTGTCGGAGCAGATCATCTCGCGGAAGGCCGCAATGCGGTCCGCCTCAAAGAACATATGCTCGGTGCGGCACAGGCCAATGCCCTCGGCGCCCAGCTCGCGGGCCTTCTTGGCGTCGCGGGGGGTGTCGGCGTTGGTGCGGACCTGGAGCTTGCGATACTTGTCGGCCCAGGCCATGATCCGGCCGAAGTCGCCGCTGATGGTGGCGTCAACGGTGGGGATGATGCCGTCATAGATGTTGCCGTTGGAGCCGTCCAGGGAGATGGGGTCGCCCTCGTGGAACTCCTTGCCGGCCAGGGTGAAGCGCTTGTTCTCCTCGTCCATGACGATGTCGCCGCAGCCGGAGACACAGCAGGTGCCCATGCCGCGGGCCACAACCGCCGCGTGAGAGGTCATGCCGCCGCGAACGGTCAGAATGCCCTGGGCGGCCTTCATGCCGGTGATGTCCTCGGGAGAGGTCTCCAGGCGGACCAGAACCACCTTCTCGCCTCTGGCCTTCCAGGCCTCGGCGTCCTCGGCGGAGAAGACGATCTTGCCGCAGGCGGCGCCGGGAGAGGCGCCCAGGCCCTTGCCCAGAGGCTTGGCAGCCTTCAGCGCAGCGGCGTCAAACTGGGGATGCAGCAGGGTGTCCAGGTTTCTGGGGTCGATCATGGCAACGGCCTCGGCCTCGGTGCGCATGCCCTCGTCCACCAGATCGCAGGCGATCTTCAGGGCAGCCTGGGCCGTCCGCTTGCCGGAGCGGCACTGCAGCATGTACAGCTTGCCGTTCTCCACGGTGAACTCCATGTCCTGCATGTCGCGGTAGTGCTCTTCCAGCTTGTCGCATACCTTGATGAACTCGGCATAAGCCTCGGGGAACTTTTCGGCCATCATGGCAATGGGCATGGGGGTACGCACGCCGGCCACCACGTCCTCGCCCTGGGCGTTGTTCAGGAACTCGCCCATCAGCTTCTTCTCGCCGGTGGCGGGGTCACGGGTGAAGGCCACGCCGGTGCCGGAGTTGTCGTTCAGGTTGCCGAACACCATGGGCATGACGTTGACGGCAGTGCCCCAGGAATAGGGGATGTCGTTGTCACGGCGATAGACGTTGGCGCGGGGGTTGTCCCAGCTGCGGAACACGGCACGAATGGCCTCGTACAGCTGGACCTTGGGATCGGAGGGGAAGTCCTCGCCGATCTGGGCCTTATATTCAGCCTTAAACTGCTCGGCCAGCTTTTTCAGGTCGGCGGCGTTGAGCTCCAGGTCGGAGGTGACGCCCTTTTCGGCCTTCATCTGGTCAATCAGCTGCTCAAAGTACTTCTTGCCCACTTCCATGACCACGTCAGAGAACATCTGAATGAAGCGGCGGTAGGAGTCGTAAACAAAACGCTCAAACTTGGGATCGGGGTTGCCCTTGATCATGGCGTTTACGACCTCGTCGTTCAGGCCAAGGTTGAGGATGGTGTCCATCATGCCGGGCATGGAGGCACGGGCACCGGAGCGGACGGAGACCAGCAGGGGGTTGTTCAGATCGCCGAACTTCTTGCCGTTGATCTCTTCCATCTTGGCGACGTACTCCATGATTTCGGCCATGATCTCGTCGTTGATCCGGCGGCCGTCTTCGTAGTACTTGGTGCAGGCCTCGGTGGAGATGGTGAAGCCCTGGGGAACGGGCATGCCGATGTTGGTCATCTCGGCCAGGTTGGCGCCTTTGCCGCCCAGCAGCTCACGCATGGAAGCGTTACCCTCGGTGAACAGGTAGACATACTTGTGGGACATGTACTTTTCTCCTTTCAAGTTAACATGGCTATCCCAGCCATTTGCATTTGTTTTTATTCTTCATTTTTGTTGGCACTATATTATACCACTTTTTTTCCGGTTTTTCAATGGTTTTTCCAAAAATAATCTGGAAAATTGGGTTTTTCCTTTGCAGGTTTGGCGGTTGATTTTCCCGGCGGAAGGGGCTATAATAGGGAAAAATCCAACTGCAAGGAGGCGGCTGCCATGATTTGTGCCTGCTGCGGCGCCCGGGTTGCCGAGGGCGCGGCCTTTTGCTCCAAGTGCGGGGCCAAAATTGAACAGCGCTCCGACACCAAGGTCTTCTCCCCCGTTTCTGTGCCGGCGCCGGAGCTGCGCCCGGCAGCGGATCTGTCCCCGGCGGTTGAAAAGGCCCCGGACCGCACCGGCCTGTGGCTGGGCCTGGGGCTGGGGGCCCTGGCGGTGCTGCTGACGGCCCTGCTGCTGATTTGGGCCCCCTGGCGGAGCTCCGCCCCCGCCCCCGCACCGCCCACGCCCACCCTGCCCACCGCGGCCACCCCGGCGGTCACCCTGCCCGCCGAAACCCAGGCCCCTGTGGAAACCCAGCCCCCCGAAACCCCGGCTCCCGAGACCACCGTCCCACCGGAAACCCAGCCCCCTGCCCCCACCCCGGAGCGGCAGCAGAACGCCTGGCAGGCCTATCGGCTGCTGCTGGAGCAGAACGAGAGCCTGATTCTCCCCGACGCCGCCAAGGCCAGGTTTGACGGGGTGACCCCCCCGGCGCTGCCGGCAGAGGGCGCCGCCGCCCTGGCGGATCTGGTGGGCGACAGCCTGCCGGAGCTGGCCTTCCTGGCTGCGGACCCGGCCGATCCCCACAGCTGCCGGCTGCAGGTCTACACCTACGCCAACAACCGGCTCTACCAGGTGCTGGATCTGCCCTGGGTGCGGGATGCCGCCGTGCCGGACCGGCCTGCCCTGCTGCTGCGGGGCGACGCCCCTGCCCTGGCTGCGGTGTGGACCGGCATGGAGGACAGCTACACCTACTACACCCGCTACGACGCCCTGGAGGGGGACGATTTCTCCCGCAGCCCCCGGACGGTGCTGGCCCAGAGCCACACCGCCCAGCCCAATCAGGCCGACCGCTACACCTACAGCGCGGAGGGAGCCCAGGTGGACGTGGGGGTCTATGACCGAGCCGAACGGGCGTTTTTGGCCGGCATCACCCAGGTGGTGCTCTACGGCCGGGAGCTGCCGGCCCCGGTGGAGGGTCTGCCCAGCGCCCAGCGCTCCCTGGCAGAGGTTGAAGAGGAGCTGAGCAACAGGATGGGTCTGCGCCCGGAGCTGGTGGACCCCAAGGACATTCCCTCCGGCCTGGAGGACTTTTTGGCCGTCTTTATCGCCGGCGACGGCGAGCCCTATCTCTACGCTGACGCCCTGCACCGCAGCGTGAACATCCTGGGCTCTCTGGTCAGCCCCACCGGCTGCGTGCGCTACGCCCAGTATGACTTTGCCGGCCGGCAAACCGCCGAGGCAGACCCCCGGCAGTGGTGGCAGGGACAGTGCTGTCTCTACAGCGCCGCAGAGGTCAATTGGGTGGCCCACAACATCCTGCACCTGTCTGAGGACGACATCCGCGCCCTGGCCGCCCAGGCCGAGGAACACCAGCACTTCTACCGGGAGGGGCAGTTCTACTACGCCCCCCTCACCGACGGCGTGTACGCCACGGGCCAGGTGAATCTGCGCTCTGTGTCCTATGACGGGGCGCGCTACCGGGCGGTGTTTGACTTTGTCTATGAAGCCGACCTGGCCGCCGGCAGCTTTGGGGATTTCCCCCGCTGGCAGGCGGAGCTGGGCTATGAAAACATCGACGGCGTATACTACTGGACCCTGTACCGCCTTGCCCCGGCGGCATGAAGCCCCTCCCCGGCGCCTGCCGGCCAAATGGCCGGCAGGCGCTTTTTATGTCTCGTGATTTTGCATAGAAAATATGCATAATCTTGTTCAATCCGCCAATTGCAAAAAATTTTTAGGGTGGTATAATAATTTTTGCAAATCGGGTCTTCCTTCTGTCACGGCACGATTCCGGCCGGGAGGGATCTCACAAAAGGAGTGTTTTCCGTGAAAAATTCCAACCATCAACCCCCTGATATTCAAAACATCTACCGTCTGGACGGGCGGGTGCCTGTGGCCAAGGCCATCCCCTTCGGTCTGCAGCATGTGCTGGCCATGTTTGTGGCCAACGTGACCCCGGTGATGCTGATTGCCGGCGTGGCCATGTACAACGGCAAGGCCTTCACGGAAATCGACAAGGCCCTGCTGATTCAGGCCGCCATGCTGGTGGCTGGCCTGGGCACGCTGATTCAGCTGTACCCCATCTGGCGCATCGGCTCCAAGCTGCCGGTGGTGATGGGCCTGAGCTTCACCTTCCTGTCCGCCATGATGACCCTGGCCGCCAAGGACTACGGCCTGATGATCGGCGCGGTGATTGTGGGCGGCTGCATAGAGGGCCTGCTGGGCCTGACCGCCAAATACTGGCGCAAATTTGTTTCCCCCATTGTGTCCGCCTGCGTGGTGACCACCATCGGTATCTCCCTGCTGGGCACGGGCATTGAGTCCTTTGCCGGCGGCAACGGGGCGGAGGACATCGGCGCCTGGTACAACCTGGTGGTGGGCACCATCACCCTGATCTCCTGCCTGGTGTTCAACTGCGTGGCCAAGGGCTTCTGGAAGCAGCTGTACGTCCTCTTCGGCCTGGTGGTGGGCTATGTTGTGGCGGTGATCTTCACCCTTACGGGCATTGCCCCCATGGTCAACTTCTCCGCCATGCGGAACACCGTGGCGGAGCTGGGCGTGGTCTCCCTGCCCAAGCTGTTCGCCTTTACCCCCAAGTTTGAACTCGGCGCCATCATCTCGGTGACCCTGGTGTTCCTGGTCTCCGCGGCGGAGACCATCGGCGATACCACCGCCGTATGCACCGGCGGCCTGGGCCGGGACATCACCGAGCGGGAGGTCTCCGGCTCATTGGGCTGCGACGGCTTCATGTCTGCCATCTCCGGCGGCGTGTTCGGCTGCCCTCCCATCACCTCCTTCAGCCAGAACGTGGGCCTGGTGGCCATGACCAAGGTGGTCAACCGGTTCACCATCATGTTCGGCGCCCTGACCCTGGTGCTGGCGGGCCTGTTCCCCCCCATCGGCGCGTTCTTCTCCACCCTGCCCGCCTGCGTGCTGGGCGGCTGCACGGTGATCATGTTCGGCGCCATCATTGTCTCCGGCGTGAGCATGCTCTCCCAGATTAAGATGGACCAGCGCAACACCTTGATTGTGGCCTCCGCCTTCTGCATCGGCATCGGCGTCACCTTTGTGCCCGGGTTCTTCACCCATATGCCCCAGATCGTCACTGACATCTTCTCCGGCAACCCGGTGGCAGGCGTGTTCGTCATCTCCATGCTCATGTCCCTGCTGCTGCCCAAGCGGGTGGATCTGGAGCCCGACGCCCTGACTCCCAAGACCATCGGCGGGGCCGAAAAAGACGCCGGGGAAAAGCGCTGAACCCCAAAGAAAATCCCCGCCCCTCCATTGACAAGCCCGGGAAATCTGTTATAATATTCCTGTATCTTACCGAAAGGAGCGCGTCACCATGAAGTATGTTTGCAACGTCTGCGGCTGGGTCTATGATGAGGACGAGGCCGGCGTGAAGTGGGAAGACCTTCCCGAGGATTTCGTCTGCGAGCTTTGCGGCGTGGGCAAGGATGATTTCAGCCCCGAGGAATAAGCTAAGCCCGGCCGGGCCCTGATGGGTCCGGCCGGATTTTTTGTTAACATAATTTGATTTTTTACTGGACAAGCCCCGGTCGTTTCTGTTATACTAACAGACGGAGCATGCAAACGAAAGAACGGGGAGGAAACAGCGCATGAAATGTCCGTATTGTGGGTATCAGGAGAGCAAGGTGGTGGATTCCCGCCACTCCGAAGACGGCACCAGCATCCGCCGGCGCAGAGAGTGTCTGGCCTGCCAGCGGCGGTTTACCACCTATGAAACCGTGGAGCGGCTGCCGATTATTGTGGTGAAACGGGCGGGCACCCGCCAGCCCTTTGACCGGAACAAGATCATGAACGGCATGATCCGCGCCTGTGAGAAACGGCCGGTCAGCGCCCAGGATCTGGAGGACGCGGTGCTGGAGATTGAGTCCATCATCCAGAACTCCCTGGAGCGGGAGGTCACCACCGAGTACATCGGCGAGCTGGTGATGGAGCGGCTGAAGCCCCTGGACGAGGTGGCCTATGTCCGGTTCGCGTCGGTGTACCGCCAGTTTAAGGACATCCACAGCTTTATGCAGGAGCTCAACAAGATCCTGGAGGAAAAATAAATCCCCCGGCCCGGGCACAGACAGCTTTTTGCGTTTCTGTATCAAACGCAGAGGGCTGCCTGTGCCCGTTTTGGAGGAAAGAGGTGTTTACAATGAAACAGCGCGTGTTTTCCACAGAGCTGGCCTATCTGCTGGGCCTGGCGATTCTGGCCGTGGGCACCGCCCTGATGGAACGGGCGGACTTCGGCATGTCTATGGTGGTGGCCCCGGCCTATCTGCTGCATCTGAAACTCAGCCAAAGCCTGCCCTTTTTCACCTTTGGCATGGCGGAGTACACCCTGCAGGCGGTGCTGCTGGCGGTGATGATGCTGCTGCTGCGCAGGTTCCGGCTGAGCGATCTGTTCTCCTTTGTCACGGCGGTGCTCTACGGGCTGATGCTGGACGGGTCCATGTGGCTGCTGGCCCTGGTGCCCGGCTTTGGCATGGCGGATCGGATTGTCTGCTATGTCATCGGCATGGTGCTGGGCTCGGCGGCCATCTCCCTGCTGTTCCACGCCTACATCTCCCCGGAGGTGTACGAGCTGTTTGTCAAGGAGGTCTCCGCCCGCTGGGGCATTGAGATCCACAAGTTCAAAACCGGCTATGACATCACCAGCTGTCTTCTCAGCGTGGGGCTGTCCTTCGCCTTCTTCGGCCTGTGGCATCTTGAGGGGGTCAAGTGGGGCACTGCGGTCTGCGCCCTGGTGAACGGGTTTTTGATCCACCGGTGCACCGCCCTGCTGGAGCGGCGCTTCGTCTTTCGGGACAGCTGGGCCCTGCGGCCCTTCTTTACCGGCCAGGCCCCGGTGAGGGACCCTGTCACGAGTCGGTAAACAGGAAGATCAAAAAGCCCCCCACAAACACAAAGGCGAGCCAGCCCACCACAATGGCCAGGCTGTACACAATGCCCATCAGGGCCCGGACCCACCGGCTTTTCCAGGGGCAGAGCCTGCGGCGCAGGCCCAGATAGTCCGCCCAATAGGCCACCAGGCTCAGATGGATGCCCAGCAGGGCCACCCGGTACATGGCCAGGGTCAAAATGTCCGTGTTGTCGTACTCCACGGAAAAGTCATAGGCGAAGATCAGCCCGTAGCCCAGCAGGGCCAGGAGCATCTTCCACACCTTGCCGGTGCGGAAGCCCGGGGGCAGCAGCTGCCGCCGGGTGCGGCCGGCCGGAGCTGGACGGGCGAGCAGCCGCTCCAGCTCGGTTGCGGTGGGCCGGTCCGCCGGCTCCATGCTCAGGCACCGGGCAATCACCGGGGCCAGGGGGCCCGCGGCGGGCGCCAGGGTGGGCAGCTCCCCGGTGAGCAGGCAGTTCAGCACCACCCCCACGGCGTAAACGTCCGCCGCCGGACCGGAGGCCCCAAAGCCGTACTGCTCCGGAGCGGCAAAGCCCTCGGTGCCCAGCAGGTGGGTGTCCCGGCCCTGGCCGGGGCGGTGATGCTTGGCCACGTTGAAGTCCAGCAGCCACAGCCGGCCGTTTTGGTCCAGCAGGAGATTCTCCGGCTTGATGTCCCGGTGTACCACCGGGGGCTGCTGGCTGTGCAGCTGGGCCAGGATGCGGCACAGGGCCCGGCCCAGGTCCTGCACCCGGGCCGGAGGCTGGGGCCCCTGGGTCTGCAGCAGGGCGGCCAGGGTGGTGCCGTTGATATACTCCTCCACCACGGTGAGGGTGCCGTTTTCCTCCCCCATGGCCAGGATCTTTGGCACCTGGGCCACCGGATGGGCCTGCAGGGTGCTGTACACCGCCAGGTCATAGACCTGCAGCTGCTTGCGCACCCCCAACACGCCGGTATGGCTGTGCCGGACCAGGGTCAGCCCCGGGCCCAGGCTGCCGATGGGAGTAAAGCAGGACAGGGCATAGGCTTGTTCCAGGGTCATGGGGCTCCCTCCCTTCACCGGTTTGTGCCGCGGAGCGGCATCTGTTCTGCCGTAATCATACCACACGATTCCACAAAAAGCGAGGTCAGATTTATGAAAAATCCAAAAACCACCCATTCCCTCACCGGTGTGCTGGAGAAAACCGGCCGGGACGGGCTGAGCAGCTTTTTTGACGAATACCAGGCGTCCTTCTTCCCTGCCGGGACCTCCTTCCGCGAGGAGCTGCTGCAGCTGATGGCGCAGAAAAAAATGACCCGCCGGACCCTGTTTCTGAAGGCGGGGATTCCGGAATCCTACGGCTACAAGCTGCTCAGCGGCGAGACCGGGCTGGACAAGCGGGATACCCTGCTGCGGATGTGCTTTGCCGTGGGCTGCGACAGCCGCCAGACCGACCGGCTGCTGAAGCTGAACGGCATGGAGCCCCTGTACGTCCGCCGGCGGCGGGACGTGGTGCTGCTCACAGCCCTGCAGTCCGGGCTGACCGACCCGGAGGAGGTGGACCGGATGCTGCGCCGCTATGGCGAGCCGCCTCTGGATCAAGTCGGCCAGGAGTCGGAGGACTGAGCCCGGAGGTGTTGCATTTTGCCGCCGGGTGTGATAGGATAGAGCTATCTGAGGAAAGGAGCCTCCTGTTATGCCAGAATACATTTCCACCCCCAAGGCCCCCGCGGCCATCGGACCCTATTCCCAGGCGGTCAAGGCCGGGAACCTGCTGTTTTTGTCCGGCATGATGCCCATTGACCCCGCCACCGGCGCCCTGGAGCCCAGCGACATCCGGGCACAGAGCCGCCGGATCATGTCGAACATCGACGCCCTGCTGGCCGCTGCCGGCTGCACGGAACGCAATGTGGTAAAGACCACCTGTTTCCTGTCGGACATGGCCAACTTTGGGGCCTTTAACGAGATCTACGGGGCCTACTTTGTCTCCAAGCCCGCCCGGTCCTGCGTGGCGGTGCGGGAGCTGCCCAAGGGCGCCCTGGTAGAGGTGGAAGTCATTGCCTGCCTGGATTGAGCAGGCTGCAGTCAAGGCCGCCGGCACCGCCGGCGGCCTTGCTTTTTTCAATCAGCGCGCTGCAAGCCGGGGCCTGCAGCGCGCTTTTGGGGCTGTGGGATTACTCCGCCACGGCTCTGCCTTCGGCCACAAAGAAGGCTCTGGCAGAGGTGCCGTAGTTCA